>DAOWET010000131.1 GCA_030638335.1 Nitrospirota bacterium
CGACCCCGCCGAACGTTGAAGCGGCCATCACCGGCGACCAACTGGGCACGGGCGACTATTTTTCTGACGTAACAGTCACTATAACTGCTAGCGACACCTGCGGAAACGTTGCCCAGACGATTTATAACCTAGACGGAGCGTTTACACTGGTAAACGGAGGGTATGCCAGCCTGACAGTCTCAACAACCGGTAGCCATACCGTCCTGTATAGCGCAAAAGACGGTTCAGGCAACCTTAGCCCTGAAGGCTCACTTGGCTTCACGATGTTCGCGGCTGATTCAGAAGGTGTAATCGCGCTGATCAGGAAACTCGTTGTTGATGGCCTGATAGCTCCGCAAATGGAAACCAGCCTCGTCTCTCAGGTCCAAAACGGAGCCTTGGGCGCATTCATCAACCATGTGAGCGCTCAGGCCGGCAAGAAGATAGACGCGGCCATTGCAGTTGAACTTATCGAAATAGCAAGGGCGCTATAGCGTAGCATAGAGCCAAGATTTTAAAGGGCGGCGGCGAGATGCACCGGCCCTCCCCGCCGCCCTTTCAGATGTAATGCTTATTTAACCTTGAATCCTGGCAGCTATCTCTGCGTCCAGTGCCATAACAAGTAAAGAAGTCTCCCTCGTCTTTCACACTCCTGCAATAATATGGCTGACCTTGTCCGGAATACTAAATACGTGTGTCTAAAACCCCCTAAAAGCTTTTAATAATCATAGGGTTAAGTGCATAATTATTCAGCGAGGTGAATGAGGTGAATGAGGTGAATAATTAGCAAAAAAATGCCCGAATTGCGGCTCTGGAAAAACCAGGAAGAAAGGGCTTTTAAAGAGGGGCAGCCGGATCGAATCAGGCAAATCGACTGAGACAGAACTCATCCAGAGGTACTTGGCTGAACAAAGGTGGATATGTGAATTGTGGCTTAATCAGGCTTAATTCCAAATGGGGGAGGTCTAAGATGAGATTTCACCATTGCCGGCAAGCATGTCCGTTTACAAGTATAGAATACACTGCTATAGTAATAGACATGGAAACGAATATTTCAGGCAGGGAAATTCATGTTTTTTCCGACCTGTCATTACACCTATGAGTATTCAGGTTCATATTACTTTACCAATATGTGGACAATGGCATTCTTTTTGCAGTTATATATATGAGAGTAAAGGGTGGAATAGATATATAAACGTAACAAATGATGTGAATCAAGGGGTTATGAAACGCTGGCGAAATGAAATAGCGTCTTTTACCGCAAATTGCATAGGTGCTATGCGCCATTTCGCTATTAATATACAAATATACCGTGTCGGAAATATACAGGAGGCTGCCATGAAACGCGCAATCTTGTTCGCGATAGTATTAATGGCTCTAGGTGTCAACCCGGCTTTTTCCGCGGTTTGCCCGGACATCCAGTATCTTGGGCAGTTTGGTGTTTCACAGGGTGAGGCCGATATAGCGCGCGCCGCGGCAGGAGAGGACCGCAAGGTCTATGTTGCCGACATATACGGCGGCATGCTTAAAGTGTATCATTCCGACGGTACGTATATTCAGGGCAAGAGGTTCAAGGATATCATCAGCGTTGACGTATATGGCGACACGGTGTTCATTGGCAAGGGCAGAAAGACCAAAGGCGGGTTCAAGGGCGAGGTAGAGGTCTATGATTCCTCCCTCAAGTATCAGTTCAGCCTTGGCTCTGGCTGGGCCGAGTTCAAGTACCCGGCTGCGATGGCTTCCGACGGCACCAAGATATTCGTTGCTGACAAGCTTGCCGACGGGGTGAAGGTCTATAGCCTGATCAACGGCACCGCTCTTTTCTCCTTTGGCGGAAGAGGATACGCTGACAGCGATATCCCCAGGCCCTCCGACTTGGCAATCCACCCGGTCAACGGCAACCTCTATGTTTCAGACAGCGCTCTTTACCCGGATCCAAATCATGTTGCCAGCTGGCCCGATAACCCTGACTGGTGGGCATGGGGCTATGGGGCAGGCGCGCATGTGTTCAGCGCCGCGGACGGCTCATTCATAAAGAAGCTCCCGATCACGCACGGTTATAGCGGCGCCCCCGGGCGGATGCAGGTCGCAAGCGGCATAGCCATCGATTCCCAGGGCCGTGTATACGTAACCGACGCAGGCGCGGGCACGGTAAAGGTATTGGATGATACGGACAACCTGATAATTGTGGAATACGAATTTGATGGAACAACACCAAAAAAGGACTGTAACGTTGCCACGACCAACGGCACTGTTTACCAGCACACACCTGACTTCACCACCGACGGCAGGTTCATTTACGCCTCAGTGGGAGGGGTTCGCACTTACAGCACAGAGGATTACGTGGGCATGACCACCTCTCCCTCAACCATGGATTACGCCTCACAGACCTGCGCGGCATCTCCATCAGGCCAGCCCCTTACGGTATCCAACAACGGCCCGGGCACGATGAACTGGACAGCCTCCACGGACGCTGCCTGGCTTTCGGTGGGCAGTTCCTCGGGTACGATCGTGGGCACGGGTTCCGAGGACATCCTGGTAAGCGTTGACGAAAGCGGCCTTGACGTGGATACATACACAGGCAACGTGACCGTATCCTCAGAGGGGGGCACGGCGGTCATACAGGTAACCCTGGGCGTGTACGGTCCTCCTTCACTTGTGGTTACCCAGAACGGCGCTCCTTATGACTTCCTTGTAAACGGCAATAATTCTCCCGCATCCAAGCCATTGACGGTAAACATAGACGGCGACCAGACCGGGCTGATAGGCTGGAGCGCCTCCGCGGACGAGGCGTGGATCTCGGTGGCCCCGGCCTCCGGGCCCTCTGGTACTGATACCATTGGTTCTGTAAGCATAGATTCAGCAGCGCTGAGCGGGGTCTCAAGCGGCAACTACGCTGGCAACATTACTGTAAGCGCGGGTTGCGCCTTTATTGCTGACGTGACCGTGCCGGTGGGACTTGAATACTATGAAGGCGGCACTATAGAGGTTGTAACCAACGTGGCGACCTCGAACTATTCCATATCAGGCCCCACGGGCTATTCCGGAAGCGGCCTGCTGAGCACTATATATGATGTATCGCCGGGAGAGTACACGATCACTTTCGACCCGGTCCAGGGCTATTTAACGCCAGCCACTTACAGCCTGACCCTGAGCGGACAGGACACCATAACGTTTACCGGCAACTATACGGACCTCCGCGAGGCCAACAATATCATAGTAACCATGGGCGGGGCCGCGAAGTGGAGCATTAGCGACACCGGCAAGGTCTTCGACGGCGACGGGACCGCTCTTGATTCCTTCATTATAGAGAAGAAGTCGAGGGGCGAGACCCTTGGAGGCACCGTGGCCGCATCCGGCGACATAGACGGAGACGGTGTGGACGATATAGTTATTGCTGACGCTAACGGGGTTATCAGGGCTTTTAGAGGCGACGGCACCGCGATACCTGGCATCAGGCACTGGGGCTTCAAGGGCGTGGACAATATCGACATAGCCACTGGCGACCTTGACGGCGACGGCACGGATGAGATCATCGTTGGCTCAGGCACCGAAAGGGGAGACGAGGCGCTCGTAACGGCCTACAGCTACTCAGGCGGAGTGTTCGATACTACGGGTCTTTATTTCTTCGCATACACTGACCGCTTCGGCGTAAACGTCTCCACCGGTGACATCGACGGCGACGGGATGGACGAGATCCTGACCACCAGGGCCGGGACCGGTGGCAGGGAGGTATATATAAGGATATGGGAGATAGCTTCCGGCGCAGGGCCGTGGAGCGTCGTGTCCTCCAGCGAGATAGCCGCGGGCGTGAGCTTCGAGTCGGCTGATATCACGGCCGGCGATATAGACGCCGACGGGGTTGACGAGATACTGGTCACACGCCTTGAGGACCGCTCTGACAGTGCCTCGAGGATAGTCGCATTTGAGGCCGATGGCACGCAAGTTCTTGATTTTGAAGGGCCAGCCACCGGGATCATGATAGCCTCGGGCGACATCAACTCTGACGGGGCTGCCGAGGTGGTGGTCACCGAGGGGCAATCAAGCCTGAGTTCCACTACAATAAGGATATATGGCGCTGACGGCGTCTTCATAAATAAGTTCAAGGCATACACTAATGCGAACATATACGGCGCAACGGTTACGTTGGGCCAGACCGCGGGCCAGCAGTAAGGAGGGGGTGATTTGATGAGGCAGGCCAGGACAGGGATAATAGTAGGAATTGCGGCGCTCTTTTTGGTGTTGACCGCATCCGCGGCGTTCGCTATTGACGCGCCGCATAACAACCTGACCAGTTGTCGTAACTGTCATGATTTACTTGCATCGGGTAGTTATACCACCGGTGGCCTAATTGACAACACCCCCGTCAATCAGGCCTGCCAAGAGTGTCACCGCACAGGAGGCGCGGCGGCCGATTTCTCAAAGGTGACCCACTCCTCCAGAACGACTGGCTCTGAATTATCCTACGGCCCCTGGGCCACGGACTGTATAGACTGCCACGACCCCCACAACCAGGAACAGATATGGTTTCAGGAAAACAATGTATATGTGAACATGAAGGCGTATAACGGTACCGCTGACTCTGGCGCCTTATTGGAGACCGCAACCGTGACCGGCGTGGTGGCCAATGAAGTTTCTGTAACATTTGCAAATGCTGGTGGCTGGCCGACCGACCAGTGGGTCGGCTATACCCTTATAGATACTACGAGACCTCCTTCGTGGGGACTGTCTTACAAGATAGTCAATTCCACTGCTGGCCAATCTGCTGTTATAAACACTGTGCGCCCGATTTACGATGCCGGTCTCGGCTCTGTCGCCATTGCCTACGGCAAGATGATGCGTGGCGAGATGCGCACGGGCAGCCAGGTCGTGAACTCCAACGGCACTGTTCCAGGAGGCGACGGCTTTATAAACATCAACGTCTGGCGGCCAGTCAAGTTCTTCAATTCATCCGGCATATATTCTCCGGCCTGGAGCATAAACGCTCAGGACGCCGTCTGTGTGGTCTGCCACCTCAAGACCGCGTCATTCAACATGGGTTACGCACAGTACGGCGAGGATTTTGATGGCATTGTGGAAGACTATGCCAACACCTGGCACAAGGACAATCCATCGGACGGGGCCACGAACTGCTGGACCACGAGCGGATGCCACGAGCTGCCCAAGGAAGGCTTTGACGCCGACTGCAGCGGCTGCCACGGCCAGCCCCCTTCGGATGCAACGGTCGTAAATCAGACCTCATCGAACAACTACCCATGGTATTCGGGCATGGACGCGGGCGCGCACCAGGCACACGTTGCCAAAGGCAAGGGCACCTGCACCTACTGCCACGATGGCGGTGGCGCGGAGGACCCTGAGCACAAGTTTGATGACCAGATCACGATGGGCTTCAGCAATGTGCTCAGCGGTGAAGCGACATTTGTTAACGGTCTCGCGTTTGCCAACTCCTCATGGATCGTTGAGTCTGGTGATGCAGGTACAACGATAGTTGATGATAGCAGTGATGTAAGGACCTGTACCGGCATCTACTGCCACAGCGACGGGGCGAGCCTTGCGAGCGCTTTCGCGCAGACCCCTGACTGGGACGGCGGCTCACTTAACTGCAACAGCTGTCACGCCTCGCCGATGATCGTCGACGCGCACGACAAGCACGCCTCGGGCGGTACGAACGACTACCAGTTCGACTGCTATGAGTGTCACGGTGACACCACGGACCAGGGCGACAACAGCACGGTCCCCGCGATCAAGAACGCCGCGCACGTAAACTTCGTAAAGACCATAGCATGGGGCAACGTATCCTCTGGTAGTGGTGCATACGACCTTGGGACGGCCAACTGCGACAATGTATACTGCCACGGCCCGACCGCGGCAGCGCTGGAAACGCCAAACTGGGACTCTTCTCTTTCCGACGAGTGCGCCAGCTGTCACGACAAGGCCGGAGCGACAATATCGAATCTGCCTGATGCACACGACGCGCATACGAACACCACTGGCAACTCCTATAACTGTACGGAATGTCATGACACCGTACTGACGGACGATACAACCATTTCGGACTACTCATTACACGTAAACGGCTTGAACACAGTGGACGCCTCAGAGGGCTTTGCCGCAAACGCCTGCTCCACTACCATTTGTCACGGGCCTGCGGGCTCACCCACATGGGCAACGGACCTATCAGGCATTGACGACTGTACCAAGTGCCACGGTGTCCAGACCGCGGGCTCGGCCACAGAGATCCAGATGGCGCCGGGCGGCACGGGTCAGGACCTTGACGGTAACATATCCGCTGCTGATGCCAATGTAGGCGCGCACCTGGCACACCTGAATGCATCAGCCGGCATATCCAACAACATTGACTGTGTTTCCTGCCACGACGTGCCTGCTACTCCGACCAGCGCAGGACATATTGATGCCTCACGCCCTGCGGAAGTGCCTTTCAATAACGCGCTTTCCAATAATTCAGGAGCGCTTTCCCCTGCTTATAATGTGGGAACCAACAGTTGCGCAAACACATACTGTCATGGCAACAAAATGCCCTTCGGAACTTCACCGGGCGTTGGTAACACCCCGGTATGGGCTAATACGACCTACCTGGACACAGGGCCTGACCTGACCGGAGACTGTGACAAGTGTCACCTGAGTCCTCCAGACGTGCTCAGCTACCATAACGCAGACCAGTCACTCTCTGATTGCGATACCTGTCACCTGCATCTAGACGACGATGGTACCTTCAACGACCCGAGCCTCCATATTGACGGGCTTGTTCAGGGGATAGCCTGTACGGGCTGCCACGGTCAGCCTCCTGAGAACGCTTTAACCATGGTCAACACCGTTGCAACGCTTAAGCTGACCCAGAGGACTGAAGGTGATTTCGCTGCAACTGCATGGGGCCAGCACAGCTACCATGCAGTTGGAAAGGGATATATCTGCCAGACCTGCCACAACGGCGGTGGTTCAACTGGAAACGACCATATAACCTCGCCCTTTGGTAATGTGACCATGGGTTTCAGGATCAATGCGGTGGATGGCGGTACGTTTAACGCTCCAGCGATCGAAAACTCGACGGTCTACCGGCATTCACAGGGCCCGTCCACTACAGTTAATAACCTTGGGGCCATCAGGGCCTGTTACTCCATCTACTGCCACAGCGACGGTGCGGGCGGCGTGCCCAACGCGCTTGCCAACTGGGATACAGGAGACGGCTCCCTCACGTCAGGCGACTGCAAAAATTGCCACGGCGATGCCACTGACCTGGTGGTGACCACCATGCACCCGACACACGTGGGTTCTTATGACTTCACCTGTTCGGAGTGCCACGCAGGTACAGTTGACGCGGATAAGGCCATACCAGCAGGCAAGATAGCAAACCACGTGAACTTCGGCGTGGACGTTATCTTCTCCAATGTAGCCGCAGGCGGCTCTTGGAGCGGTACTGCCACGAAGCAGTGCTCAAGCCTCTACTGCCACTCCGACGGACTGGGCGGCAACCCGAACACGAACCCGCCCGACTGGGACGCGGCGTTCCCAACCGACTGTATAGGTTGTCATGACAATGACAAGGACGCGGCCGGCGGCAACGTAATGAACAGCGGAAGCCATACCACACATATAAACAACGCGGCCTACGTGGGCCGCATACTTGAGTGTTACGACTGTCACGCGGCCACTATGGACATGGGAGACAACCAGGCCATAGGCTCTGGGAAGCTTGCCAAGCACGTAGACGGCGCGATAGACAACCTGGTAGCGGTGGACGCCAGTGAGTGCAGCAACATCAGGTGCCACAGCGACGGTAACTACGGGGCCACGGTGAAGTACAATGACGCAGGGGCCAACTGGGGCTCTCTGGATTACAAGTGCGGCAACTGTCACGGTGACGGCTCCACGGACCCGGAGCCTGCCTACGCCAACACTGGAGCGGCTATAGGCAACTACAACAGCCATGATAAGCACGTGGTTGCACTTACAGACTGTGCCAACTGCCACGATGACACCACCAGCGACGGGGAATCTGTGACGACCACGGGGATACACGTGGACGGAGTGGTTAACGTGGCCATAGCCGGTGCATATGACGACAACGCCGACAAGTACGACAACTACACTTCGGGCACGAGGAAATGTACGAACCTGTATTGCCATAACACGGGCACGCCGGTATGGGGCAGCGCTTCGCTTGCCTGTAACGAGTGTCACGATGCTTCAAGCGAACTGCCTGGCAGCCACGCCAAGCACTACAACACGACGACAGTGGCCGCAGACTACACGGCGGGCAGGGTATCCAATACCACGGCATACGAGTTCAAGTGCGGTGTGTGCCACGACGACACTGTCCACGCAGGGGGTGAGGTAACGGCAGACAGTACCGCTGAAGTGCTGTTCAACGATACATACGCCGGGGCAAGCGCCTATAACAGCATAGGAGGCACGCCAACGGCTGACGGCAACTTCAGCTGGACCAATACGGTATGTTCGTCCACCAAGTGCCACGACGACGGCACGGGTGGTGTCCCGAACACGACGCCCATCTGGAACAGTGCGGCAATGGCTTGTGACAGCTGTCACAATGCATTGCCCATCACAAACGCGCACTCCAAGCACATAGCCGGTGGCACGGTTATGGCCAACGCGCTATGCGACACGTGTCATGAGGATACGGCGTCGGACATAACCAACTCCGCGCTTGAGGACTACGACTGGCACGTAAACGGCGTTATTAACGTGATAATGAACACCGCCGCGGGCGGCACGTTTGATGATGGTACAAACGTCTGCTCCACCAGCAACTGTCACGACGACGGCCTTGGCGGTGGTCCGAACACAACGCCCGACTGGACATCAACGCTTCCTGCGGGCTGTATAGGTTGTCATAATAATGACAAGGACACAGCAAGCCCGATGATAACGGGCAGCCATGCCACGCACCTGGACAACTCTACGTACGTGGGCAGCGAGCTTGAGTGTTACGACTGTCACGCGGGCACGCTGGACATTGGTAACCGGGTCATAGGTTCAAGCAAGATCGGCAACCACGTAAACGGTACGATAGACAACCGTGTGGCGATGGACGGCACGGCGTGCAACAACATCAGGTGCCACAGCGACGGTAACTACGACGGCACGATACAGTACAACGACGCATGGGCCAACTGGGGCTCTCTGGACTA
Source organism: Nitrospirota bacterium (assembly GCA_030638335.1). Taxonomy (GTDB): domain Bacteria; phylum Nitrospirota; class Thermodesulfovibrionia; order Thermodesulfovibrionales; family JdFR-86; genus DAOWET01. Next base: position 9,150 of record DAOWET010000131.1, read on the forward strand.
CAAGTGCGGCAAATGTCACGGTGACGGCTCTACTGATCCGGAGCCTGGTTACGCCAACGCACCGGCCTCCAGTGACGAGAACAGCCACGATGAGCACATGAGCGCGGGTACTGACTGTGCGAATTGCCACAGCGACACCACAGCAGATGGATCCACGGTGTTTGCCAACAGCATCCACGTGGACGGTGTGGTGAACGTAGCCATTGCTGGAGCATACGATAGTAATGCCGACAAGTACGACAACTTCACCAAGGGCACGAATACCTGTACTAACGTGTACTGCCACAGCACGGGCCAGAACGCCTCTGGCGGCACGCCCCCTGTGTACAACTCGCCGGTATGGGGTATTGCATCAAGCGCCCAGTGCGGCAAGTGCCACCTTGCAGACGGCGTGCAGGGCGATGCCTCCACGATGCAGACCCAGGCGCATAACGAGCACCTTGCTTACGGCGGCGTGAACATAGCATGTAACGACTGCCATGACGGTCTTGGCTCAGGCCAGGCAAACCACGCTGATCAGAACGTGAACCATGCCTTCCTTGCTGCCAACGCGGGCGCGAGCGCCGCATACTCTAATAGCGGTTTCGCAGCAGGAGACAGTTTATACGGAGAATGCTCAAGCGTGTACTGCCACGGTGACTTTACCGGTGGTAATGTTGTGAGCCCGAGATGGGACGATGCAACAGCAGCGTGTGGCACATGCCACGCCTCCTCGCCCACCTCAAACGCGCACGACGTGCACCTGGCGCTCACGGGCGTGACCCTTACTTGTATTGACTGCCACGGGCACGAGGGAAGCAACACACACGTTGGCATGGTGGTCAACGGAATACTGAACTCCTCGGCCTGGTTCTTCAACAGTTCTTCCACTTATGGTGGTTCGGGCACATGGAGCGACGGCAAGGCAGACTCTGCAACCACGTCTACCTGCGCCACGGTAATGTGTCACAGCATGGTTCAGGAGACCACAGGAAACGGTCAGACACTGGACGGCTCTGCCGGCGACTACAAGACGCCGGACTGGGGCGGAAGCATAACCGACTGCGTTTCCTGCCACAACGACGGCACAGCTGGCACTGCGATCAAAAACGGTGCGCCCGCTTCCGGCACGCACCCGAAGCACGTGACCGACAACAACTACACATGTGATAAGTGTCATGTAAGCGGCGGAAGCTACGCTGTAGCCAACCACCCGAACAACCAGATAAACGTGGCCAATGCCACGAACATATCAGGTGGATACTCCGACGACACCGGAGCGCCTGGAAACTCCACATACGGCACGTGCTCGACCGTTGCATGCCACGGCGACAACGACGCCGACTGGGGCGGGGCAGCACTTACATGCCGCGACTGCCATTTCAGCGAGTCAGCTGACTATGACGACTATATTTACGGCAACGGCGACTTCGCCCTGATAAAGAACACGGGTGAGTGGCTTGTGGAGGGCCACGGAGGCACCGTAGCTTATGCCAGCGGCAACCCTGCGGCTAACTTTGATGTAAGCTCCCAGGACGGCTGCCGCTACTGCCACGACAATAGCGCTGGCGCTCCCCATGACGATGCGGCCAACCCGTTCAGGCTGTACAACTCCTCGAACGGAGAGGTGCCTGATGTGGACGGATGGAACGACATCTGTCTGGCCTGCCATGACAGCAATACGACAGACTCTGCTTTCGATCCCACACCGGGCGATGTACTTGCCGACGTTGACACAACGGGTGTTGTGAAGGTGGACAAGTGGCACCAGATGGCAGCACACGGCCTGAGCCCCAACAACGGCGGACGCTTCTGCTGGGATTGCCACGATCCGCACGGTGATAACAACAACATGATGATGATCCACGCCAGGACCGCCAAGAAGACGGACGGCGTATACGGCAACCCGGGTAATGTATCGAACCTCGTGGGCGCGCCCATCGTGTTCACTGATAACACGAAGGCTACGGCCGTCGGCGGATTCGCTGTGAATACCACCAGGTACAACGAGGGCGCAGGTGATCCATATGCCGAGGGCGTGTGTAACGCATGCCACACCAACAGCGCGGCCGACCCGAAGATGGAGCACTACAACGACACGACCTCTGACGACCACAACCAGGGCGGAATCTGCACGAGCTGCCACAAGCACAGCAAGGACGCTGTCAACGACGGTAACGCCTTCCAGGGCGGAAGCTGCAGCGGCTGCCACGGATACCCGCCTGACGCATTGGACGGCAAGGCCTATTTGGACACATCAACCGAGAGCAAGGGCGCACACGTGGTGCATGTGAACCATCTGCTGACAGTTGGCTCACTGCCTGCGCTTGATCCGGATGCGGACACCTTTGACCATGCGGTTGACAAGTTCGAGAAAGTCTGCGGCGTGTGCCACTCGACTGCCACGCACGAGACGGGCGATCCTGCTGCTGGCAACAGGACGGTCATCGTGAACACAACATATACGTTCGGGCCTACGGGTAATGCCACATACACTGGCACCCCAGGCACAGACCATACCGAGGATCTCAAGACCTGCTCGAACGTGGACTGCCACTTCAGGACGTCCCCTGAATGGCAGAGCTACCCATAGACATTAGGCCATGGAGGGGTAAGGCTTAAAATAGAATATTGAAGCGCGAGGTGAGGAACAGAGATGGCGGGTTCGAATAGGATAAATACATTGTCCCGGCGGGGACAAAAAAGCAGGCCAGATGTGCGCATTGCCGTGCAGTTGCTTGTCTTTGCTGCCATGTCGGCCGGGGCGTTCGTCCCGGATGCCTTTGCTGCAATAACCCACCATGCTGAACAGTACACCGGATTCACGATTGCCACAGGCGTATATACTGATTGGGGCATGTGCGGATTTGTGGCAGCTGTACTGACCGCGCTTCTCCTTCGGGTTGCGAGTGTATCGAAGATGATATCTTGCCATGGAAAAGGGGAATGAGGATTTGTTAAGAGGCAGTGGGAGATACTACATATTCATGACGCTTTTCTTCACCGGAGCGGCGATCATGGTGCTTGAGCTTCTGGGCACAAGGATCATAGGGCCGTACTACGGTGTGAGCCTCTACGTCTGGTCCTCTCTCATCTCGGTGGCCCTTGTGGCACTTGCCATAGGCTACTGGCTTGGAGGAAAGGTGGCCGACAGGGTCGTCCAACTGGACTCTGGCGACATGCATACCGACGAGATGGACGCAAGGGCGACCCGTGTGCTCTACAGGCTGATCATGGCCTCCGGTGTCGCGGTGCTTCTGATCCCGATCATTGCGGATACGGTCCTGAGGGCCATGCTTCCGCTTGGCATAAGGGGCGGGGCGCTGGCCAGCGCCTTTGTGTTGTTCACTATACCTCTGGTAGGCCTGGGGATGGTCACCCCATACGCGATCAAGATGCTTACGGACAAACTGAAGGTTGTGGGCGCAACCGCAGGCAACCTGTTTGCCATATCCACTGTGGGAAGCTTTGTAGGGACCGTACTTACGGGCTTTGTGCTGATCCCGAATGTCGGGACCAAGAAGACGATCTACCTGCTTGCGGGAATACTCTTTGTGCTCTGGGCGACCTGGGAGGTCATGGACAAAAAGTACGCCATTGCGGCGATAGGTATTCCGCTTATTGTTCTTTGTATTGCGGGCTTGATGTCTACCGGTAAGCTTGAGGCTGTTGAGGGCTTTGAGGTCAGGCACAAGACCGAGAGCTTCTATGGTCAGCTCAAGGTCATAGATAAAGAGAACAAGCGCTGGCTGAGCATTGATGGTGCAGGCCATACGGGTATCAACCTCAATACGGGCCTTTCGCTTCATTCTTATGCGTATTACTTTGAGATCACACGTTTCATGCGTCCTGAGGCAAGGGATGTCCTGGTGGTAGGTCTTGGGGGCGGGAGCGTGACAACGAGATTTGAGCAGCACGGATTCTCTGTTGATTCCATCGAGATAGATCAGAAGGTGGTGGACATAGCGCGTGAGTTCTTCGGGTTCAGTTCCCCCGTGGACAGGGTCTTTGTCCAGGACGGACGCGCATTCATTCAAAACAGCGAGAAGAAATACGATATCGTGCTGTTCGACGCTTTTGTGGGTTCTGACACGCCTCCCTTCCAACTCATGACAAAGGAGATGTTTGCGGAGGTGTCCGGCGTGCTCAAGGATGACGGTGTCCTGGCGATAAATTCCTTCGGGTTTAAGCAGGGCAAGGGCGTGAGGATACCAGCTTCCATGTATCTGACGCTTAAGGAAGCTTTCCCGCATGTAAAAGCGTTTTCCGTTTACGACAAGTCGGAGTTCGGGAACATCGTGTTCCTGGCCTCTGAGGGCGAGCTGGAACTCAGGCGGGAGCTTGAGGGCTGCGACATAGAAGGGGTTTGCACGCTCCTGGGCGAGATGCTTTCAAAGGAGCGGACGTTCGCCTCATCACAGGGAGTGGTCTTAACGGACGATTACAACCCTATCGAGGCCTGGGGTGTTATGACCAGCGAGAAAATCAGGAAGGGCATACAAGATTTCTACCCTGCGGAGGTGCTTGCGCTATGAGCACAAATAGTAGCCGCAAGTTCGCGTTCGCGGGGACACAACAGAGCAGGACAAAATCCAATATAGAAGGCGAGGTGAGGAGCAGAATGCCACGAGGATATGGAAGGATAATGACGACGGCCGGGAGGACGGCCAGCGGCCTTGCTGTGTTCATGGCCGTACTGTTCCTCATGCTTGCGATAGGGATATTCGTTGCACCTCAGGACGCATTTGCCACCGGAGACTATGCAATAGCCGACGGTACCGACCCCGGGGAGCTGTTTCCGGCCCCGAACACTAGCGGCAATGTGACGAGCTCGTGGGTAGGAACAGCACCCAGCGGCGCCAAGCTCAATAGCCTTATCGTGACATTTGGTGGAACCTTTGACTCCGACGACATCACGGGGGTTGAGGCTTGGGATGTAGGAGGAGCAGCGCTAATCTGCACGCTTACCCCTGTTCCCACGGCTCCTAATGATACAGCAAGCTGTACTGGTCTTACCGCAGGGGCCTTTGTTGATGCTGCGATCCGCGTAAACCTCGCGGCTGGCGCAACTGTTGGAAATAAGATAAACTCATATATATCCGGCGGCACTGGAACTGCGTCGCTCGTCAACAATGATTCTGTGGATGCTGACCAGACGATTACTGGGGGAGCTACGCCCACTGTGGCGGTAGTCACCGGGACAGATCCTACAGACACGACTCCATGCCCTGGCTCCAAAGTATATGTGGACCAGTTTGGGGCTACTGAGAGCACCGGCGGCGCCACGACAATAACAGACGTGATAGTAGGCCTTACGGACTATACTGATGTGTCAGCAATATTTATAAACAGTTCGGACGACTTGACTAATTACCATACGTCCGGGGCTCCGGCCAGCAACACTCAGGCGCTTTCCCTGGGTGCGGCTTTGCCTGTGAGCGCCAGCACCACGACCAATTTCAAGATATGGCTGACATTGAACGCCGGAGCGACAGGGGCCGCTACGGCCAAAATTAACTCCTTCACGCTATCCTCGGGGACCAATAACGGTTCGACTGACACCAGCAATACGTTCAACATCGATGCCGCCCCGTCGATCATAACGGCATTCTCCGCCACCAGCGGACAGGACGGACAGGTGCCCATCTCCTGGACCATTCCCGGTGACGGAGACCTGGACCAGCTCATAGCCATCAGGAACACGGGTGGTTATGTCACGGACCATACGGCGGCACCTCCAGGGACAAATGTTTACACGAACGACACTCCTTCTGGCGGTGAGGACGTTACGACCGACACTACGGGGCCGCCTTCGAACGGCACTACTTATTACTATGCAGTGTTTGCGGTGGACAACTGCGGCACATGGAACGACACTGTAACGCCTGACTCTAATGCGGGCACAGGCACGCCCTCGGCTGGCGGCGACGTTACCGCTCCAACGGTGAGCGATGTCACGCCTTCGAACGTTTTCTATGATTCAGGGACCGACTATGTTGACGCTTCATATGACGTGTCCGCCAACATGACCGAGGCAGAGAGCACTGTAACGGATTGTGACTTCTCTACGAATAACGGCGGTTCATGGACCGTATCCGGGTCGGTTGGCGGCTCCTCGCCCAACTGGACATGTACGGCTTCGGGCGTTGCGGCAACCGATACAACGACATATAATCTGTTGGCAAACGCCACGAGCACCGGAGGTACGGGCCAGAGCAGTGTGGCAAACACAGTGGTCGGTGATACCAGCGCTCCAACAGACGGGACGCTTACTGTTAACCCGGGCGACGGCTCAAACGGACTAAGCTGGACCGCGGCTTCGGACTCAGGCTCCAATCTCGATACTACGAACACATACCTGGTGGTGAACTCGCCTGACTCGGCAATAGGCGCAAACTGTTCCATAGACGGCAACGACACATTGCTCGCCACCCAGAATTCCGTTACTACCACTTATAATGATACCCCGCTTTCAAACGGCACACAGATCTGGTACATGGTCTGTGCACAGGACAACGTGGGCAACATCTCGTCCGGAACCACAGACACCGGCACGCCCACGGGGGCAACGGGTGATGTGCTTTCAGGCTCCAACGTTGTAAACGCGACAACAGCAGACCCCAGCGACCTGGGCGTGTTGATGCAGAAGGTAACCCTTACTTGCTCGGTCGTTGATGACGGTGAATGTGTTATCACGAACGTAGGGGTACAGGACAACTTTGCAGGCGGAGCCACGCACATTGACAAGGCTATAGCCAATATATCTTCAGCCGCAGACTGCGGAACCGTTGTGGCCACAGGCTCCACTGCCGAAAACTGGGACGCCTCGGACACACCTATAGCCATTGCCTGGTCCCTTACTGGCACTGAATACCTCTGTATCTACTACGACTTTGAGGCTGACGCTGCTTCCCTTGTCCAGTCCAAGGTCACGTCAATAGTCCTTGATACAACCGGCGGCGGAGACCTGAATGACAGCGTTACGATGGGCACCTGGCAGTCCAACAGCTTTGCGGTGGGAGTGGCTGAGACCGACCAGTTCAACGTAATAGACTGCAACGACTGCCACGGCATACAGAGCGGCACATGGGCGCCAACGGACTCGCCCACTGAAATACGCAACGCCCCCGCGGGCGCGGTTGTGGGCGACCACGCAACGGGCACGACCCACGTGCCCACCGGAGAGGCCGCAAGCGAGTGCGTTGTCTGCCACGGCTCTGACGTGGACAGCTATGACAACACCCACCGCACGGGCGTCGTAAACATGGCTGCGGATGGCGACATAGACGGCGGCAAGTACGACCGTGGGATATCCTTTAACCAGAGCAACACTACAGGAGTTACTAGCACATGCACCAGCGTCAGCTGCCACGGCGGCGGTACAACGCCCGTGTGGGGTGTCGGGACTATCAACTGCGACAGCTGCCACAAGGTAACCCAGGCTCTGTCGGCCAGGCACGGCGACCACTACAACACCACGACGATCCTTGGCACAAGGACACCTACCAACAACTCAACCTCGGCTGACTATATCTTCAACTGCGGGGTCTGCCATGACGTTGCGGGACACGCTGACGCGGGCCATGCTAACGGGAGCAACGACGGGATATTCACGTATAACGGCTACACTGTGGACATAGTGTTCAACCTCACGCCCTGGAGCGCAAGCGGCGGTGCGTATTGGAACAATGGCGCGGCAACGGGTAACGGCAACTTCCCCTACTGGTCCGAAGGCCAGTGCTCGAGCGTGTACTGCCACAGCGACGGCAAGAGTTCTCCCGTGGTGTACAACACCCCGAAATGGAGCGACACGGGCTATACGTGCGTGAGCTGCCATGACGACGACGGCGGGGAGGCCAACGACACCTGGCTGAGCGCCAAACACGCCAGCCACATAGAGCAGAACAAGTACAATTATAACTGCGGCGAGTGCCACGCGGAGACCGTTGCGGACAACACGAGCTTTCCGATAACGGGCTTTGCCAACCATGTTAACGGTGTAAGGAACGTGGTCTTCGGTTCTGCGGGCAGCATGGACCAGAGTGGCGGCACCATATCGGCTCTCGTATGCAGCAACACCTACTGCCACGACGACGGCCAGGACACCACGCCTCCATTCACGTCCACTTCTCCCGACTGGGATACCGGGACTACGAGCTGCACGAGCTGCCACAGCAACAACGCGAACCCGTCAGGGTTGAGCGCACCGCATGCAGTGCATGTTGACCCCGATCCTGACCAGAACTACACATGCGACAACTGCCACAGCCTGACATTGGTAAACAACCAGAACTCAACGCTTAATAGCCCAGACGCCTACACGGTGCATGTGAACGGCATACAGAACGTGGTCTTCTCGGCCACGGCCTTTGCCTCCAACCACAGGAGCCTTGCTGTGAACAGCGCGGGCTACAACGGCACCCAGTGCACAAACGTGTACTGCCACAGCGACGTGCAGGGATCAAACGGTACGGCGCAGCCCGCCTCATATGCAACGCTTAACTGGGCCTCAGGGGCCCAGTCCTGCACCACGGGCGACTGCCACGACGGCAAGACCGGCTCTGTGATGGCAACAGGCAGCCACGGCGCGCACCTGACCGCGGGATACGACTGCGTGGACTGCCACAGGGCCGGCGGCGATGGAAACATCGGCAACCATGTTGACGGCTACATAACGGTCATATTCAACGCGGCATATGGCGGCAGTGGCGGCAGCTACACCCAGGGCGCGGAGAGCGCGCCAGAAAACGGCTATGGAAGCTGTTCCTCGAACTACTGCCACGGCTCAAGCTCTGACGCATGGAACACTGACAACTCGTCCTACTACGAGTGCACGCAGTGCCACGGCAGCAAGAACGCTGCTACGGACATTGCGAACGCCGCACCGGGTATCAATAATCTCGGCGTTGACACAAACGGCGATACCCTGCCCGCGGACTTCCAGGTGGGTGTGCACAACGCCCATATAACGGTCCCGAGCAATATCTATAACACAAACGGCATATCGTGCGACGAGTGCCACCCGGTCATCTCCTCTGTAGATGACGCGGACCATATAACCACCGATCTGCCTGTCGAGGTCCCCATCGACGGCGCAAGGGCCACCAACGGGACCGCAGCCGGGACATACACCCCCGGCAGCCCCGGCACCTGCTCAGCCACCTACTGCCATGACACGGCATACTCAACATCGGCCTACGAAGGCGGTGTAGACGTTACCCCCAGATGGACCGACGACAACTATATAAATGGCACTGCCGCGAACTGGTGCGAAATGTGCCACGGCAACCCGCCCGGAAACGGCCATGACGCTAATCCTACCTGCAGTTCCTGCCATCTGCACGTGAACAGTGCGGATGAGGAATCCTTCACTGACCCGAACCTGCACATAGACGGCATTGTCCAGGCTGATGCGGACTGCTACGGATGCCACGGCGCTGACACGGGAGGTGTGCGGCAGGTCACTAAAGCGGGCGGAGACTTCGTCAGAGGCAGCCGCCACGTGAGCGACGGCACGACCGGAGAGATAGTCACCATGTGGGACTGTATTGTCTGCCACCTGGAGGGCAATGCCTCCACAACGCAGAACAACGGCGTGACCATTGGAGACCGCGACCCGAACTACCACAACTATGATACTGCTACGAAGTCTTCAACAGGAAAATACCCCGTCAACCTGCGTAATGTTGACAACCACGCCGAAGAGATGGTTACATGGAACATAAACGGCACCATGGGCACCTCACAACGTGACGGCATGGATTCGTTCTGCATGAACTGTCATGACGACTTTGGCTCTGCCGACATAGCGGTCGCCAACGGCGATCCACCTGCCACTCCGTTCATGCTGACTGACGGAGTAGCCAACACGACTGCCAGGACAAACGGTGGTGGCAAGAATACTAATCACAGGCCGTTCAACCAGAACGATACACTACACAACGTCAATGACTTATCAACTCTGGGCACATTCAGGACTTCATACGGCAATGTGCTGGACGTGAAGCGCCAGTTCAACTCCACGAACAGGGGCCCGACCACCACTACCCCAAGGAGCGACTGGGCCTCGCACCACAACCTGAACCAGTTCGACCTGAGGTATGCCAACAGGAACTCAACCGCATGGCCCGCCATTGCCTGGACTTCATACACCACCAAGGAGAACGTGCCCATTAACGGCGCCACGGGCGGCGAGATAGCCGGGCTGCACTGCTCTGACTGCCACCTGAACGAGACGAACGCCCACGGCTCGGCCAACGCCTGGTACATGCTGGCCAACGAGGACGAGACCACTGACCCCAGCGGCTCGGCGGATGTTGCGCCTGCCGCTCTCTCTGATTCCGCAGTCGGGCAAACTACCAACTGCTTCAGGTGCCATGCGGACACCTTCTATGCGGGTGCAGACTCCTCTGATGGAACCGGATGGATCGTCCAGTTTGACCACGGCTCGGAATGCGACGATAACCAGGTAAATGAAGCTGATGAGTATTTTGGCAGGATACAGTGTCTTGCCTGCCACGGGGGCTTTAGCGAGTACGGCTCCGGGGGCCTGGGAGCCATACACGGAAACAACGACACCTATATGACTGAGGGCAACGGAACCACGACAAGGCGCTTCCGTTTCATGAGCGGAGCCACAATGAGGTGGTATAACCCGAATGGCGCGACCGATTTTACTGGTGACGGTGAATGGACGGACAGTACTCTGGGCGGCTGCTATACGGTCGGCACCGACGCCCCCTCTACCGGCGCACCATGGGCCGGAGGCTGCGTATCGCACGACACGACGGGGGCGGCTGTGGATATCGATACCGAGGCTATTGCAGTTCAAAGGGGGCTTGATTACTAAGTACCTGTTCAGCTGGAAATGAAAAAGGGGGGCCTGTCCGGCCCCCCTTTTTTTATGGAGCGTTCAGGGGGCCCAGCCCTTTGACCTGAGCCATTCAGATATGGCCTCGGCCGCGGCCCTGTGCCCAAGGGGGGTCCAGTGGTCAGCGTACAGGCGCTTCCCTTCAAGGCCGTATCCGCGGACCACGGGCAGGAGAGAAAGGAGTTCAATCCCGTTATCTTTCGAGAACTCCGAGAGGTACTTTGCCATCTCGTCGTTTCGCTGGGGTGCGGAGGGTATCTCTTCGGACTCCGGGATAAAGAACAGCAGGAGGCCGGCCCCCTGCTCGGCGCATACCTGCCTGAATTCCCTGATGAGGGCCTCGAAGAGTTCGGGGACCTTTTCCTCCTTGAGTTTGAACGAAGGTATGCCGGGAAGCGCGATGGTGTACTCATCGCCAAGGCCCAGTCTGATGAACAGGCGCCTCAGGCCCGGTACGGAGTTGAGCCGCTCGGTGATGAACTGGTATGTGTGGGTGTTGTGCCTCAGGAATTTCTTCAGCCTGCCGAAGGCGGAGTCCGGCTTGTCGAATGCCTTTCTGCGGGACTCGCGGGTGTCCGGCACAGGGACGTTCCTGAGGACGAGGCGGCCGCTGTCAAGGGCGAAGAAGGGTTTTGGATAGCCGTAGCTTATTGACAAGGCGATCTCCTCGAGGTCGTTGGTGGGAAAGAGGCTCAGTATGACAATGTCGGGCCGGTATTTGACCCCTTCTTCCAAGAGCCACAGGAGCGCCTGGTCCGTGCCGTAGCCTGCGACGGCGACGTTTATGACCTCCACGGCATCTCCAAGCTTATTCTGGAGCACCTCGGATACCACCTGCGGGTCGTCCACGTCATAGCCCCAGAAAAAAGAATCCCCCACCATGAGGATGCGCCTGACCCCGGGGGTCCTTTCATAGGCGAACTCCCTTGAGCTCCTCAGCCCTTTGCTGTTGTGGCTTCTATGGAACAAATTATAGAGCCGGGTCATCACCTCGCCCTCGACGTCCGGCTTGTTCGCCCAGCCGAGCACGGGGTGGTACTGCTCGTGAAAGGAACGTAGAATGACCTTATGGGGCCAGAAAAGGGCAAGGGCGGTCTCCAGAACGACAAGAGCCAGCAGGGCGGATGAGCAGAGCAGAATGAGGTTGATATATATCTGTTTTTTGCTTTTTCCCATGACAGAGATTATTTTAACACAGGCGTCCACGGGCACACCGCGACTGCCCGGGCGGAGCCGGGCGATAATGCGCTCCTGGGCCATTGGCCCCGGAAAGGTGTCAGGCCCCCTCTCCCCCTATGCGCTGTGTTCATTTTTAGGCAGGGATATTTCCAGATGACCTTCTTGCTCCCGGGCTAGTCGTCCAACTTTGCTCCGGGCGTATGCACGGAGCAGTTACTGCCGGGAGCATGACATTGTTCAGTCGTGTTGACCCGGTACCAGCCTGTAAAATAAGCTTTTTTGAGGCTCCAATGTTAATATATATAATTAACCGTATTAGTAAATTGAGTTCTGGGCCCCATTGAGAAAATGCCGATTAAGGCGAAAATAGTACGGGGTTTATATTGATGAGAAACTGGGCAGCATCCCTTGCGGTTTTGATCTTCTTTGCGGCTTCCCTTTACTGGCTTGGCCATAAGGGCAGCTCTTCGCGCGTTTACGGCCCGGACCACGCAGTGACCGACGCGCCCGTATACGTGTTGGCCGGCACACCGGATGTGTACCGCTTGTGGAAGGAAAAGGGTTTCAGGGGGAGGGTGGTGCTCCACGTGGGCAGGTATCTGCATTTTGTGCCCGTGGACATGAAAGACACCTCCGAGGGCCTCAGCCGTTTTCCGGTGGAAACGATAAGTCTGATCAAGGAGTACGAGGGGAAGCTCGACCACAGGAATTTCCTCATGGTGGCCTTGCTCGGCAACATAGCAAGGGAGGTATATAACGTCTTGCCGCCCTACGTTTTCCGCGGGAAGCTTGAAGCCGCCAGAGGCATGAGCGGCGTGCGCGTATCGGGCAAGAGGATCCGGACGCACCATCTCGGTTCAAGAAGGACAATATCTGACAGCATACCGGTCCTTGAGGAGCCTGTGCTCCTGAACATAGACGCATCATATTTTGCCCGTCCCGGTGCGGCTGAGAATCTCCTTAAGGGGCTGAAGGCCTCTGGCATCAGAGTTGACATGATCACGCTTTGCCTTTCAGAGGACAGCCCGGACGTGACCGAGGCGGAGCGGGAGATGCTGAGGGGGTTTGCGTCTCGCCTGGAGGGGGAGGGGATATGACGAGGGGGTTTTATTACGCGCTGCTGGCCGTGACCGCCCTGGGGATTTTCCTGCGCCTTTACGGCATAGGGGGGCAGCCGCCCATCATGGATGAGGTGCATGTGGCTTTCTCCGCGGACAACTACATGGAGAGCGGGCATTTCGGCCCCACCATGGAGAATCATCCCAACATGAGGAACATTCTCGTCTATGGCAGTATGAAGGCCCTGGGCACCGGCGTGTGGGGGCTGAGGGGCTTCAGCCTTTTTTTAGGTATCCTGAGCATCCCCCTGCTCGGCCTGCTGGTATTCAGGATCACGTCGAACACTACGGCTACGGCTCTTGCGGCGTTTTTCCTTGCGGTTGACCCTGTGCATATAACCTTCAGCCGTCAGGCGATACAGGAGGTGCATACCGCGTTCTTCTTCCTCTTGGGCGTCCTGCTTGCGGTGGCTGCCACGAGGGGAGACAAGAGAGGCAGGGCGTTCATGCTGCCCCTTTCAGGTCTTTTCTTCGGCCTCGGCCTTGCGTCGAAGGCCCACGCCGCCTTCCCTCTGCTTGTTTGTCTGCTGTATGTGTTTTACAGGGGTGAAGAGGACCATGACCCGTGGCATGAGAAGGTGTTTGCGGTTCTTTCGCTGAGCGTTGTCCCCCTTACGGTATACATGCTCACGTACGTGCCGTGGTTCGGGAGGGGCTACGGCCTTTCCGACTGGGTGTTCATGCAGAGGGCGCTTTTTGAGATGACAGTCGCAGACAAGGGGTCTTTCATGGACATCATGGTAGACACAGAGGCGTGGCAGTGGTTTGTAAAGCCGCTCATGGGCACCGGGACTTTCACGCACTTTGAAGGTAAGCCTTTTGTCACGATAGCGATGAGCAACCCGCTGATATGGATGCTGGTGCTTCCCTCGGCGGCGTACGTTTATTACAGGAAGCAGACGGAGGGCAGGGGGATGCTGCTTACGCTTTTCCTTGTCGCTTACCTGCCCCTTGTCTTTTCGCCAAGACCCATATGGGTGCCTTCCTCCATAGCGGTTACGCCCTTTGCCTATGGCATAGTAGGGCTGGCGGTCTCACGCGCGGGGCAGAGGCTTGGGAAGAAGGCCATGGCTGCGTATATAGCCGCTGCCATGGTCGTGAGCATCCTGCTTTTCCCGCCGGCTATGGGCAAGGCATGGGAGTATGGTTATTTTCGGCCTTTGGCCGAAAGGTTCAATCCTCACGAACACAAGGTATTGCCCGGGGAAAGGAAATTGCCCCCTGTCCCTTACAGGGCAAGGTGAGATTAAGCATGCCCGGCAACAGGAAAGTCTCTCTGGTTATTCCCTGTTACAACGAGCAGGAGGGTCTCGGCGAGATGCTGAAAAATGACCTCTCCTTCATTGATGAAATCCTCGTTGTTGACAACAACAGCACCGACAGTACCGCCGAGGTGGCTTTAAAGAACGGCTGCAAGCTCATAACCGAGAGACGGCAGGGCTACGGGGCGGCCTATAAGGCGGGGTTCAAATACGCCACGGGGGACATAATCGTCACTATGGACGGGGACAACTCCTATCCGCTCGATGAAATCCCAGGGCTCCTGCAGGCCCTGACAGAGGGGGGCCTTGATTTCATTTCCGCCTGTCGACTCGGCAGGGGCAGGCCCGAAAGCATGAGCCTTACAAACTACGCAGGGAACCGGATACTGACACTAATTGCCAGGGTGCTTTTTTCCTGGAAGATAAAGGACTCGCAGTCGGGCATGTGGGTGTTCAGGAGGGAGGTGCTGGAGAAGGCGAAACCGAAGAGCAACGGGATGGCCTTTTCAGAGGAGATAAAAATCGAGGCCGTAAGAAAAGGGTTCAGGTTCGCCGAAGTCGACATACCATACCATGAAAGGGTGGGCAGGACGAAGTTGAACAAGTGGAAAGACGGAGCCCTTAACATGGTCTTCCTCCTTTACAAGAGGTTCTGTTAAGCCTGCCTTTTTACTGGTCTAAACCGGAAGCGGATAATATCGAGGCGTCCATTTCCCGGTGCAAAACGATTTGATTGCCAGTTGTGGCACAGCCGGGTTAATATAGATATATATGGAGGGATGAATGTCGCCGTTAGAGGCAAAGCTGGTTCTGATAACAATAGTAGCGCTTGCCATATCTACAGCGCTATACCTGTATTCGTTCATATTCAGGAACGAGCGTGTCATGAGGGCTTCCTATTATTTTCCGATGGGCTGTTTTGTGCTGCTGACCGCAGCCATATTGGCCCGGTATGAGGCTGTGGGAAACCTTCCCGTGGCAGGCGTATACGAGTCGTCGCTCGGAGGCGGGTGGTTTGTTATTCTGTTTACGATGTATTTTTCATACCGCAACAGGGCCCTCTCGGTGGTGGGGCTCGGGACCATACCATTCACACTTATCCTTCTTGGCCTTGGGGTGATGTCGGGACCGGAGTTGAGTCCCATGGCCGCATCGATCAAATCCTTCTGGCTCTATATCCACGTGTTCTTTGCATGGCTGGCCTTTGGCGCCTTTGCCATATGTTTTGGACTTGGCATCATCTATCTGCTGAAGGAGCGCAACCAGGGCAAGGAGTTCTATGACAGGTTTCCCGCCCTGGAGCAGATGGATGAGATGATGTTCAGGTACCTTGTCTTCGGTTTCATTACGGACGCGGTGATGATAGCCTCGGGGGCCGTCTGGGCAAAGAACCTCTGGGGCAACTACTGGGGATGGGACCCGGTGGAGACATGGTCTCTGGTGACATGGCTCATTTACGGCCTGGCCATCCACCTGCGCGTCACTTTGGGCTGGAGGGGAAGGAAGCTGGCCTGGATCCTTATCTTCGCCCTTGGCGGCATGGTTATCACCTATTTCGGGATCGACTGGTTTGTTAAGTCCAGCTTCCACGCGTTCGACGTATGGCAGGGGATCTGATATTGCTCAAGAGGGTATTGGCATCGGCTGTGGCATGCGCGGCTCTCTTCGCCCTGCTTGCCTTTCAGGAGACAGCCTCATCCGCGAGGGACGCTGCCTCAGGGGCCGCCCCGGTGGACGCAGGTGAGATAAGAAACGCCATATCGTTTTTCAACAAGATATATACGGATATACTTGTCTCGGACGGAGTGCCTGCCATGCTTAATAAAATGCCCGCCAGCAAGCAGATCAGGCACGAGCTTTTCAGGCACATAGGATATCTCAGGGAGCACGGGCTTATCCTTGTCATGGACATGGCGGACATGAAGTTGATCTCAATCAACAGCCCCGCTGACAATATTGTCGAAGCCGTAACCTTCGAGGAGTGGAACTATCTGTACCAGGAGCTGGGCACGAGGAAGCTTGCACGTGCCATAAAGGGCATGGGGTATGGATTTCGCTACACTCTCATTAATTCGCCGGAGGGGTGGAAGATCGTGGACTTCCAGCCTGAGGACGTAGAGGCCGAACCGGATGGATCCTTCAAGTTCTAGGACATTTAAATATATCTTTTCATACGAGCTTTTCCTCGTGATGCTTGCCTGTCTGCTGGCCGGCGGTGCGCTTCTTCTGCGTGCGATGGACATGGAGGTGTTGCGTGCGATGGAGCTTCTGCCTGTGAAGGTGTTTTTCATCGCCATAACTGTTAACAGGGTTGGTGGAGTGATCCATGACGGTATTTTCAACAGGCCCCGCCTGCTGCTCTCTGTAGGGGTGATCATGGTTATCGCCGGAGCAGGGGTAAATAGCGCCATGTGGTACAGGGGTACCGTAGGGCTTGGCAGCGGAGAGCCCCTGGAGGGTTTTGAGCAGGTATCCCATGGCATTTTTGCGGGCGAACACGCAGGCGGCGGCATTATCATCAATTCCATCTCAGGTGACGTGCTTATGAATCCGGAGGATAGCGAGGTGGAGATCTTTGGCGAGGGCGGAGCCCGGTATTCCCTGCACAGTGGAGATAGCCAATGGCAGAGGTACATATACAGGGTGAGGGTAGAGAGTGTGGAAGCCGCCCCGTTGTTTCAGGTCAGGAGCCCGCAGGGGGCAGAGGTCTTCTCGTCATTTGTGAAGTTGAGGTTGCATCCTGTTGGGGAAAGGGACTACTTTATGGTCACCCCGCTGCCTCACAGGTTCTATCTTTCCCTGACGGCGGATGAGGACAAGCCTCTGCGCCTGGTTGTGACAAGGGGAAGGCTTGTGCTTATAGACCAGGGGGTAGCCCTTGGAGAGGTGATAAGTCTTGATGATATTAAAGTGCGCATACCCTCTGTGACAGGGTGGGTCCGCCTCACCGTGGAGAAGCAGCCGGGGCGTATCGCCATGCTGGCAGGATTATTCATGGTGGCGGCAGGCACAGCCATTGTCCTTTGGAGAAGGTATGGGTGAGAAGGCAGTGGCCGGCAGGCTTATACGGGTTCTTGGTTCTCTGAGGCTGACCCTTTTCCTCATTGTCACACTTACGGTCATATTCTCCATTGGCCTTGTCGTCCCCCAGAAGGACCTCCTCAGCAGGGAGATGTACGTGAACTGGAAGGCTGACAGGCCCTTGCTTGTGGAGGCCCTGGAGTTCCTTGGTTTTCTCGATATCTATATCTCCCCGCTGGTACTTGTCCTGTGGGCCTTGTTCTTTTTGAACCTTGTTGTGGTCATGTCCAGGAGGGTTTCGCTCATATGGAAGCGCTGCACAGTATTTAATATACCAAAGACCGCGGAGCAGGTCCTGAAGAGCAGCAACTGCCGGACGGTCCGGGAGAGTGAGGCGGGGGCGTTCTCTGGAATGCTGAAGCGGAAGGGGTATTCTGTTCGCACCTCAGGCAATGGGTTGCATGCTGTGAGGAACCGCTGGTCCCCTCTTGCCACCCTCATGTTCCATCTCAGCTTTCTCCTGCTCCTGGCAGCGGGCTTCCTGAGCTTCTATACGAAATTTACCGCTGAAGCATCTGTGGCGGTGGGCGAGGTTTTCAGGGGAGAGTATGAAAACAGCCGTCCTGCGCGTTTTGGCGGTAGGCCGGACACCCGGTTCATGGTTGACTATGTTCGCCCGTCCTATTTCGATCGAAACGTGCCAACCGACCTGGACATAGGAATAATTACTGAAAAAGACGAGAGGAAGACCATAGGGATAAACAGGCCCTACAAGGACGGGCTTGCATATTTCGTGATAAAGAACATAGACGTAGCGCCGCGCATAGTGCTGACTGACCTTGAGGGCAATGTGCTCGATGACGTATTTGTAAAGATAAAGATGCTGCGCGGCATGAAGGACTTTTTCAGCCTGGAGGGGTATGATTTCAGCGCTGTCTTCTTTACTGACGTGAACCTGAGCCAGGACGATCCGGTGATGAGCAGCGGCTCAGGTACCCCACAGGCCCTGAAACAAAACCCCAATACTGAAGTCCTCCCCCCGGCACAACCCCGCGAGATAGTGGCTCCCGCCCTCAACCTGACGGCATTCAGGGATGGAGATATCCTTCAAACCCATACTCTCCTGCCAGGGGAGTACATTGAGTTCAACGACCGCAGGGCGTACTTTCAGGGGTATGTCTATTGGGTGAAGTTCATGGTCTCTCGTGACTTCGGCCAAGTCCCGGCGTATGCCGGTTTTGTCCTCATGACCGTTGCCCTTGTGTTCAGGTTCGCCTTCTACCGGCGCGACATACGTGCTTATGCACGGGACGGTATTGTGCATTTTACTGGCAGGGCTGAGTATTTCCCTATCCTGTTTGCCGGGGAAATGGAGCGTATGAGTTCCGGATTCGAAGGCACTGGCGAGGTAAACATTGAAAGAGATATAAATGCAAGAGACAATAGCAAAAAGAGTCAATAGGCCGCAGACGGTTGCGGGCTAATTCTTTTTCATTCGTTCTGAGTGCTCCCTGGCGTACTGGTTGAAGGCCCTTCCCTGGGGGAACTGTATCATCCATGAGGTTATGTGGCTCATGGGGAAGCCTTTTAGAGATACCCTGCTCATGCGCTTCAGGATCTTCGGTATCGTGAACAGGTCCGCGCGCAAACGGATTATGGCGTCCTCGCGCTCCTCCGGGCTCATGGTGGGGTGTTCGTAGACCGCGCGGTTCCCGTCAAAGCTGTCCCAGCCGAGGCCGGGGATGAGGTGGGGACGGTACAGTTCGTAGAGCTCGGTGCCGGGAAATGGCGTGGTCATCACAGGGTGGGCCGAGACGTCAAGCTCATCACAGAGGGCGCGGATGCCGTCAAAGTCCGCCGCTCTGTCCTGCCTCCCTCCCACCATGATAAAGAGCATGACCTCGATGCCAGCGGCGCGTATCTTCTTTATGGCGTCCCTGCGCGAGCGGCCCTGTTTGGTGACCGCCTTGTACTCCTCCAGGCTTCCGGGGTTGTTGGATTCCCAGCCCACGAGTACGGCCGTAAGGCCCGCGCCGCGCGCGTACTTCAGTAGCTGCTCCGAGTCGGGATGGTCCATGGACACCAGGTCAGCGGACCCGAACCACCACTTGCCCCTTACGCTCTTGCTCATCTCCCTGTACAGCTCAACGCTGCGCTTTACGCTCGTGCCCCAGATGTTGTCGTCTATGCCCCAGAAGAGTCTTTTCCTGCTGGCGCATACCTCGTCCACAACGTCCTGTATCGGCCGGTGGCGCACTCTGCCCCCGAAGAACTTGTGCACAGAGCAGAAGGTGCATCTGTGCGGGCATCCGCGCGAGGTCTGGAAGTACCCGTACACGTAGGATGTCTTCCAGAGGTCGGTGACAGGGCGGGGGATACCCTCAATAGAGGGGAGGCCGCCTTTGTAGAACTGCTGCAGCGTGCCCTTTGAGGCATCATCCAGCACCTGCCCCCAGATGTCCTCGGCCTCGCCGATGATTATGGTGTCAGCGTGGGGGGAGGCCTCATCAGGCAGGGCTGTGACGTGTATGCCTCCAAGCACTACCTGCTTGCCAGAGGCTCGAAGTCGATCCGCTGTCCTGTAGACCCATGGGGCCTGAGGCGTAAGCACAGTGAAGCCGATGAGGTCCGCGTCGCACTTGTCAGGGTCGAAGTTCTCCTTGTTGGCGTCCACGAGGGTCAGCTCAACGTCAGGGCGCTCCCTGCGCGTAAGGCCCGCCAGGTATTCAAGCACAGGAGGGGCGATGGGCAAGCCCTTTGATTTCTGGCCTTTTTCGCCAAAGGGCGGGGAGACTAAAGTAAGCTTCATATATATAAATATATCAGATTTCCAGGAAGGCAGGCAATGGACGTAAGCTATACTATAAAGATGTTACTGGCTGTAATTGAAGGTTTTTATATGGCTACCATGTCTCTGGTGCTGCCGTGAGCCGAAGGCTTGTAAATAATGCACTGAGGCTCCTCGCTCTTGAGACCGGCACTGTGCACAAGGAGCCCGGGGGCAAGGTCCGGGTCTGCCTGGTCTACCCCAACGAATACCCAATTGCCATGTCGAGTCTTGGGTTCCAGGGGGTCTACGCAATGCTCAACAAGCGCTCTGACGTGTTTTGCGAGCGGGCGTTCCTTCCCACAGCCCAGGATATGGCTGAACACGAGCGCACCGGTGTGGGGCTTTTCTCGCTTGAGAGCCAGACACCGCTTGCCTCCTTTGACATCATCGCATTTAGCGTCTCATTTGAGAACGACTTTCCGAACGTTCTGAGGGTGCTTGGGCTTGCCGGAATTCCATTCAGGTCAGATGCGCGCGACACCGAACATCCTCTGGTAGTTTTGGGCGGGGTGTGCGCGTTTTCCAACCCCGAGCCCCTGGCAGAGTTCTTTGACGTGGTTTTTGTTGGCGAGGCCGAGGAGATGCTCCAGGAGTTCATGGATGTGTTTTTAGCTTCCGATGCCCAGCACCATGCCCGTGAAGACCTTCTTGGCAAGGCAAAGGATATCGAGGGCGTTTATGTCCCGGCGTTCTACGAGCTCGAATATGCCCCGGATGGGCACATATCACAAAGGCGTGCCATAAGAGGAGCGCCCGAGCGCGTAAAGCGCCGTTTTGTCAGCGACATCGCAGCGCAGCCTCTAGTGCCCCTGATAATAACTCCCGAGGCGGAGTTTTCCTCGATGCTGCTGGCCGAGGCCATGAGGGGATGTCCCTGGAACTGCAACTTCTGTCTGGCCGGCCATGTGTACAACCCCCCTCGCATCAAGCCGGGCGAGGCCCTGTGCGAAGAGGTCGCCCGGGCTGCTTCAACGGGCTTGAAGGTGGGGCTCATTGGCCCGTCCCTTTCCGATTACCCTTACAGGGAGATGGTGCTTGGACAGGAGGGGGTGAGTTTTTCCATAACAAGCCTCAGGGCCTCGCCAAAGAGCGCCGAGCTTGCGGCCCTTCTAAAGGGCCACAGGAGCATCTCCATAGCGCCCGAGGCGGGCTCGGAGCGCCTCAGGAGGGCCATAAACAAGAAGATAACGCGGCAGGACATTCTGGAGACCTCCCAGCGGCTTCTGGAGGGTGGGCTTAAGAGCCTGAGGCTGTATTTCATGTTAGGTCTTCCTGGGGAGGAGGCTAAGGACGTGGAGGCCATCGTGGAGCTTGTAAGGGAGGTTCGGTCAGCCTCCAAAGCAGGGAAGATCGCCCTGACACTCAGCGTGTTCGTGCCAAAGCCGCACACCCCGTTTCAGTGGCAGCCCATGCTTGAGGCTAGTGAGGTCCGGAAAAGGATAAAGCTCGTGCAAGATGGGTTGAGGGGACATGGTGGCGTGAGCGTCTCGGCAGAGTCCCCAAGGCTTGCACTTTTGCAGGGTTTTCTTGCACAGGGAGACAGGCGCGTCTCGCAAGCCCTTGAGCTGATGGTCGCTGGAGGCTCGTGGGAGCGCGCGGCAAAGGCGGCGGGGCTTGACCCGGCGTGGTATATATCAAGGGAAAAGCCTCTGGAGGAGCCGAGACCCTGGGACTTCATCGACTCAGGCATTGAGAGCGAAGCGCTGTGGAAGCGGTCAGAGGAATCACTTTCTGCGTTACGCTGACCTTATGAGAGGATTATAATATCAGGATGAACGGGACTGATTTTGAGAAGACAGCCTTTGAGTACTACCGCCACGCAAAGCGGGTTGTGAAGGTGGTGGTGGGCTTTACTCTTTTGGTTATTGGCATAGCACTTATTGTCCTTCCGGGGCCGGCCTTTATTGTGATACCTGTTGCCCTTGCCATACTTGCCGGTGAGTTCGTCTGGGCCAGGAGGCTCTTAAGGAGGGTCAGGAAGGAGATACATCGCTACATGAGCCAGGGTGAAAAGAAAGGGCCTCCCGCTAACGGGGATACATCTGAAACCCCGCCACGGGAGACCCGTTAAGTAACTATTTCTCAGTAGCTTTTTCAGCCAGTTCGTTTGCTCTGACAGCCCCGCTTAGAACTTTACCGCTCTGGTACACAATGGTTGGTGTTGAATTCACTCCCAGAGACCTTCCCAGCCTGAGGCTTTCATCTACTGCCTGAGTTTTACAGTCAGGTTTCGGATTAGCTTTTTTCTCGAACACCTTGTCCAGCAACTCAAGTGATTTTTCGTTGTCTTCCTGGCAAAAAATCGCGGTAGATTTCCCGTAGGCCTCCGGGTGGATGGTGGTCAGAGGGAGAAATTTTATGTAAAAGGCTATGTCATCTCTCATTGCTACTACCTGCTTCATCTCCTGATGAAGTTGGGCGCAGGCAGGTCAGTCGGGGTCGTCAAAGACCACCACCTTGAACTCTGCCTCCGGGTCTCCCAGAATGACTGAGTTCTCAAGAGGGATGGATGAGAAGTCCACCATTCTTAAGGACTCGAACTTCTTCTTGGTGTAGTTTACGCCGGTGGTAAGCCCTATGAGCGAGCCCACAACGATGTACTGCTTCGTGGCGTCGAGGTAGACCACGCCCGTGTCGCCCTGGCTTGTGAAGGCCACCTCCATTAGCCCGGGAAGGATGGCAGGCTCAATTGAAAGCACCCTTATGTCGGGAAGGACTGCCCTCAAGGCGTCCTGTGCCTGCTCTGTGGTGAGGACTGTCTGCGCGGCGTCTGGTTTTGCCTCATGCGCAAGAGCAACAGTAGCGCAGGTTATGATGATGGCAGCCGTAAGAACTGCAGTTGCGTAACGTTTAAGCATAGTTTCTCTCCTTATATGTATTGTCAGTAGATGCTTTGTCATGCCGGGTTTCATTCCGGTCCAGGCCGGTTCAGGCCGCGGGTGAATTCCACGGGAAGGCGCGTTGGCCGGCCCGTGGGACCCAGCATGGCCACAGTGACCTCTGCCTCTGCAAGCAGGGTATCGCCTCGGAGGCATTGCTGCCTGAGCATGGCAGAGGCGTGTTTGCACCATCCCAGCCCGGTCTGAATCTCAACAGTGTCACCGAGCCTTGCCGGGCTCCGGTATTTAATGTCAACGCGGGTAACTATGAAGATGCGGTTCTTGTTATGAAGCTGTGCGAGGTCCAGCCCCATCTCAAAGATCATCTCCGTGCGGCCCCGTTCCATGTACCTCAAGTAGTTGGCATGGTAGACCACGCCTCCCGCGCCGGTGTCTTCATAATAGATCTTGATCTTCATGCTGTGAGACATACAATTTATCCTAACCTGTTTTGGCCGCTTAAAGCCAGTTTCACACGCATGTGTCCGTCATGGGCGGTGGAGGCCGGAAAATTGATATAATATCTGGATATGTTTGAGGCCATCATATTAGGCATAGTGCAGGGTATCACGGAGTTCCTGCCCATAAGCTCAACAGCGCACCTGGTGCTGCTGCCAAAGCTGTTCGGGTGGGAGAACCAGCTGCTGAGCTCCCTGAGTTTCGATGTGGCCCTGCATGTGGGCACGCTCCTGAGCGTGCTTGTCTGCCTGTATGAGGACATCATTGATATGATGCGCAACAACCGCAAGCTCATCCTGCTGATAGCAGGGGCGACGGTCCCCGCGGGTGTTGCGGGCGTATTCCTGGACGATTATGTAAGCGGCGCTTTCAGGGACCCGGCACTTATCGCGGGCACACTGGTTGTCTTCGGCATAGTGATGTTCCTCTCAGAGCGCTTTCGGCAGCACAGGACCATGGATTCCTTCACATGGGGCGACGCGCTTTTTGTGGGGTGCGCAC
>DAOWET010000051.1 GCA_030638335.1 Nitrospirota bacterium
AGCTGAACGCACGGCATCTGCTTCGTCAGAAACCACTCGAAGTACATTCGTACTCCTCGGATCGAGTCTTGCGACTTCGTGAACCCTTCCTTGCACCTACCGCACCTCAGCACCGAATCTCTCCGTCAGGCGCTGTGCCGGGAGCACCGAAGCAAGAGCTTGCCAGAGACAAATCGAGAATGAACAAAATGAACTATCTGAACATAAGCAAGAGGCGTACTACGGGGCTGGCTACGTCACATCTGCGGCGTTGCGCGGTACTCGCTGTAATGGGATACAGGTCGGATCGACTCTGCCGACTTCATGCCGCGTGCCTAGCACCTGAGGCACCCCGCACCCGAATCTCTCGGTCAGGCGCTGTGCCGGAACCATTTTAAAAGGAGGGTGTATCATTTACAACACACTTTGAACAAACCTCGAACAGGGGCAAGGCCCCATTTATGCCGGGATATCAAACGGTTGCAGCGATTCAAACCCCGAACCTCGAACACGTAAAAAAAAAGAGGCGCAACACCCATCAGTCGCGCCTCAAAAACCATACAGGTCGCATGCCATATAGCAGGGCAGTTATAATATGCGGGAATGATTCCGGCCCTTATGGCCTTATGACCTTATGGAGAAACCGGAGAAAGGAAGTACATCAACTGGACCATAAACAGAACAAGGGAAAAGTATATTTAGTCGGCGCTGGCCCCGGAGACATCGGCCTGTTGACCGTGAAGGGCCGCAGATGCCTTGAGCAGGCGGACGCTGTGGTCTATGACTTCCACCTGAACGCCCAGGTCCTGAACTACATAAACCAGGAGGCCGAGTTCATCTACGCCGGCAAGCGCGGCGGCCACCACACCATGACCCAGGACGAGATAAACGATATGATCGTGGCCAAAGCAAAAGAAGGGAAGAACGTCTGCCGCCTAAAGGGCGGAGACCCCTTCATTTTCGGACGCGGCGGCGAGGAGGCCGAGCGCCTGCACGAAGAGGGTATAGAGTTCGAGGTGGTGCCGGGCATAAGCTCATCCATCGCGGCCCCTGCCTACGCGGGCATCCCGCTTACGCACAGGAAGTACGCATCCACATTCGCCGTGATACCGGGATACGAGGACACCACAAAGGACTCCTCGGCCATAGACTGGGCCAAGCTTGCCACCGGCGTGGGCACGCTGGTGTTCCTGATGGCGGTCAAGAACCTGCCGCAGCTTACCGCAAAGCTCATCAAGCACGGTCGGAGCGCGGACACCCCGGTGGCAGTGGTGCGCTGGGGCACAAGGGCTGACCAGGTCACGCTTGTGAGCACGCTTGGCAAGGTGGCTGAAGACGTGCGCGCACAGGACATACGGCCCCCTGCCGTTATGGTGGTGGGAGAGGTGGTGAAGCTCAGGGACAAGCTGTCGTGGTATGAGCAGAAGCCGCTCTTTGGAGTGCGCGTGCTCGTGACCCGCGAGAGCATAGCGGGGTTAGAGGAACTCGACGAGCTTGGGGCGGAGCTCTTTGCCTTCCCGACGATAAAAGTAGTGGACCCCGAGGACTTCGGCCCTCTTGACGGGGCGATTAGTGCCATAGTGGACGGCACACGCGTGCCAGACTGGCTTGTGCTTACAAGCGGCAACGCTGTGGAGAGGTTCTTTAACAGGCATTTCAAGCTCGGCCATGACATCCGCGACTTGCATGGCATAAGGGTCTGTGCGGTGGGCGCAAAGACCGCGGCGAAGATAGAGGCCAGGGGCGTGCGCGTGGACATAATACCCGAGAAGTTCCATGCCGAGGGCCTGGCCGAGGCAATAGCAAAGGAACACGGCAACACGCTTGAGGGCGTGCGCTTCCTGATGCCGCGCGCGGAAAAGGGGCGCGATGTCTTCCCCGAGGCCGTGCGGAAGATGGGCGGAGAGATAGAGGTGCCCGTGGCCTACCGCGCCGAGCGCCCAAAGCTGAGGCCCCGGAGGCTTATGCGCTTTTTGCAGCAGGGCAGGATCACCGTGGCCACATTCACAAGCGGGGCCAGCTTTACGAACTTCATGGATATGGTGGATGGCGCGTGCGACCTCCTGAAGGACGTGGCCATAGCTGTCATGGGCCCGGTGACAAAAAAGGCCGTGGAAGAGGCCGGGCTTACCGTGGACATCATGCCCGAGCGCGCAACCATGGAGGCCTTGGCGGAAGAGATAATCAAGTGGGCTGACGAAGGCAGGAAGCGGAAACCAAAGAAGTGCCTGCAGTAAAAAACTACCTTGGCGGTTTGCATACCTTGCAGGGCACGTAGCCCACGGCCCTTGCATCCTCAGAGCTTGAGAAGACCACAAGGTTTGTGGCAAGGATATTCTTTGCCAACCTGCATGTGG
>DAOWET010000114.1 GCA_030638335.1 Nitrospirota bacterium
AGCGTATCCCACTTATAGGCAGAGTATAAGAGAAGTTTGTGTATCGCGTCTCTTGGAGAGACATTATTAAGGAGGTGTAAGGATGGCAGTGAAAAAGAAGAAGAAGGCCGTAAAGAAGAAGGCCGTAAAGAAGAAGGCCGTAAAGAAGAAGGCCGTAAAGAAGAAGGCCACAAAGAAGAAGGCCGTGAAGAAGAAGGCCACAAAGAAGAAGGCTACTAAGAAGAAGGCTACTAAGAAGAAGGCTACTAAGAAGAAGGCTACTAAGAAGAAGGCCGTGAAGAAGAAGACCACAAAGAAGAAGGCGGCCAAGAAGAAAAAGAGAAGGTAGGGTGCTGCAGGAGCAATGATCCTTCTGTAGTTGAAGTCAGCAGGGCCGGGGTCTGAAAAGATCCCGGCCCTGTTATTTTTAACTTATCATTGTTACATGGCAGGCGCGTAAAGGTATCAAGACATATATCTCTGAACATACAAAAAGAATCCATTCGCCCAACCCGTTTATTTCACGAGGGGGTCATGGACACATTAACTGATTCGCCCCTACAGATCAATGACAAGTAAGAAGTCGGCACGACTCACTCAAAACGCGAAGAGTGTCATGGACACCTTTTCTAACTTACTTCGAATGCTTTATGTCAAAGCACAACTTGTAACCCTGGCTCTGATTTGCAGCAGATTCCAGGCGCGCGCTCGGATGCTGTATATATTTATACTGCGAGGGGAGTGAAACAACGAAGTCGGTACGACTCGCTCACGAGATGCTGTGAATCAGAATTAGAAATCCCAAGGTTTCTGATTCGTTCATATACAAGTAAGAAGTCGCGACCAGCCACGGGCTGGACTTAATTGCCTTTCTATGTGTGTAGCACCAAATTAAAGAGGGTCCGTGACCCCGAGCGGCTTATTACGCAACAGATGGTATAGCTAGCTTTAGGATTTGCAGCAGATGGCAGGCGCGGCCTTATGCCTTATGCCTTATGCCTTATGAAGGTTAAGCTGTACTTTTGCTACCGCGAACTAAAAGGGGGTCCATGACCCCCGCAACACCCCAGATGCAGTGAATTCGAGACAAACAAAACATTTATACGCTCTGATTTGGTGTAGATTCGAGGCGCGCGACATGAAGGGGCCACGGACCCATTTACTGGAACATCGAGGGGTCTCAACAATACAGATGCGCCAAATTAACTATCTCACGTTCTGATCTGCCGTAGATACTAGCAAGAAAGTATGAAGTCGAAGACTCGATCCGAGGCGTATTTGTAGTACGTCGAGCGGTTTATTGCGAAGTAGATGCGGTAGATCAGGCGCTGGCGGGGAGGGTCTGGCTTATGTCAGTGACAAGCTCCCAGCACTCGGGGCTTGAGAGCAGGTGCTTCAGGAACTTCACGTTGGTGCTGTGCCCGCTCCTGCTCACCACGAAGTGGCCGTATATGGGGAAGCCCGCAAGCGAGGTGTCTCCGATAAAGTCCAGCACCTTGTGCCTGATGAACTCGTCGTCGAACCTGAGGCCGGATGCGTTGACCACGCCCTTGTCATCGAGCAGTATGGCGTTGTCAAGAGAACCGCCCTTGGCAAGGCCCATGGACTGGAGGTATTCCACGTCCTTTACGAACCCGAAGGTCCTGGCCGGCGCGATATCCTCCGCAAAACTGGTCTCGTCAATATCAATGTCCAAATGCTGATGGCCGAGCAAACGGTGGTCGAAATCGATCTGGTATGAGATGCGCCTGCCCTCATAGGGCATCACAGCGATCTCTATCTGCCCTTCCTTGAACACCACGGGCTTCGTGATCCTGAGGTAAGGGCGGTTCGATGCCTGCCTGGCAAGGCCGCAGCCCTTTAACGCGTCCACAAACCCGGCGGCGCTGCCGTCGAGGATGGGGATCTCCGGGCCGTCCACCTCTATGTGGAGGTTATCGATGCCAAGGCCCGAGGCTGCGGCAAGAACGTGCTCAACGGTCCTTATCTTGCCCTTGCCGTTTCCCAAGGTCGTGGCAAATGCGGTGTCGCTTACTTCCATGACCGACGCGTTGATCTTCACGCCCTTGTCCGTGCGGGTGAACACGATGCCTGTATCACGCGAGGCGGGATTGAGCCTCATGCTGACCTCACGGCCCGTATGAAGGCCAATGCCTTTGAACTCAAGCTCTTTCTTTATGGTCCGCTGTAAACGCATGTCATATTTAAAAGCAAATTGCGTGCCAACCCTTTCATCCGGGGAATAAGTGTAAAATCAGGCTTTTCCATGGGCTGCAAGCATCCATGTGTGTTGAAAATACAACATGTGGTGTGTCAATAACGCAACAGGAACCCGGAAACAGGCCCAAATATCCGAAAACCACGCTGGCCAAGACCATATCAAGACCCCTTCGGCAGTCCGCCTTCATTATATATGCAGCCAGGTCAGCCAGAGATCGGCCAGAGATCGGCCAGAGATCAGATAGTCACAGGCCAGGGATCACCCGGAGTGCTCACCGCCTACCACAAGCTCCGGGATTCGCAGGGTGGGCATTGCGTCTGATACAGGCACGCCCTGTGCGTCCTTGCCGCAAGTACCGATGGAAAAACCGAGGTCCGAGCCCACCATGTCTATGGCCATGAGCGCTTCGGGGCCGTTGCCCGTAAGCGTGGCACCCCGCACCAGCTCTCCGGGCTTGCCATCCCTTATCATGTAGCCCTCCATGACGTCGAACACGAAGTCCCCGTTCACGGTATTGACCTGCCCGCCTCCCATCTTCCTTACAAGAAGGCCCTCGGGCGTCTCGCTGAGCACCCTTGCCGGGTCGTCCGGGCCCGGGGCGATGAACGTGTTGCTCATGCGGGGTATGGGCCTCTTAAGGTAAGACTCCCGCCGGCCGTTGCCCGTAAGGGGCTGTCCGGCGCGCGCGGCTGAGATCCTGTCGTGCATGAAGGACACAAGCACCCCATCCCTCACGAGCACCGTGCGCCGAGAGGGGACACCCTCGTCGTCAAACCCGTAGGAGCCCCGCCTGCCGGCAAGCGTGGCATCGTCCACCACGCTTACAAGTGGCGAGGCCACGAGCTCGCCCACCTTGCCACTGAATTTTGAAAGGCCCTGCCCGGCAAGGTCTCCCTCAAGGCCGTGGCCTATGGCCTCGTGTATCATGGTGCCCCCTGCCTCGCTTGAGATGACAACGGGCATCCTGCCCCCGGGGGCGCGCCGCGCCCCAAGCAGCCGCGCTGCAAGCCCCGCGGCCTCCAGCGCTGCCTCATGAAGGGGCTCGTCATCAAAGATATCAAAACCACGAAGGCCCGCAACAGGCCTGCTTCCGGTCTGGACCACCCCGTCGCGCTCCGCCACCGCCTGCACCATGCAAAGGGTATGCACGCGGGTCTCACTGGCCAGCACGCCCTCGGAGTTCGCTATCTGAACGCTCTGGGCCATGTCCCTGTATACGAGCCGCACCTGGCGGATGGCCGGGTCCACAGCCCTTGCCAGACGGTCCGCTTCGAGCATCATGGACAGCCTGTCTTTGATGTCCACATCCCCGGGTCTCACGGGAAAATCAAACTCAGCCCCGGGGCGGGCCTTTTTCAGGTCCAGGGTACTAGGGCCGGAGCCCTCGTCACCCTCTCCGCTTGAAGCCATGCGCGCAAGGGAACGTGCCGCTTCCTTGAGGGCATCGGGGGACATGTCGTTGCTGACGGCATAGGCCACCCTGTGCTCCCCGAATATAAGGCGTATGCCAACGCCCGCCACCTGGCCCGTGGATATCCTTTCCACCGAAGAGTCCTCCACCACTATGGACAGGGGGCTTTTTTGCTCAACGAATACGTCCGCGTAGCTTCCACCGCCTGCAAGGGCAAGGGTCAGGATGTCAGAAAGAAGGTCTTCAGAGAGCATGTGCGGTAGCCACCTCGGTCCGGGATTTGGGGTATTATATCACCATGAGCACCATCGGGGTCATAGGCGGAAGCGGGCTTTACGATATAAAGGGTGCAGAGGTCGTGGAGGAGCGCTTGATGCAAACTCCCTATGGGGAACCTTCAGCCCCTTACGCCATAACAGAACTCGGCGGCCACACGCTGGCCTTCCTCCCAAGGCACGGCCTGCTCCATGAGATACAACCCCACAGGGTGAACTACCGCGCCAACATCTGGGGCTTCAGGGAGCTTGGCGTGGAGCGCATCATCGGCGTATGCGCCTCCGGGGGAATATCAGAGGCAATGCCTCCAGGGGCCCTTGTGGTGCTGGACCAGGTGATGGACTTCACACAGGGCGCGCGCGCCTCGACCTTCTATGAGTCGGACAAGGTCGTGCACGTGGACTTCACAGAGCCCTACTGCCCGGAGATCAGGGCCGCCTTGCTTGCGGCCTCCGCCATCACAGGCATAGATACCGCCCCCAGGGGCACATACATATGCGTCAATGGCCCGCGCCTTGAGAGCAGGGCTGAGATCGAATTCTTCAAGGGGGCGGGAGCGGACGTGGTGGGCATGACCGGGATGCCCGAGGCCGTGCTTGCGCGCGAACTTGAGATATGCTATGCGTCCCTGGCCGTGGTCACAAACCACGCCGCGGGGCTCACCGGAGAGAAGCTCACCACCGCTGAGGTCGTAGACGCCATGGCACATGCCAGACAGAAGATACAGGGACTGCTTGAGGCCTCGCTGGAAGGTATCGCCGCCCGGAGGGCCTGCCCGTGCAAGGACGCCCTCAAGGGCGTGGAGATGTAAACCCTGCTTTAGTGCGTAACACCAGACAGATATGGCAGGGGCGGTTAAATCATATCTACCTCAAAGCATCGTCTGTAAATAAACTTCCCTGCGGCAGAGACCGCAGGGTATTGTGAAAGGCATGGAATAACCACCCCGTGGCAGAGATCACGGGGAATGCACTGGTGCATTGATATGTAATTTTTCTTCGTACAGTAAGGCATGGGCCAGAAAAACAGAGGGACAGACCGGAGAAGACCAAATGCTGCCTGTGGGAACGAATTTAATCATTCAAAAGTTGCCAAGGGTAACCCTTGCCCTTATCGCTATCAATTGCCTGGTCTTTGCGGTGGAGGCCATGCTTCCTGAGCCCACATTAATCTCAGCATTCAAGATATTCGGCTCCGGCCCCTCAAACTGGTATTATCCCTTCTCGCCCGTCACCTCCATGTTCCTGCATGGAAGCGTTTCCCATATTGTGTTCAATATGGCATTTCTCTGGATATTCGGCGGCCCTTTGGAAGATCGCGTGGGGGCCGGACGCTACCTTGCCTACTATATGGGGGCAGGCATTGCCGCATCACTCCTGTCCATAATCACGGGATTTATTTCATATGGGGCCGACGGTCCGGTGGGAATCGGGGCCTCAGGGGCCATCTCGGGAGTCATGGGCCTCTATGTGTATCGATGCTGGTACTCAAAGCTCCGCATGGTCATAGACCCCCTGCTCATGCCCGTAAAGTTCAGTATCCCCGCCGCGCCTCTGATGATCTTCTGGTTCCTTAAGGACGTGTACTTCGGCATTCACACCCTTAGTGGGGTCTCCACCGGCGTTGGGCATTGGGCGCATGTAGGCGGCTTCGTCTTTGGGCTCGTGGTGGCAAGAATAATGCGCTACGGGCATGAGGGGAGGGTCGAGAACCTCAGACAGAAGATCATGGACCGGCTGGAGCAATCAGGCGGATGGGATGTTGCGGAAAAAGAACTGCTGGCCCTCTACAAGATAGCCCCCAAGGATCCTGAGGTAAACCACGACCTTGCCAGGATGTATGCAAACCGCGATATGCCGGACAAGGCCAGGGGATTTTTCAGGCGGGCAGTGGAAGAGTACTTCAGCAGCGACCCTATCTCAGCGGCCTATATCGTACGCGAGCACGCGCGCACCCTCAATCAACCAATGGCCGTTGCAGTGCACCTGAGGGCGGCCAAGGCCTTTGTCAGCATGGGGCTTAAGGAGGAGGCCAGAGAGGTGATGCTTGCCGCAATAAAACACAAGGTGGAATCCACCCCTCCCTACGAGAAGGCCATAACCTATTTCATTATTCTGCTATGGGACATGGGAAGGAAGGACGAGGCGAAAAAAGGATGGCGGATATTTAACAAGCGCTTTCCCGATAGCACACTTGCTCCAAAGATAAAGGCCGCTGTTGGCAAGGACCCGGGCACTCTGTTTCCCGTATCAGCCGGACCTCAATCCGGTGAACCCGAAGGCAGGGAGAGGGCCTCGGAGTCGGGTCTCATGTTTATGGCTTATATCATGGAGATCATTGTTGATCCGAGGTTCATTGCATCGTGGATGATACTCTCATTTGCGATGGTATTGTTCGGGATGCTTGGATGGCTTCCAAAATTCATTGCCGGGAACCTCTTTGGTCTGGCTGTGCAGTTCATGATATTCCTCCTTGCTCTTGTCATAACCCTGGAGGAGCGCCACAGGATAATCATGAGTCTGTTCGAGAGAATTTCAGAGCGCAATGCAGAAAAAACCTTTGACCATACAATGGCACGCTACAAGGCGGTGAGCGCAGAGCGCAACGAGAACTTCGATGAGGCGGCAAAACATTATGAGGAATTACTGTCAGAGGAATCAGACGACCTGGACGCGCGCATGTCGCTGGCAAAAGTCTATCACAGGCATCTGAATAATCCCGAGGAAGCGGCACGGCATTACAGGGAAATAGTATGCCTCCTTAAGCCGGACAGCCCCATGTGCGCCGAGGCCCACGAGGCCCTCAGCCAGCTCGGATTTGCCGCGGAAGAGGCGTGATGCGGGGCATCAATAATAGGCAGGAGGGGAATTCAACTTAAATGATGGATACCGGGATTAATAATAATGGTCATAATGGTCATAATGGTCATAATGGTCATAAAGGCCATAATGTCCTTCACTTCCGCAACGGAAGCCGCGCCGTGGTGCTCATGGGCGTTATACTCATGCTCGTGGGAGCAGCACTTTGCTATGTGGCCTTTGCCGACCCTGAGGCCACCCCAGGCACTTCCATCTTTCTGGTGGCGGTTGGCCTTCTGCTTCTTGCCATTGGCGCAAAGCTCGCCTTCGGCCTTGAGCATGTGATCCTGGACCCTGCCTCGCGCTCATGGCAGAGCGTCAGTGGAGTGTTTTTCCGCAAAAAGCAGAGCGGCTCCTTTGATGAACTCGACTCTGTTGTGCTTGAAAAGCAGGAGCACCTCCACGGGGCACAGCACTACTACATGTACCGTGTGTACTTCCTGCTTAGTGACGGGGGAGAGCTGCACGCGGGCATGGACCGGAGCGAGGAGGCGGCCCGCTCAGCCGCAATGGAGCTGTCAGCTCGAACGGGGATCCCTTTCAGGGACGAGTCGGAGGATGAGATGTATTAACCCGCATATTTTCACGAGGGGGCCACGGGCCCCATTTTCTAATGTACTTCGAACAGTTTATTGCACAGGAGATGGTATAGCTAGCTTTAGGATTTGCTGTAGATGGTAGCAAGAAAGTATGAAGTCGAAGAGTCGATCCGACTCGAAGACTCGATCCGAGGCGTACTTTAGCTACGTCGAATGCTTTATTGCGCCCCAGATGCAGTGAATCCTAAAGCTAGGGAATCAGGCCAGCAGGCTGCGCAAGTAGGCCAGATCACCAGAGAAGGTGTCAGCCCCTGCCATGTCCCCGCAGAGGATAAAGGGCCCTCCGTAGGCCTGCTCCCTGAGCTTGTGGCATATGAGCCTCAGGTCCACGTCCCCCTTGCCAAGCGGTACCGGCTCGCCCCCTGCCATGCGGTCCCTTACGTACACTGAGGAGATGTACGGGCCGTACGTGCTTATCTCCTTTGCAGGTTCGACCGCGCCACGCACCGAGGTGTCAAAGGCCAGGGAGACAGCCGGAGAATCGAACTCCCGCACAAGCGTAAGCTTCCTGTCGGGCGGAAGCTGGCAAAGCAGAGATATGTTCACCCCGCAGGTTATGGCCTCTGTCATGCACAAGCCAAGCGCCTTCACAAGTACCGCCATCTCTGCGGAGGACTCGATGGCCGCCTCACCGGTGCAGGGCAGCACGATCTGTGCCGCCCTTACCTTCCTGCACCCTCGTATGAGGCGTTTCAGCACGGGGATTATGGAGTCGGTATCGCTGTTGCCCTTGTGAAGGGGGAACCTCTCAAAAAAGGACGCATGCACTGAAAGCGCCCTCACTCCAGTCTCAGCCGAGATCCTCCTGATCATGTCAAGGCCCGGGTCTGTCATGAGCGGGTGCGTGGCCGGGTCGCCGTCAAAGACGAGTTCCATGCCGTCAAGGCCAAGGCGTGATGCAATAAAGAACTCGTTCTGCCAGTCACCCTCGGTAGCGCCCGGAAGCCGGCCCTGGGCCACGCCCACGGGATTTCTTTTTCCGCCTCCCCCTGCATGCCCGGTCATTGTCTCACTGGTCCCCGAAGAGCGCGTCGTCCACGTACTGGCATAGAAGATGTGCTACGAGTATGTGTGCCTCCTGAATGCGCGGTGTCTCGGTGGAGGGCACGGCTATCAGACAGTCGGAGACTGCTTCGAGTTTTGTTGCGCCAGAGCCTCCGGTAAGGCCGATGGTGCCCATGCCGCACTCCCGCGCGCTCTCTAGGGCAAGCACAATGTTTTCCGACATGCCGCTCGTGGACAGCCCCATGAGGACGTCGCCTTTAGTGCCAAGGGCCTCCACCTGACGGCTGAATATCCGGTCGAACCCGTAGTCGTTGCCAATGGCAGTGAGGGAAGAGGTGTTGGCGGTCAGGCTCTCCGCGGCAAGGCCTCTGCGCTCACGCAGGAAGCGGCCGGTGAACTCGGCAGCGATGTGCTGGCAGTCAGCCGCGCTTCCGCCGTTTCCGCAAAGCAGCAGCCTTCCCCCGTCCCTGAGGCAGGAGGTGATCATGTCCCCTGCCCTGCGGATGTTCTCAAGCGCTTCCGGGCTTTCAAGCATGGCCCCTATCGTGTCCATCTGGGCCTTCAGCTTCGGGCTGAAATAATCGTCCTGCATTCTACCCCCTTGTCGTGTGGACCCCGGCATGGCTGGAGGTGCAAACCGGATTGGCCGCCTGCCGGGGCACTGCACAAATTATATCAAAAGCGCCCGTTTACAGCAATTTCGCCTCCCATATTCCTCCCATATATTATTTGCGGCACCCTGCCACTAGGTGGTAGACTAACAGCAATTATGAACGTTAGGCTTACAACAGGAAGCACAATAGAGGTTAACGAGGGCGAGAGCCTTCTTGCCGCGCTCAAACGCTACGAGATATACCTGGTCGCCTCCTGCGGGGGCAAGGGTTCCTGCGGCAAGTGCAAGGTGCGCATCATCGAGGGGGATGCCGGGTGCCGCTCCTTTGGAAAGCTCACGGAGAGCGAGATAGATCAGGGCTATGTGCTTGCCTGCACAAGTTTTCCCGAGGGCGACCTTCACCTCGATATTCCCGACAGCTCCAGGCTCGTGGTGGGTGAGAAGATCGCGACCCAGAAGGCCGAGCACCTGCATGACCTTCTGGAGTCCTTTGATGTTGAGATCAGCCCCATGCTCAAGACCATCTCTCTGAAGCTTCCGCCTCCCTCTCTGGACGACAACATAAGCGACATGGAACGCCTGCGCCGCGCGCTTGCGGACACGGGCCTTGAGAACATCCGTTTCTCCCACGGGTTCAGCCGCTCACTGGCCGAGGCCCTCCGGGACCCGGAGTGGGAGATCACCAAGGGATACTTCGAGGACTTGGGCTTTCGCGAGGCCGTGTTCATCAAGTCCCACGGGCATCAGAAGCGTTTCGGGGCGGCAGTGGACATCGGCACCACCACGGTGGTGGTCTATCTCGTGGACCTTACAGACGGCAAGGTGGTGGACGTGGGCTCCACCTATAACTCCCAGATGCGCCACGGCGACGACGTCATCACGCGCATAGTCTACGCCACGGAGGGCGGAGGGCTAACCGAACTCAGGGAGACCGTGGTCTCGGACATCAACGACCTCCTCTCCGTGCTCTGCAAGCGGCACAAGATAAACCGGAAGGACGTGGAGTCGCTTACAGTAGCCGGCAACACGACCATGGCGCACCTGTTCTGGGGCCTCAACCCCGAGCCCATCAGAGAGGAGCCCTACATCCCCACGATCAACTCCTTCCCCCTGTGGAAGGCGAGAACCGCGGGCATCAACGCCAACACGGAAGCGCCCATATACACCCTTCCCTGTGTTGCGAGCTACGTGGGTGGAGACATTGTTGCCGGCGTGCTTGCCTCAAAGATGCACCACAAGGAGGAGATAGCGCTTTTCATGGACATAGGCACCAACGGCGAGATCGCCCTTGGCGGCAGCGACTGGCTCGTGGCCGCTGCATGTTCAGCCGGCCCATGCTTTGAGGGCGCGGGTATACGGCACGGCATGCGCGCAACGGACGGCGCCATCGAGGCCGTGAGCATTGACCCCGAGACCCTTGAGCCGGAAGTGAAGGTCATCGGAGGTGAGCGCCCCCACGGCATATGCGGAAGCGGCATGATAGACGCAATAAGCGAGATGTTCCTTGCCGGTGTACTCGACCAGAAAGGCAAGTTCGTGCCTGAAAAGTCCGGCTCCAGGCTTCGCAAAATAGACAGCGACCTTGAGTACATCTTCCACGAGGACGAAGAGGGCTATGTGGGTCTCACAGAGGTTGACGTGGAGAACATCATACGCGCAAAGGCCGCCATCTTTGCAGGCGTGAGCCTGATACTCACCAATATGGGACTCACCGTGGAGGACATACAGCACGTTTACATTGCCGGCGGGTTCGGCACATACCTGGACGTGAAGAAGGCCATAATACTCGGCATGCTCCCTGACCTGCCCGAAGAGAAGTTCAGCTTCCTTGGCAACACCTCCGTGGCCGGGGCCTATCTTACCCTGCTCTCAAGCGACCTCAGGAAAGAGGCCGAAGAGGTGGCATCCAGGATGACCTACATGGAGCTCTCGGTATCAGGGGGTTTCATGGACGAGTACATGTCCGCCATGTTCCTGCCGCACACGGACATGAGCAAGTTCCCCACTGTTGCCAAACTTCTTAAATAGACGTACTTCGGGGCTGAGGCAAGGCATCTACGTTGTTGCGCGACATTCGCGGTAGCATAAGTACAGCTTCATGTCGCGCGCCTAGTAGCTACCTCACCTCAACCCCGAAT
>DAOWET010000062.1 GCA_030638335.1 Nitrospirota bacterium
ATTTGAAAACTTTGGGTGGGACTACTCGCCCCACACCCCCGGTACTTTTTGGCCGCAAAAAGCACGAAAAACTCCCCAGTAGGGTCAGAATCGCGACGGCTCGCTTACGGCCTCATCCAGCTGAATGCATGACTCAAATCTCGGACACAGTGTTTCCTCGATTTTCAGACACTATGCATTCTCCTCCGCTGGCCTCAGCCTACTCGCCTGCGATTCTTCAATACTGGGTTTAAGGTCAACTGCCTTTATTTAAAACGAAACGGGGGAAGCGCAAGGAATAGAATCATTATTATTAGATGGAGATTAGTTGCTTAGCTTTTCCTTGAAGTGGTTGAAGCTTGACGGTCCAGTGCCAACGAGCACACCGGCATTGTTTCTGAGCGTTACTTTTCCTTTAAGCGGTTGGGGCTGACGGCCACCAGTTTAAGAGGGCCTGTGGCCCCTTACATGTAACGTGTGATATCGCCTTTGTGCTCAGAGGGCTCAGGTTCGTACGCCTCGGGCTCCCTGCCAAAGCAGACGCCCATGGACTCAAAAAGAGCGACTTCGGATATGTCCACATGGCGCTGTTTGATGGCGTCCCCGGTGGGGACGTATGAGATATTCCTTCCGTCCACGTTCACAACCGTTACACCCGTGATGCCCCTTGAAAGGAGGGTGACGCCCGCGGCCCCACCCCTCAAGCCAAAGACCACGTCGTAGGCTGAGCTGTAGCCGGAGCGGACTATATGCCCGGGGTTTGCCTCCCTGACCTCCGGGGCCTCGTTGAGGCCATCAACGAACATGCCCACTTCCTTCATGAACTCCTTGATCTCAGGGTCGGCCTTCATGCGTGTCTCGATCTGCTGGCGCACGTATTTACCAGCACCTGAGAGCTTCACGTGCCCAAAGGAGTCCTTGCCAGCGCTATCATCCGCTATGGTCTCGCCCTTGGCGTCAGTAAGGCCCTCGGCAACGATGATCAGGTATGTGCCCGCACGCACGTCGCTCTTTCGGATACGGCTGGTAAAGACTTTTTTCACGTGCTCGTATACAATGTCGAAGTCCACGGGAATCTCGGGGATGAGTATGCAGTCAGCCTCTGCCGCAAGCCCTCCCCTGTAGGCGGAGTGGCCTGCGTACCTGCCGAACACCTCCATCACGAGCACGCGGTTGTGGCTCCTTCCGGTGGTCTTTAAGTCCCTGGCGAGCATGGCTATCCTGTTGATGGTGGAGTCCCCTCCAACAGAGTAGG
The DNA here is from genome assembly GCA_030638335.1 of Nitrospirota bacterium. Taxonomy (GTDB): domain Bacteria; phylum Nitrospirota; class Thermodesulfovibrionia; order Thermodesulfovibrionales; family JdFR-86; genus DAOWET01. The sequence continues at coordinate 1,235 of DAOWET010000062.1, forward strand.
TCTGGAGATCCAGGTCCATGGTCTTTGGCACGTGTACGCAGGGGATGCCCTGATCGGAAAGGTCCATAATAACGCTGCCGGTGTCGTCGCCTCCGCTTATGACCAGGCCGTCTATGGAGAACTTCTTGAGGCCTTCCTTTATGCGGTCGTACTTGGCGGGGTTGTCTATCTTCCTGATCTTCACGCGCGAGTGCCCGGCCTCGGAGCCAGCCTTTGTGCCGTCAAAGGAATCAAGGCGCTCCTCTGTGAGGCTCACCAGGCCCTCCATCTCCAGAAGGTTGTACAGCCCCGCGTATCCGTTGGGGATGATGACCAGTTCCATGCCCATGGACAGGGCGGTCCTGGCCGCGCCCTTTATCACTGAGTTCAGGCCGCCGCAGTCGCCGCCGCTTGTTAATATCCCTATTTTCTTCATATGGTCCCGGACACCTCCTTGATGGTAATGGCGGCATGTATCAAGCGCCGCTACAGAAGCAGTATCTCATCATACCAGAGCATGGGCTGAGGGTCAACGCTTTGGTATGCCATGATATGCCAAGGCATACCACGGCATAAATGTTAAACAGCCCTGAATTCGTCCTTGTGTATATGGGGTGGCTAAGGGGGAAGGAGGGAAGAGTATTGCATTCCTGCACACCATCTGCAAGAATATGGGCGTGGAGATAATCACATCACATCTGAACGCGGACTTCGACGCGTGTGCCTCGATGGTGGCCGCATCAAAGCTCTACCCTGAGGCCAAGATGGTATTCCCGGGCTCGCAGGAGAAGAAGGTGCGAGACTTTCTGGAGAACTTCTTCAAGATGCCCTTGCTCAGGCTCAGAGACATTGATACCAGCTCCATTAGCAGACTTATCGTGGTGGACACAAAGAGCCCGGGCAGGCTTGGGCCACTGGCTGAGGTGCTTGAGCGCAAGGACGTGGAAGTCCACCTCTTTGACCACCACGCACACGGAAGCAGCGACATACACGGAACTGAGGAAGTGGTGGAGCAGGTGGGAGCAACGGCCACGATATTTTCAGAGATACTCAAGGCCAGGAGGAAAAAACCCTCTGCCATCGAGGCCACGCTCCTGATGCTGGGGATATACGAGGAGACAGGGCACCTGCTGTACCCCACTACAACGGAAAGGGACATCATGGCCGCGGCGTATCTGCTCAAGTGCGGCGCCAACCTGAACATTGTCGCCAGGTACATGAAGGACGAGCTGGGCCCGGCCGAGGTCAGGCTCCTTAACGAGTGCATGGCCACTGCCACGGAGGAGGCCATAGGCGGGCTCAGGGTCCTTACGGCCACTGCCTCAAGCGAGCATTACGTCGGGGATGCCGCACACCTGTGCCACAGGCTCCTGGACATGACGCACGCGGACGCGGCGATCATGATGCTGAGGCTAGAGGGAAAGATACTCGTGGTAGGCAGGAGCCGCACGCCCCAGATAAACATGGCAGAAGCACTGGAGCCCTTTGGCGGAGGCGGGCATCCCACCGCGGCTTCGGCCACGGTGGAGGACTCCCCGCTTGAGCTTCTGCAGGAAAGGGTTGTGCAGGAACTTCAGCGTACGATAAAGCCCGGGAAGTTCGCCGAACATGTGATGACCTCGCCTGTTATCACCATAGGCCTGGATGAGAGCGTGGCGGCGGCTGAGGCAAAGATGACCCGCTTTGAGGTGAACGTGCTCCCAGTGATTAAGGGCAAGGACTACCTGGGCCTCATCTCGCGCGAGGACGTGGAGAAGGCCACGCACCATGGCTATGGCTCTCGGCCTGTGGGTGATTTCGCGAACACGGACGCGAGCACGGCCGAGAGGTACACACCCGTGCGCGAGGTGGAGCGGCGCATGGTGGAGCGCAACCAGCGATTCATGCCAGTGGTGGTGGAGGGCAGGGTCATCGGGGCCATTACGCGCACCGACCTTCTCCGCTCTCTCTATGACGACTACCTCCGCCGCACAGGCATCAAGGAAGACGGCGGGCGTACCCAGGGCATGGTGGTGAAGAACGTGAGGTCATGGTTAAGGAACAGGTTCCCCGAGGACGCGTCGAATCTGTTAAAGCTTGCCGGGGAGACAGCGGACTCCATGGGGCATGCCGCCTACCTTGTGGGCGGCACTGTGCGCGACCTCCTGCGGGGTCAGGAGAACCTTGACATGGACTTCGTTGTGGAGGGCGACGGCATCGAGTTCGCGCGCCAGATGGCCGGGCGCACAGGGGCCAAGGTGTACCCGCACGAGAGGTTCAAGACCGCCAAGGTCGTCATGGGCCAGCTTCGGGTGGACATCGCCACCGCAAGGACCGAGCACTATGATTCTCCGGCGTCCCTTCCAAGCGTAACAGCGTCTTCCATAAAGAAAGACCTCTATCGCAGGGACTTTACCATTAATACTCTTGCCGTGAGGCTCAACCAGGAGAACTTCGGACAGCTCGTGGACTTTTTCGGAGGCCAGCGGGATATAAAGGAAAGGACCATCAGGGTGCTCCATAACCTGAGCCTGGTGGAAGACCCTACAAGGGCCTTCAGGGCGGTGAGGTTTGCCGAAAGGTTCGGGTTCCGCATATCCAGGCACACCAGGAACCTTATCAGCTCCGCAATAAAGATGCGTCTTTTTGAGAAGCTCTCCGGCACCAGGATATACGACGAACTGGCCCTGGTCTTTGAGGAGTCCGACCCGCTGCCCATCATACGGCAGCTTGAGAAATACGGGCTACTGAAGGTCATCAACCCCAGCCTTGAACTCACGGCAGAGATGGAGGGCCTGTTCACATCCGTGCATGATACGCTCGTCTGGTTCGGCATGCTGTTTACGGATGAGCACCCACAGAAGACCACTTTGTACCTGACCGCCCTGCTCTCTCCTCTCAAGACAAGGGAACGCATGGAGGCGGCAGAAAGGCTCTCTGTGCCGGCCAGGACGCTGAGTTGCCTTGTACGCCAGATGGAAGAGGCGCATAACGTGCTCCGCCAGATGCCGCTTGGGGACAGGGCAAAGGTGTATGACGCCCTTGAGCACCTGAGCATCGAGTCCATCCTGCTTACGATGGCCATAGCGCGCAACGATGAGGCGAAAAAGGAGATAGCCTCGTATCTTCTGGAGCTTAGAAAGGTAAATCCCATGCTGTCAGGCACCGACCTCAAGGAGATGGGCATAGAACCCGGACCTGTGTACAGCGAGATACTAAAGGCCCTCAGGCACGGCAGATTAAGGCTAAAGCTCGAAACTCGCCAGGACGAGGAGAACTTTGTAAAAGAGTTCATGAATAAGTAAATGCCGACGACCTTCATTACTGGAGCTGTTGATGCTAATATATATGTGACTATTTTACAGCCAGGAGGATACACATATGACACGCATAGCTGTGGCAGGCGCGGCAGGGAGAATGGGAAGGCGCATCTGCGCCTTAACCTTTGAGCTTGATAATCTTCTTCTAACAGGGGGATTTGAACATAAAGATCATCCTGATATTGGGAGGGACTTGGGAGAACTCATAGGTCATGATGTTGGCGGGATTAAATTGTCTTCGAGTATTGACGATATACTTGATAAATGTGATGTTCTTATTGACTTCACCGCACCTGAGGCGACCATCGAGAATATGGAAGCCCTGACAGGAACCTCAACGGCCTTTGTAACAGGCACCACAGGCATAGACAAGCAGGGACAGGAAAAGATAGCCGAGCTAGCCCAAAATATACCATGCGTTTATGCAGGGAACATGAGCCTTGGGATAAACCTCCTTACAAAGGTAGTGGCTGACATAGCCAAAGCCCTTGGCGATGATTATGACGTTGAGGTGGTTGAGGCCCATCACAAGATGAAGAAGGACGCTCCTTCGGGTACGGCCTTTATGCTCGCAAGCGCGGCAGCCGACGCCCTCGGGCGCGATATTGAAAAGGACGGCGTATTTGCCCGCCATGGCATTATCGGCGAGCGCAAGCCAAAAGAGATAGGCGTGCAGACCATCCGGGGGGGCGATGTGGTTGGCGAGCATACGGTCATGTTCCTTGGGATGGGCGAGCGCATAGAGGTATCACACAAGGTATCTAACCGGGACACCTTCGCACGCGGAGCCCTGAAGGCCGCGCTATGGCTTTCGGGCAAGCCTGCCAGACTATATAACATGCAGGATGTGCTCGGTCTGAGATAAATATGAAGTTGACGGACTTCGTCAGACAAGATAACTTTCCTGATTAACAACAAAATACAAAAACATTCACAAACAAGGCCGCCACTGCATCAGGCGGCCTTGTTGGTTATTCCGAGTCGTAGTATCAGGCAGGTCAATATTATCCTTTGATTTCCCCTTAAGGGGAATCCTTTAAGACTTTTCTATCTTAATGGAAGCGGAGTCCTTTACTTTCTTCAGCAAAGCGGAATCACCCTCGATGCGCCCAACGATGTTGACCTCGCTGGCGGGAACGGGGTCATGGCCCGTGCTCATGGGCGTGGGGCCAAAAAATATGGCAAGCGCACTACCCGGCGGCCAGTAGCCGATGTCCCCGACCTTGACGCTGGTGGTGGCCGTAGGGTCCAACTCCATGACAACCGGCACCTCGAAATAGAACTCATCGCCCCATACATTAAAACCGGACTCAAGAGGCAGGGCACCATATACGGCGCGGGCTGTCTCTGTATCGTCAAATACCAGATCAAGCTCCACACTGCCCACGATCATCCTGGCTCGCATAAACTAATCGTCCCGCTTATGGAAATCAACACGTATGACCTTGTGATCAGAGCTGCCTTTAACCTCAGGGTCTGAACCTTTGGAAGAAGATTCCTTTTCCACTGCCTTTGAATCCTTTGAGACCGCCTCCAGCCTCTCCGGGTCGAAGGACATCTGTACTCCAGCCTCAGGGGAGAAGATGGCAACTATATCGGATGAGGGTATGACACATTTTTCAGCCGTTGAGCCAAATGAGAGGGTCGCGGAAATACCCGCCTCGTCCCAGATAAAATGCATATCAGGGTTAAAGACGAGCGTTATGCCGCTTTGCTTCTCGTCCTTGGAAAAACCCCTGTGCCCGATTATGACCTTGTCCGAGTGCCTGACCAGGATGAACACCCTGCCTGACATTTCCATCAGCCTGTTGAAGAAATCCCTCTTAAAAAGGTCAGCGTCATTCATCGTGCTCGGCCTCGTCTTCTCCTGCCTCTTCAGAAACGGCTTCATCTCCCTCCACACTGTATTTCCCTGTCACCCAGTTGCCCAGGTCCTGCATCCTGCACCGCTCCGAGCAGAAAGGCCTGTGGGGGTTTTCCTCCCAAGTGGTGACACTATTGCATATGGGGCAATTCATCCTCATTATACTTTCGATTATAGCACAGGGCAAAGCCCTGCATTGCACAGAGGTATAGGTTAAAATACCCCATGGGCACAAGTGAAAAATCCATATTTCTAAGCGGGGTTGGCGGAAGCGGAATGAGTGCCATCGCCTGCCTGTGCGTTGACAGGGGCATGCGCGTCAAAGGCTCTGACAGGGCCTTTGACTCAGACCCCAGCCATCCGGTGGCTGCTGTTCTTTCAAAACGTAATATAGTTATTGTCCCCCAGGACGGCTCGCACCCGATGGAGGATGACTTGCTCATGGTCATGAGCGCTGCCGTGGAAGACGACAGGCCGGAGGTGCTCAGGGCCAAGGGGCTTGGAGTTCAGATAATGAGCAGGGGCGAGTACCTTGCGGAGATCACCTCCCTTTACCGGACTTTGGCTGTGGCCGGCACAAGCGGCAAATCAACAACAAGCGGCATGCTCAGCTACGCCATGGGAATCCTGGGACTGGACCCGGCCTTTATCGGGGGCGGCAGGCTTGGCCAGTTCCGCGCGCCCGACAACATTGGGAACTATCGCAGGGGTGAGTCGGGCCTGCTGGTTGTGGAGGCCTGCGAGTCTGACGGGCACCTGCCCCTCTATCGCGCGGAGCACTCCATAATAATGAACATCGGCCTTGACCACATGGGGGTTGAGCGGACGCTTGAGATGTTCGGCGCGCTCATGGGAAATACCTCGGGTAAAGTGGTGCTGAACTATGACGACGTCGGGCTTGCCTCGCTTGCATCCCTTACCCCAGGCAGGACAATAGGGTTTTCCATGGAAGCGCCATCGGACTTCAAGGCGGAAAACATAGAGCTTGGCCCGCTTGGGTCATGTTTTGATCTGAACGGTACGCATGTTGTGCTCAAGCTGCCGGGCATACATAACATATATAACGCCCTTGCAGGCATGGCCGCCCTGTCCCTCTATGGCATAGCTCCCGCACAGGCGGCAGAAGCGATCGGAGGGTTCAGGGGCATTGAGAGGCGTTTCGATATTCACCTGAACGAGCTGGAATCGGGCGGCGCGCTGGTTGTTGACGACTACGCGCATAACCCGCACAAGATCTCGTTTCTGATGCGCACCATGCGGGAGGTCGCCCCAAATGTGACCTACATATTCCAGCCTCATGGCTTCGGTCCCACGCGCCTGATGAGGGACGAGTACGTCCGGGTGTTCAGGGAACACCTGCGACCAGAGGACCGGCTGATAGTGCTTCCGATATATTTTGTGGGCGGCACAGTGAGCCGGGACATATCAAGCAGGGACATCGCAAAGGGCGTTGGAGGGGATGCCTGGGCCCCGGAGAGCAGAGAACGAATGCTTGAGTCGCTTGCGCCCGGCCCCGGCGCCTACGTGGTCTTTGGAGCCCGCGACGACACTCTCGCTGGGCTTGCCTCGGAAATCTCAAAGCGGGTAAGCAATGAGATTATTTAGCAAATTTTGGCAAATTTTAAAAAAATAAGATATAATAATTAAGTTATGCATATACGTGTGACATATGTAAGAATGCTTGTAATTGTCATGGCGATGGCGCTCTCAATGAGCACTGGCCTTTCGGAGGCCGCTTCTGGCGGTGAGGCAGACAAAGCGCTCTATGACAAAGCCATGAAGTATTACTACGCCGGCAAGTACGAAGAGTCTGCCAAGCTTTTAAAGGAATACGTAAAGGATACCGCTGACCCTAAGGCGTACTTCCGCCTCGGATATAGCCTCTACAAACTTGGCAAACATGATGAAGCAAACAAGTACTTCGAGCAGTCCTACCTTGTAACGCCTGACTACTCTCCCACCCCTGAGCTTGAGGAAAAGCACCAGCAGCTCAAGAACGTAAGGCCGGAGGGGTACTATGAGGGCAAGATAAAGGAAGTACCTATTCCTGCTGATGAACCGCCCGCCGAGGTGCCCGAGGGGATGATCGCGGTGGAGGAGGCATCCACGCTCGCGATGCCCACTCAGGAAGAGGCTGAGGAAGCCGAAGCCCCGGAAGAAGAGGCCGTGCCTGCTGAGGAGACCGCGGCAGCCGCGCCCCCAGAGCCTGAGCCAGCACCAGAACCCAAAGCCCAGCCCGAACCAGGAAAACCGGCTCCGTCTGCTCAACCACAGATCGATATATCAGAGGACCAGGCCAAGTTCGCGGTTCTTGCGATCGTGATGTCTTTCCTGATCCCGATCATTGCAGTATTCGGTCTCATGTATCTACTGTTCTCGCTGAGCATATTCAAGATCGCGAAGAAGCTCAACGTTGACAAGCCGTTCCTTGCATGGATCCCTATAGCCCAGGCCCTGCCGTTCACCTGGGCTGCCGGTAAACCCACTCTCTGGGGAATCATCCTGATCATAACTTCCCTGTTCCTTGGCCCTGTGGGGATGATCATTGGCCTGTATTTCTGGATGTGCATATCCGAGAACCTGGGCAAGAACAAATTCCTCGGCCTGCTGATGCTTGTCCCTCTGGTAAATATCGCATTCATGCTCTATCTTGCTTTCTCAAAGGGTGAAGCGGGAGCATTGGCCCCGATTGAATCCCCGGACACGCAGGACTTCTCCGGCGAACCGGACCTCGACCTCCCGGACGTGCCGGATGACTTCGACGATCTGGATATGGGAGCTCCGGAGGACATGGGTGATATGGATGATATGGACTTCTCGGAACCAGATTTCGATGGCACTGACCTCGAGTAGCCTTTCATGGCTCGTCTCTTGTAGCCTCTGATATGTTCTTCAGGCTTTTTCTCCTTTTCAGCATTGTGCCCGCAGTCGAGCTTGCATTGCTCGTCTACGCCGGCTCCATGATCGGCGTTCCGGAAACCCTCTCCATTGTGATCGCCACTGCTATTGCCGGAGCGTTCCTTGTGCGCAGAGAAGGGCTCGGAGTCCTGTTCCGCATAAAGGAAGACCTCGCCCAAGGTGCTTTCCCGGCCGAGAGCCTGCTTGACGGCGCAATGGTGCTGGTATCAGGGGCATTACTGCTTACTCCGGGGTTCATAACCGACCTCATAGGCTTCCTCCTGGTGATCCCGGCCTCCAGGGCGGTCATGAAGAAGATACTTCTCCGCCTGCTCCGCCGACACCTTGAGAGCATAAGCATCGAGATCAACAAGCCTCCCCGCTAGCCCGCCTCATGCCGGATCAATTGTGTCCCTGAGAACACAATTGTGTCGTCAATAACACATCGCAGGATGCTATCACCAACGCAACCATATGTAAACTAAGGTCTTTTCGTCCACTCCACTTCTGGCACGAAACTTGTATTACTAATGGCAACGACTGAACATGGAGGTGAACGATATGGGACTTCTCACGATCTGGGACAGCAAAACAGGTGAGTTGGACGTAGACGAAGGCGACATCTTCACCCTCGCCAATAAACTGAACCTGAGCGAGTACGAGTTCTTCTACACCGCCGGCAGCCGCTGGGGCATAACCCTCGAACGCGTGCAGCAGGACTTCAAGGAGTACCTATGGCTCAGCTCCATACCCTTCTACGTGACAGACTGGGTCCGCATGCAGCGAATAGCGCCCTCTCCCTCCTGCTAAGGAGTATGCATAAAGGCCTCCTGTCCTGACTCTGCTATGCTGAGATCATATCGCCCATGCAGGGAAAACGGACCGGAGGCCGCATGCCAGCAGATACCTCAGCAGATACACCGACAGATACAATCGAAGAGCTGTTCGAGATGTCCATGGCCGCGGAACGCGAGGCCGAAGCCTTCTACTCATCCCTGGCGCAGTCCTTCTCAGCACACGCCCCCTCCGCAGGGTTCTTCGCCTCCATGCGCGACGACGAACGCGCCCTCCGACGAGACGCTCGGCAACTCCGTGGACATGCTCAAGGCCCACTACGACAAGCTGGACGCCTTCCGCAACGCCACGGACGATACGGCAAGCCGCCGGGCGGTCCTGCCTGGCTGAATCCCCCCGTCGCCATAACGTGAATTGTGATATGATTCAAGAATGGCGACTAAGGCAGAACCCCTTGAAAGCACCACCAACGTGGTCATCGAGCCATGGCTCGTGGTGCTCTTAAACGATGACCACCACACCTTCGACGACGTGATCATACAGCTTGTGCGAGCCACAGGGTGCAGCACCGACCGCGCCGGAGAGATAGCGACGGAGGTCCACACTGAGGGCTCGGCCATCTGCTTCACCGGCTCAAGGGAGCGCTGCGAACTCGTGGCCAGCATCCTGGAAGAGATCCAACTCCGCGTCCGGCTGGAGCCGGCCTAGAGGGCCAGCGCGCCTAATTCCCACCCGTATTCCCACCCGTAACAACGATCACGTCATACACCGAGCTCCACGTAAGCGGTCTGGTCCTGGCGCCCTCGCCAAGCTCCCCGGCAATGGCCCCTGCCGCCGCCTCGAACCCCTCGGAAAAGAACACCGTGTCCGCCTCAAACCCTTCAGAGGGCGCGACACCCACACCCCCAACGTCATAGCCCCTCTCCCTGAGCAACGCGGCCGCCTCCTGCGCCGAGCCCGGCACGCCGTCACCGCGCAAAACCTTCACCCTCACGGACGCGGGGTACTCTCGTTCAAGCCTCTCAAGCTTGTCCTCAATGCTCTCAAGCTTCTGCCCCACACGCTCAGCCCCCTGCCGGATGCGCTCCGGCATCTCCATATAGTGCTTGAGCTCTTCAGCGCTCTGCTCCAGGGCCTCGATGCCCGCCCGAAGCTGCTCAACGCTCTTGCGCACGGCCTCAACACTCTGCCGCAATTCCTCGTTATCGAGCTCCAGCGCCTCAAGCCTCTCCTCGTTCGATGCAGCCCCGCCGGTGGCGCATCCGGAGGCGAAACCAACACAAGCAAACAGCAGGGATATATGTATCATGAAATTCCTCATAAGCTCCTACCACTATAAACCAACTCCCCACTCTGGTCAATACCACTGTCTATAATGTAGAATGATGTATCACGAACTGGACTAACCGGGGGACTTGAAAAATGCTCATCGTCATGCACCACAACGCTCAAAGGCCCGAGATCAGAAAGGTCGTAAAGGCCGTGGAGGCCCTGGGCTTCACAGCCAAGGTCATGCCCGGCGCGGCCCGCACCGCAATAGGCGTCATAGGCAACCAGGGCTGGGTGGACGAGACTCCCTTCGCGGACCTGCCCGGCATCCTCCAGATAATCCATGTGACCAAGCCCTACAAGCTCGTAAGCCGGGACTTCCATCCGCGCGACACCGTGGTGCGCATCAAAAAAGGCCTCTCCGTGGGTGGCAGAAATCCCTTCCTCATGATCGCGGGCCCATGCGCCATAGAGGGCCGCGACCAGATCATGAAGACCGCGCGCATGCTGAAAAAGCTCGGCATACCCGTGCTCCGCGGCGGCGCGTACAAGCCGCGCACCAGCCCCCACAGCTTCCAGGGCATGCGCGAAGAGGGCATAGAGCTCCTGGCAGAGGTCCGAGCCGCTACGGGCATAGCCACCGTGACCGAGGTCATGAGCCCGGAGCACGTGGGCTTCGTGGCCAAAAACGTGGACATCCTCCAGATCGGCGCACGCAACATGCAGAACTTCGATCTCCTCAAGGAGGTGGGACGCACCCGAAGCCCTGTCATACTCAAGCGCGGGCTCTCGGCTTCCGTGGAGGAGTGGATAGCCTCGGCCGAGTACATCATGGTGGGCGGAAACCCCAACATAATCCTCTGCGAGCGCGGCATACGCACCTTCGAGACCGCCACCCGCAACACCTCGGACCTGGCCATCATCCCGCTGGTAAAGGATATCACCCATCTGCCCGTGATATTCGACCCGAGCCATGCCACCGGACACCGCCCGCTGGTGGCCCCCATGAGCCAGGCCGCAGTGGTCGTGGGCGCACACGGCCTCATGATAGAGGTGCACCCCGACCCCGAGCGCGCAGCCAGCGACGGGCCGCAGTCGCTGAACTTCAAGGAGTTCCGCGCTCTCAATAAAAAACTCAAGACGCTGATAGAGTTCACTGGCGCCAAAACCAGATAAACCCGGCAGGCAATACAGGATAACCTGGAGGCATGTGCAATGGAAACATTCGAAGCCATCATGAACCGTCGTTCCATACGTAAGTTCACGGACGTGCCCATCCACGAGGGCAGGCTGGAGCGTGCCCTGCGCGCGGCAATGAACGCACCCTCTGCCGGCACCCAGCTCTGCTGGCACTTCATAGTCGTGGTGGACAGGGACGTGCTCAAGCAGATCGCGGCTGACCACAAGAACGCCCACATGTGCGACACTGCCCAGGCTGGTGTGCTCTTCGTTGCCGACCCCACCAGCGAGCGCTTCGGTCCCTTCTGGCAGCAGGACATGGGGGCCTGCGTGCAGAACTTCCTTCTGGCCGTGCATGACATGGGGCTTGCCGCGTGCTGGACAGGGATATACCCGCGCGAGCAGCGCGTGGAGGACTTCCGCAAGATGTTCGATGTGCCTGATGAGTTCATACCCATGGCCTTCGTGCCTGTGGGGTATCCGGATGAGGAGAAAGGGCCTGTGGACAGGTTCGATGAGGAGCGGGTGCATATCGATAAGTGGTAGGTGCCGCCCGGCACTCGGACTGCTGAGGCAAAAGCATAGGAAATTGACGAGGCTAGACTGTCGCAGGTCTAGCCTCTTTTCTTTTATATGTTCATTTCCCGGCCTCCATATCGCTGAAACTGGTGGTTTTTTCAGCGATTTTCGCCATATCAGGGTGTTCATAATGTTCAGAATGGCGAGGAGGCCGAGTAGCAGGATTTGAAGGGTGAATATTGCGTCCCTTGGTCGGGGCTTATATGAACTAAAGTTAATCATCTATATAAAACACCAAAACCGCCCATTCGGGCGGCCTATTCTTGGAGTATATATGAGCTTCGCAAGCCCTGTCAAATTACTTTTAGTTAGTCAAGCAAACATACAAAGACACTGAGTAGACAGGCGGTTTTCCTTTTGTCCCTTAAGGGGTCTTACGCAGCAGTCTTTTTCAGTTCGTAGACAATGCCCTGTGGCTCCGAGGTATGTTCGGATGCGTCAAGTATTTCAATGGAGACGACCTTACCATCAGCGCCATAGTCCACGATAACGCCTTCACGCACCTCATCACTCTCTACTATCTTGGCATCCTTAAGGATAATGCTCAGCGTGTCCGTTTCCGGGTCATAGATGACTTTCATGCGCCCTCTCCGCTCCAGTACTTCTCTATCTTGGAGGTCTTGTATACTGTAATTACTTCAAAAACATCGCCCTTTTCACTCCCGATAACTCTCAGGAGCATGTCCTTGCCTTCATCTTTATCATAATACTTATTCTGCAAAATTACACGCTCTTTTTTGGATGGTATCCTCTGTTGCGGAGATAGGACTATGGAGGATATTTCATCTTCTGATATACCTCTTCTTTCCGCCTCAAAGCGGGCGTGGTCGGTAAGCTTGATTTTCATTTGTTTTCTGTCCTTCCTCCAGCAATATTATATCCTACTTCCACAGACAGCAGAGAGCATCTCTGCCAAAAAGACAAAGATTCTCCCTCTAAGAAAAAGTCGAAGAGTCGAGCTTGCGAGAGTCGATCCGACTCGATTCGACCCGTTTTTTATAAATCATGGTTAATCAATAATGAAAATATTATTTTGCGCATGTGACAATGCAAGACGAGTGAGCCGCAGGCGAGTTTTGATGAAACAGAAGTGATCTCAGTCCTTCCATTGAGGGGCGAAGCTCCTAAATTACTTTTAGTTAGTCAAGCTATGCTAAACTGGTTGCATGATAAATATGAATGAAACCAGAATACTTCCTGAGAAAATTACTCATCCTTTCCAACTAATGGCCGCTTGGTTCGTTATGTTACTAATTCTTGACACAATTTTTCTTACTTCGGCTGCTAGTATCCATGACCCAACATGGGCTCCAGACTTCCTTGTTATTTCATCAGGACTATTTACAGCACTCGTAATGTTTTTAGTTTATAGAATGCTTACAAAATTTCGACCACACCTGCAAGATTCCAAGGAATATGCTGAATGGCTAAAAGACGAGCAAAGATATCGAGGAGAGAAGAAAAGCGAAACCAAAAGAATAAAAGTTTTACCATCGAAGAAAACAAAATCATTAGTAACGAATTTTCAATTAAGCGCACCTGAATCAAAAGAGACAGATGGAAATGAGATAGCAAAGAAGGATATTATTAGTACATATATAGACCTTACAACGTACCCAATATCTATCTCCTATGTTGAGGGAGAACGTGATATTTTATCAGCTCTAAGAAATCTTGGATTTAGAGCTGATGTTTATGAGGTTTTTGTCGATTGCGAGAGATATGAAGATAAATCAAAACATACTGCAATATGGGTTGGCTCTAGAGTCCCTTCAATAGTTGCTGTATTAGCAATTAAAACTGTACTCCCAATCTGGCCTCACCTTAAATATATTTCCATTACAGGAGAAGATTCATCTCCCCCAGATGAAGTCCTTAATCAAGTATATATTGGTGGTTCAACAAATACAGCAAAAGAGCATGGCCTAATGCCTTGGAGTGCTGATGATATCAAAGATATTCCCGATGACATTAGCTTGTCACATTTCCATAAACTTATAAGAACAAAATATCCTCACTAATATTTCCTGAAAGCGTGAAATCATTTACAAAGCTTGGCTATGAAAACGATGTGGCAGCTGTTGTGGCAAAGATAATTCTAAGGAATAAGGGTTAGAAAATAGTGTCTGTCTCCATATTTCTATATTTTCAATAATCCCTCCTTGCCTAGTTATCTGCACCTTCTCCTTGTAACCGTGTCCTGCATCCGCGTCCCAGCCACCTGTATCTTGCTGATCCAGCCAATTGATTTATCCAGCGGACTAAGTATCTTGTAAGAGTCCTTGCCCTCTGCTAGGATAAGAGCCCTTGAGCCTACGCGTATCTTGCCAACCACCCTGCCCTTGCCCTGGGCGTTGGACTTCTCCCAGATGTTCAGCTTGTAGCGGTGAGCCTGCTGAACGGTCATGCCTTCGTTCTTCACCCAGTAGTCTGTTGACAACAGTTCAACGTGCTTCTTGCACTCTGCCTGTGCGGCCACAGCAAATAGCAACACTGCCAATATAACAAATAGTCTCATGCGAAACTCTCCCTTCCGAAAAGGGAATAATTACTGACACATCCCTATTAAGATAATTAAAGTGTATTTCCTCCTATTTTATTCAGATAATATCTCATAAATAGTTCCATTCTTAACAGCATCTATAAACGTTTGGCACTTTATGGGTTGAACTGCATTTTTATACAAATCATAATACTTACTATGCGTCGCTTCACTAGGATCTATAACATAAACTTTAGGCAACGAACCATCCTTCCTCATTGTCATTGCACCATGTAGCATGGCTCGCATAAACCCATCGCTCTCAGGAATACTATATCCAATATATATTATTTTACTTGCCCTGCTTAAAGCGTTTATTGAACTATTCCATATCTGTCTCAACCAAGGATGTCCCGTAAGCTTTGAATATGTCGGAGGGATAATCATTGGCATTACAAAACGACCATACTTATTCTTTATGCCCTTGAATGCATCGAATGCCAATATTGCAGGAAGACCCTTTCGTAATCTTGAGTTTTGAATGCGACTACCATCGCTTACATCATCGGATATCATTAGAGTATTCCCATTATCATCAAATGAAGAGAAATAATTCACACTTCCATGCAGTTTATGAACATACGGAGCATTAGTATTAATATATTCTTGTTCTTCAGCAAGGGGGTCTTGGCAATATTGAACATAATAATGAGCAGAAGATGTTTTTTGATATTCACTCACAAGTTTAATTTGTTCGCACTCATTTATTGTGATTGGATAAATACTCTGTAAATCATTCTTCCATGTCATATATTCAAATATTAGGTCATAATTA
>DAOWET010000165.1 GCA_030638335.1 Nitrospirota bacterium
TCAGGCTCTTTGACCCCGCACTGGGTGACAATGTCGTGCCCATGGCCTTTGACCTGATAATGGCGGCTGTGCAGGAGGGCGAGGTTGACGCGGGGCTCATAATCCACGAGGGGCGCTTTACTTACAAGGGCTACGGCCTCACAGAGGTGATGGACATGGGGCAGTGGTGGGAGGATACCACAGGGAAACCCATCCCCCTTGGGGGCATAATCGCAAGGCGCATGCTTGGCAGGGATACGCTGTTAAATGTGGAGTCTCTCATACGCGAGAGCCTCACGCACGCCCTTGCCCTTCCGGACGAGCCAATGGACTACATCAGGCAGCACTCGCAGGAGATGGCGGACAGCGTCATCAGGGAGCATATCTCCCTCTACGTGAATGATTTCACAATGGACCTCGGTGCTGAGGGGGAAGAAGCGGTACTGGAGCTTTTCAGGATGGCGCGCGAGCGCGGGCTGGTAAAGGGTGGCGAGACAATGCCCTTATTTGTCGAATAGCTCTTCCTGGTCTTCTTCAGGGTCGATCAGGTTCAAAAGGCTCTGGAGGGTTGCGAGTTTCTCAAAATCCCTTTCCGAATAAACCCTGTCCATTTGCTGGTGCATTTTCTGGAGCACCACGTCGTAGTACCCCTCTTCTTCCTTCAGCCCCCTCTGCTTTATTTGGGGCTGCATGTAGAGCGTCCCCCTGCCGGTCAGTAGCCAGTCCAGGTTCAGTTTCCCCGTGTATTTGGAGTTAAGGCTTGTCAAAAAAGATGCGTCTGGGAATGACTCGTCATTCTCGTATCGCTCCAGAGTCCTTGCGGTAATGCCAAGGCCCTCAATGAACTTACCCCTGGGCTCTCCGGTCTCTTTTTCCCTGAAATACCTGAGCCTTTTGCCTGTAGTGTCGTATTGTTCCACAATCCTGCCTTTTCATCTTGACATATTACACAAATATGTGTAATATAATGCCATGTACGACATATATGTCATATTATCGCCATGTAAGTGTATTCTACAATAAATGGTGACGAAAGTGAAGAACAATCGATTTCATGGCCATGGGGCCGGGGTGCCGGGAGGGGCCGAGGGCGTGAGGAGGGATAAAGAGGAGATGCCAATAGAGGAAGCAATGTCAGGGCGCGGCGAGACAGAGCCTCCAGGCAAAATTCTAAGGAGACTCAGAAAGTCCGCTGACCTGACACAGTCGGACCTGGCCGAGTTTCTTGGGCTTTCATACCAGCAGATACAGAAGTACGAGTACGGCACAAGCGAGATGACCATCACGCGTCTCAGGCAGATATCAGATGTGCTGGGGGTCTCTCCGGTAGTATTGTTGGGCACGGACAACAGTAAAACAAGATCTCTCCAGTTTCTTCAATGTAATCATGACGAAAATGAACTCAAGGCCCTGTCCATGCTCCGAAGGATCAATGACAAGAAGGCTCTTGCGCTAGCCCTCTCCATTCTTCAGATATTATCAATTCAGAAATAACCGGAGCTGGTTTCCCTGTGAGAAGTATCCAGCAGTGCAGAGTACGTGGCGAGCGCGGGCTGGTAAAGGGCGAGGAACGCCCCCTTTTTATTGATATATAGGGTAGCTCTCGCCTGCTTTGAGTTGCGTGGTCAGAGATGCTTGCGCGCTTGAGAGTTATTTTTGTGCAGCCTTTCTTTCCACGGGATATCCAGAATACTGGCTGCTTCCTGTATTGCCTGCAGCCTTTCGGGGAACTCATGTCCCTTGCGAAGCATGCCGAGAATGCCCATGCGGTCCAGAAGTGCCCTGACCCCGGTGTGTGCCCCTGAGAGGAACACATGCCGGCCCGTGGCCTGTGCCCCGAGTATCATGTCCTCTATTGCCATGGCCGAAGTGGTGTCTACCGTTGTCACGTCCGAGAGGTCCAGGACGAGAGCTTCGTAACCGGCTATGATGGAGAGGCGCCTTGCCATGTCCTTGGCCGCGCCAAAGCTCAAGGGCCCGCTTAGGTGATAGACGAGTATTCTCCCTTTTGCGGCCCTGACTATTGCCATGGCCTCCTCGCAAAGGGGGGATTCATCGCTGATGTCGGAGATGGCCTTTATGCTCTTCATCTGGAGCTTGGCCATCCTGTTTACGAGGATGAGGCTCGCCGCTACCATGCCCACCGCCACGGAGGTGATGAGGTCCACGAACACGGTTATGAGCATGACCACCACCATCAGCGCCACGCCTGTCTTGGGCGCGACTTTTGAGCGCTTGAGGTAGCCCCAGTCAATGATGTCCGTGCCCACCTTGATGAGGATGCCTGCAAGCACCACGTGTGGTATGTGCCTTACTATGCTGCCTGCTCCCATGACAACGCTCAGGAGCGCCACCGCATGTATCGCGCCTGAAAGATGCGTGCGCCCCCCGGCCCTGACGTTCACTATTGTCCGCATGGTTGCGCCGGCCCCGGGCAGCCCGCCAAAGAGGCCCGCGATCGTGTTGCCTATGCCCTGGCCGATGAGTTCGCGGTTGGAGTCGTGGTGGGAGCGGGTGGCGCTGTCCGCCACAAGAGAGGTCAGGAGCGAGTCGATGCTCCCAAGCAGGGCAAGTATCAGGGCGCTCTTTACCATGCCTGCCAGAAGATTCAAGCTCATGGCCGGGAGCACTAAGGACGGGAACCCTGTGGGTATGTTGCCAAGCACCGAGACGCTGCCCTCTTTATATAGCATGGTGGACACGAGAGTTCCACAGACGAGCGCCAGCAGGGGTGCAGGGATTGTCCTGTTTATGCGCGCGGGAAGGAGATAGACAATGGCCAGAGTCAATACGCCCAGGCCCAGAGCGTGCGGGTTTATGTTGGCAAATACCTCGCCAAACTCCCTCACGGCTCCCATGGGGTTTCCCTCTGACGGGTGGCCCAGTAGCGGGCCTATCTGCAGGAGTATTATGATGACCCCGATGCCGCTCATGAAGCCCGATATAACAGGGTGGGGCACAAGCCTTATGTAATGGCCCAGTCTAAAGACCCCGAACAGGACCTGGAACACACCGCCCATAGCTACCACAGTAAATGCGATGGCTGCCCCCGAGACCGGGTCCAGGGAGGTGTAGTATGCGAATATCCCGGCCATTACAACGGTCATGGGGCCGGTTGGGCCGGATATCTGGCTTGGGGTGCCGCCTAGCAGCGCTGCGAAGAAGCCGATCAATATGGCCCCGTACATGCCTGCCATGGGGCCTGCGCCGCTTGCAACTCCAAAGGCCATGGCTAGCGGCAGGGCCACCACAGCGGCGGTGAGCCCCCCGTAGAAATCGTTTCTGAGGTTGTCCAGACCCAACCTGTTTATGCGGAAAATACCGGAACTCACAATGTTTGCCTGCTACTCCTTTAGTGTGAAGCCAGGACGATCTGAAAGCGTCCGCTTAGCAGAATAATTGTACTTATACCTGATTCAAGGTGTCAAACGGAGGATTCGCCGCGCACTCTCCATGGATGGCAGGGGAGGGGATACTGTCTCATATGCGGGCTAGTCTGAGTCAGAGCCGGAGTTGATTATTTTCTTCATCTCCTCGGGCATTTCCTTGAGCATGCCGAGCTTTTTCTTGATGAACGAGTCGCTCATCATTCGCTTCATGGCGCGCATGAGGTACTCTTTGCGGAACTCGTCATCGCTCTCTTCCATCTGCATGAACTTGTTCATGTAGAAGTCGCGGTACCCGTTTATGATCTGGATGTCTATGTCCTCGAGCGTCATGTTCCTGGGCTTGACAATAGGGTCAATGAGGTTATACTTTTTATAATCGCGCTCAACTATATAGGGCTCCAGCTCCTTGTACAGGTCGGAGTAGGGCCAGGGCGCGATTGCCAGGAAGTGGGCGAAGTCCGGGTCGTATTCCTTTATCAGCTTGATGGTTTGCTCGATACTCTCTTTTGTGTCGTCGGGGAACCCCAGTATCATGGAGGTCTCGGTGATGATCCCGGCCTCCTTCATGAGCGTGAGCGCAAGCTTTGCCTGCTCGGAGCTTATGCCCTTTTTAAGGGTCTCAAGGTCTGAGTCCTCTGTGCTCTCGATGCCAACGTAGATGTGGATTATGCCTGCCTTGCGGTATTTCCAGAGTATTTCCTTATCGCGTATGATATCCTCCACCCGGGTTTCCATCAAAAATTGCACAGGCAGGGCCTTTTCTATAAGCAGGTCCAGAAAGGCCTCCCAGCGCTTGGCATCCGGGGTGGGGTACTCGTCAGTAAACAAGATGATGTCCACGCCGTATCTCGTGTGCTGCTCTTCAACCTCGCGCACCAGGTCCTCGGGGCTTCGGGCGCGCCAGGTCTGCTCCCAGAACTTCTGCTGCGAGCAGAACGTGCAGTCCTTGTCGCATCCGCGGCTGGTGGCTATGGCCCCGAGGCGCGAGCCCGGGACTATGAAATATGTGTAGTCCTCCCAGTCCAGCAGGTCAAAGGCCGTGGGCATGTTATTCAGATTCTCGCAGAAGGGGCGTTTTTCAGTGACCACTGTTTTGCCGTCTTTTCTATAGGCAAGTCCTGCAATGTTTTCTGGCTCATCCCCGGCCTCAAGCGAGGCCACCAGCTCCGCTAGCGTCTCTTCGCCCTCTCCAATGACTACGTAGTCCATGGCCCTCGTCAGGGAGAACATCTCCTCGTACATGAATGAGGCGTGCACGCCGCCGCAGGCCGTGATGATGCCGGGGTCGATCTGCTTTGCCAGTTCCATGACCTTTATGGCGTCAGGGGAGGTGCAGGTTATAGCCGTGGTGCAGACCATGTCGGGCTTTTGCTTGCGTATGCTCGCCTCGATCTCGTCGTACTCCACGAACTTGGTCATTGCGTCATATATCACCGGCTCGTGCCCGGCCGCGCGCAGGGCTCCGGCAAGGTAGACGAAATAAAGCGGCACCCACCGGCCTGCCACCTCCACGACGCCTGCGTGGTAAGGGGGCGATATGAACAGTACTTTCATCCTTGCAACTCCTGTCTGATGCGGTTTGCCTGTTTTTTGAAGATAGTCCAGTAGTACACGCCCGCGCCCACCATGGCGAATACCAGTACGTGCTTGATGGCAATTGCCACGACCTGCGTGTCTCCGACAGCAGGGGCCCATTCAAGGCGTGTGTAGTAGATGGTGCGGGGCACTCCGCCCACCAGTATCCAGACAAGCGAGAACTTGGCGATGCGTGTGACAGCCCCGTACAGCGAGAGGTAGAGCCCGGCGGCCCGCTCCCCTGAGTCCGGGTGGAACCGCCTGGATACGAGCCAGATCGCCCCGAAGCTCATGAGCATAAGGCCTGTGGCCACGTCGTGCAGGTAATTGTTTGCGGTGATTATCGCCCCTAGGGCGGGGCTGATCTCGTCCATAATGAGTTATTATAACTCAAGGCAACTTCTGAAAACAGTTCTGTGGCGAAAAGGAGCGGGGCCATAGGCCCAATCCAAAGGGGGCTTGTAGCCCCTGCCGAGGACAAGGAAGCGCACGTAAAACGCCCGGAGGCGCGGCAGAGCTGCTTTGAGGACGTTTTGCATGTGATGACGCAGTACCCGGTGATTGCAGCCCTTTGCAGTAAGAAGCTGTTTTTAGAGATTGCCTTATGACTCTGGCCCCGGTATACCAGCGCGGGTCTGGATAGGAATGGAGAGTGTGATTTGGAATTCTTCCGGTTCGGGCTGAACGATTACGGGCTTGCGGTGCTCACCTTTTTCATGCTCCTTGCGCCCGCTGCCTTTTACATCATGGCGCTCATGGAGGGCAGGGCAGGGCGCGCCATGTTTGGCGCAGGACTGGTTGCCCATGCCGTCTCCATCGCCCACAGGGGAGCGCTCCTTGGGTGGCTGCCGCTTACGGAAAAGTACGACAACATATCCTTCATGGCCTTTGCCGCTGCGATCCTTTATTACTTTATCTCCCGGAATGAAAAACTCAGGAGCTTGGCGAGGTACGCGCTGCCGTTAATATGCGTGATAATATTCGTGGCCCTGAAGTTCCGCACCATAAACACCATATCCCCATTCATGATGACCCCCTGGTTCTTCGCGCACAGCCTGTTCTATTTCATAAGCTACGCCTTTTTCGCCATTGCCGCCTGCCTGGGCACGCATTACGTTATCAGCGGCGACAGCGAGTATGAGGTGATGGAGTACAGGATGCTGAGCCTCGGGTGGATACTGCTCTCGGTCTCGCTTTTTTGCGGCAGCGTCTGGTTCTATCTTGCCTACGGCACATACTGGCTCTGGACCTCAAAGGAGATGTGGATATCCATCACATGGCTCTTTGTGGGCCTGTACCTGCACGCGAGGCTCATGCGCCCCCTGCACGGCGTGCCCGCGGCCGTGATGGGAGTGCTTGTGTTCGGGGTGGCCCTGTTCACGTATTTCGGGGTGGGCACGGTGATCCCTAGCCCTCCGACGCAGTTTTAGAGGTTTAAGGATAAGTGAAAAAACTCTGGGACATACTTATATCACTAAATACGGTGTTTGCGCTCTTTGCGCTTACTATCGCCCTTTGCCTGCTTGGCTCGGTGATGCTTCCCACGCATCTTGAGTTCTTCTCGGGCATTGACGACTCCCCGCTGTTCCAGTGGCTTGCCGAGGCCGGCGCTCCGGGGCTTACATGGTGGGTCTATGCCCTTGTTGCCTCGGTGGCCCTGCTTGCTCTATCAACTGTTGCCTGTACTGTTGACGCTCTCAGCAGGAGGTCGGTGCGGGGCCTGCTTCATAAGCTCTCCCCGCAGGTGATGCACCTGGGCGTGCTTATGGTGATGCTTGCGCACCTGCTTACGGCAGTGTTCGGGATGAGGGCGGACGTGCAGGTGGCCAAGGGCACACGCGGAGAGGTGGCCCCCGGTATCGAGGTGCTTGTAAGTGAAGTAAGCGCGGAGGTCAACGAGGCCGGGACCTCGACCCGGTGGCTTGCGGAACTTGTGCTTTATAGGGAAGGCAAGGTTATTGCCCGAAGGGCCCTTGTGCCCGCGCAGCCTGTTTTTATTGACGGTCTCGGGCTGTTCTTTGGGACCTTTAACGAAGGCGATGATAACAGGGCCCCTTCTGCGACAATTCGCGTGACCCATGATCCAGGGGCAAAGTGGGCCCTTGCCGGAGGCATATTGGTAGTATTGGGCGGCATTGGCTTCATCTACTCCAGACGCTCCTGATTTACTGCATCTTCGTTGTTGCGCGACATTCGCGGTAGCATAAAGTACGGGTCGGATCGACTCTTGCCGACTTCATGTCGCGCGCCTAGAATCTACAGCAAATCAGGAACGCCTCCAAGTGGTACTGATCCACCGCATATCCACGGCACCCGTACTCGCCCTGAATTTGAATTAGACCTTTCTTCGGCATTAGAAAACGCTTGACAAACCAGAAAATGGGCTCGTGGCCTTCAGTTAATAAAAAGGGCCCGTGGCCTTCAGTTAATAAAAGGGGCCCGTGGCCCCCTCAAGGTTTTTCATTAGAAGAATCTTCTGACGTTATAAGCTCATCCGTCCATTCCCTGAAGCGCTCAATGCCCCAGGCCTTGAAGAACTCATCCGTTGAGCCAAGGACAACGCTGTCCCCATCTTGCACCGCTACAATAATCATCTCGTACCAGAACAGGCGAAGCGGCATGAGCGCAAGCCCGAGCACCAGCAGCACCAGCCCGGCCTTTACAAAGGTCAGTGCCGCGTCCCTGCGCACCTCAAGCTCAATATAGAGGGAACTCTTCCCAAGTTCCACGCTCCCGTCCTTTGAGGCCTCTCCGGCCCTGAGGGCGTGTTCGCCCTCTTCGGTGACAATGCTGAAGTAGGGGGCTTTGAGGTTATAGAGTCTCCCGCTTAAAAGGCCCTTCTTAACCGTGCGCTCGGGCAGGAGCCTTACCAAGACCCCGGCCACGGGTTCGCAGACCTTCCCCGGAGGCAGGGCGTCAAGGTACATGAGCACCGTGTCCTGTCCTCTCTTGACCGGCAGCCGGTAACCAAGGTACGAAAGGCGCATCATGAGGCTGCCGGCAGCTGCTGGCGCGCCTTCCCTGAGGGCCATGCTCTTGCCGTCCACCTCAAGTGTGGCCCCAAGGCCGTGAAGCTCAAGGAAAGACCCCTCGCCCTCTTTGCCCACCTGAAGGTATTCCTCCGTAAGCGGGGCATCAAGCCCCATGAGCTTTATCTCATGCCCAAGGACAGTGGCATCTTCCCCGGGGGAGAGCATGGCCCTTGCGCTCTGGTGGTGTGTTGAGCTAAGTGGCAGGGCAATAAGCAGAAGCAGGAGCCCGGCCCTGAGCATGAGCCCGGGCAGTATTGAATACGCCCCTTTGCGCGCGATGAGGCCGCCTTCGGTCTCCCTGGGGGAGAGCCCTTTGGAGCGCATCCATTCAGATGGGCCGTATGGATCAAAATCTTTTTTCCGCACGAGCACGTGGTCGTCCATGGCGCGCGCCTTGTCCGGCGATGTCCCGGTGGGCCTGCCTCTGTCCCTCATGGCCCTTATGGCCAGCGGGTCCGAGACAAGCAGGTTTGCAACAAGCAGGAAGTACAGCAGCAGGCCAAGGGGGTTCCCTGCCATGAAACTGCTCCAGAGCGAAAGGGGCTCGCCCCACACGCCCGCAAGCGCGTACGCAAAGGCCATGAGCCCCAGCAGAAGCGTTGTGGTCCATGTGGAGCCAAGTATGTTCAGTATTTTTCTCATTGGTTCATACGCCTACAGGTGCGAACCCTTCTTGTCCAGTTTCTCTGCCGCCCGCCAGATCCGTATCAGCTCGCCGGTCTCTATGGTTATCCGGCCATCCTCAAGCACGAAGGGCAGGGGGATGGGGTTGCACCCCCCGGGCCTGTTCACGGTGTTTGTGGGTATGGGGGTCATGCAGTACTTGCATACAAGGTGATCTCCGCGCTGGGCGTAACCCTGGGCCTTCTTGTTCCACTTGGGCGGGTCGCATATCTCGCACTCGTCAAGGCCCACTCCAACAGTTCCGTCAGGCTTCATTATGGCTATAAAGCGGATCACTTCCCTGCCGTAGAGATAGCTGAACTTCCTGAGCATGCCGTCTGAGATGTCCCCATAGGGGCCGGAGACCGGGATCACAAGCACCCCGGCGCGCTCCTTGCTCTCAAGGAGGGGGACCGGCCTTGGTTCGTTCATGGGGTTTACGCTTGCCGTAACGAAGTGCAGGGCGCCAAGCACCAGAAAGAAACAAATAAGCGGCGGGGCCCCTCTGTATACGAGGTCCATCCGGAAAAACGCCAGATGCAGCCTGCGGTGGGCTGCCTGCTTGTGCCCTGAGAGGTCAGGGTCAGGTCTCGATAGCACGGACATGAGCACAGAGACCGCGGGTGCCGTAAGCCCGAGCACGAGCACGGTGGTAGCCATTTGCGGGCCTGAGAGGAACCGGAACAGGCCCTCTGAGCCTGTGGGTATGAACTCAAGGGGTACGAGCATGAGGGCTTGCTGTATCTGAATGCACAGGCCGGTCCCTATGGCCTGAAGCCCGAGGCGGATGGCCTCCACCGTATGTGTTTCCTCTATCGCGCCCACCCCTCCGGTGAGCAGCCTCAATGTTGCCGCCGCAAGGAGCACGCTTGATGCAGTAAAGAACCTCTCGGGCCGGAGTTTCTCTATCATACCCGGCGCTTTGAGTACAAGCAGCACGGACAGGGCAAGGGCTGTCCCAAGCATGGCAATGGCCGGGGTTGAGGCGGGCCTTTCAAGAACAATGGCTATATCGTGTACGGAAAGGCCCGCAAGGCGCGCGTCAAAAACAGAGAAAATGAAGCCCATGAGCGCGAGCATGTAGTCAGGCATCTTGCTGGATACTAAAGGATGCCCTCTCTTTTCCAGCGAGAGCACGTAGAGCGGGGCCATGAACATGGCTACCTCTGCCGAGTGCCTGAGCGTGCTCCAGAGGTCGTTGTTATGGATCGGGGCCAGCGAGGCAGGAAGGTAGCTAAGGGCGGAGCCCATGAATATCCCAAGCACCGCACCTGCAAGAAGGAACCTGAACCCTTGCCGTACGCCAGGGTGTGAGGCGAGCACCAGGAGCAGGAGCGAGCACTCAAGAGCTTCAAGAAAGCCGATGAAGAATGCGGGGGTCATTTCATTGTCCGCTCATTGGATGGCATTGTCATATAATGGGCCATATTAAGGGCCATAAAGGCATGTGGGGCAGGGCTGGTGTCTATTATTTCCTTTTCGCTTTTTTCGCAAGGGCCACTATTGCGCCTATCAGAAACCCGAGCAACGCGCCAGAGGCCTCATGTATGTATGCCATGGGTGTGGTGATCTGACCGGCCCCGAAATACAGCACGGTGAAGACCAGCCCGCCCACGAATCCGAGCACTGTGCCCATCAGTATTGTTCTGCCCAAGCCGTTATCCCTCCTTGACCGTACTATTATATAACACGTGAGATGCGGCCCGCCTGATCAGGGCGTTCCATGCCGGGGATCAGGAAAGGTCCTTGAGGTCCTCGCTTGCCTTCTGCCACAGCCACGCGCCAAGCCCCACGAACAAAAAGGCCGCTGTATGCTTTAGGATGAGGGCCGCTGCCTGCCCGTGCTCCACCGCGTTTGCCCATTCGAAATCACGGTAGAAGAGCGTCCTTGGTATGGCGCCAACCAGTATCCATGCCATGGAGAGCCTGGCCAGTGTACGCATGCCGTGGAAGATGCGCTTGAAGTACTCTCGCGCCTCATGATCCGCGCCCGAGGCCATGGCAGCTCTGTACCTGCCTGTCATGACCCTCAGCACAAGCCCGCTTGCCGCAAGCAGCGCCGTGGCCACGTCGTGGAAGTAGTTGTTCATTAGGAGGAAGACCCCGAACCAGGGACCGATCTGTTCCATGGACTCAATTATACCGGAGGGCGGTGCCCCCGGACAAACCTATCCGCTCTCGCACAGGGCGCGGATCTTCTCCAAAACCCCCTGGGATTCTGTCTCGTTTATTTTTTCCATGACAGAGGAGTCACCGAACAGGGCCTTCATGGGGGAGGGCATCTCGTAGTCTATTGTCACTTCCAGCCGCGTGACCCCGTCGCCGGAGTCCCTGAACACATAGGATTCCTTGATCGGGAACTTGCTCTCAAATGCCATGGCAAAGGACTCGCCGGACTGGTTATCCGTCACCGTGCCCGTGCCGCCGAAGTTGAAGCCCATCATCCTGTACTTCCACGCGAAGGTGGAGCCCTTTGCCGGGATGTCAGCGCTCTTGTCCGAGACCTCCACAAGGCTCGAGACGAACTTTGTCCAGTTGTCCGGGTTGGTCACTACCTCGAACACCTTGGCCACAGGGGCCTTGATCTCCATAGACTTTGTCACAACAGGCATGGCTTTCCCTCCTCCTTATTAGCATTTGTGCCTGGCCCATTATAGCAGATGCCGCGTGCACGGGCTTGCCCTGACCTGTCTGGCCTGCCCTGATCATTATGCTTATGATAATTCTTTTTAAAACATACCGGGCCGGACGGAAGAGGGCAGGATCAGGAGCTGGTTGGTCACATGCATTTAAACCGTGGCCCCCTTCGTGTCCTGCGCCTCGAATCTTATATGATTAGGGTAGAATGAAATCAGGATGTGACGGGATAAAGCATTCGATGTATGCGTTAAAATGGGGCCCGTGGCCCCCTAGAAGCTTATTCCCCACTCGGCAGGCAGGAGGCCTGAGAGCCAGCGGACGTTGTCAGTGAGCATGAGGACCCCAAAGACGATCAGCACGAATCCGCTTGCCATCATAATGACCTTCATATGTCTGAGCATGGAGCGTGAATAGCTCAGGAAGGTATTCATGGAGAGCGAGGCCAGGAACAGCGGAAGCCCCAGGCCCAGGGAGTACACGGCAAGAAGCCGCATCCCGGCAGAGGCCGTGCCCTCAAGGGAGGCCTTCATGAGTATCGCCCCCAGTATGGGCCCAACGCATGGGGTCCACCCCGCGGCAAAGGCCATTCCCACAAGGTACGTGCCTATGTAGCCGGCGGGCTTTCCGGTAAGGTGAATCTTCTTTTCGTGCATGAGGAAATCGAGTTTTATGAGGCCTGAGATAAAGAGGCCGAATACAATGATGAGAACGCCGCCGATTATCCTTATCCAGTCGTGGAAGTTCTCGAGCGCCTGGCCAATGATCGAGGACGTGGCCCCAAGCGCGATGAACACGGTGGAAAAGCCCAGTATGAACACGAGCGAGTTGCTTATGGTGAGCATCCTCACGTGGCGCTTTTCCTCTGTGGTTACCTCCGTGTCCGTGAGATCTTCAAAGGAGGCCCCGGTGATAAAGGTCAGGTACGAGGGTATGAGCGGGAGCACGCAGGGGGACAGGAATGAGAGAATACCTGCTGCAAATGCCGCGAACAATGTCACTTCCTGCACTGTCTGGCTACCTCCCGCAGTCGTCTCCGGAGTTTTTTAACGTCTCGATGGCATGGGCAAGCACATCAATGACCGCCTCCAGGCTCTCTCTTACGGCCTTCTGGCTTCCGGGCATGTTTATTATCAGTGTCTGTCCCCTTGCCCCCGCAATTCCGCGCGTTAGCATGGCCCGCGGGGTCTTAGAGAGCCCTGCCGCGCGCATGGCCTCTGCAATGCCCGGGACCTCACGGTCCATGACCTCACGTGTGGCCTCGGGGGTTACGTCGCGGGGGCCTAGTCCCGTGCCTCCGGCGGTGATTATCAGGTCAGTGGACTTTGAAAGCTCTATGAGTTTTTCCTTTATGAGGTTTTTCTCGTCAGGGAGCACGTCAATGCCCGTGACCTCGAATCCCGCGGCCTTGAGCATCCCCGCTGCCTCGGGCCCTGCGGTGTCCTCGCGCTGGCCACGCGAACCCTTGTCGCTTAATGTGAGAACTCGTGCGGTGATCACAGCACCCGTATGGGGTCACCCGTGCGCAGCAGCCCGCCCTTTGTCACCTTGATGAAGATGCCCTCGCGCGGCATGACGCAGTCGCCGGCCTGTTCATATATTGCGCAGCGGTCGTGGCAGACCTTTCCTATCTGGCTCACCTCGCCCTCCACGTCCTGCCCGAGCACCAGTTTTGTGCCTATGGGGAGCACGGGGAGGTCGATGCCCTCTGTGGTGATGTTCTCGGCAAAATCCCCCGGGCCTACGTCAAGCCCCTTGTCCTGCATCTTGCGGATGCTCTCAAGGGCCAGGAGGCTTACCTGGCGGTGCCAGTCGCCTGAGGCGTGGGCATCGCCCTCTATGCCGAAATCCGCGCTTATGCTGGCCTCGGCAACGGGTTTTTTGCGCACGCCTTTTTTCTCGCTGGTGTTGATGGATATGACCTTTGCTTTCATCTTCTAAGGATAGCACAAGAGTTATACGTAACGCTTCCTGAGTTCACTGCATCTACTAACTGGCTCTGAGTTCACTGCATCTGGGTCGGAATAAAGCATTCGAAGTACGAAGAGGTACTCCTCGGATCGAGTCTTCGACTTCATGCTTTCTTGCTAGCATCTACCGCAAATCAGAACCAGTTCAACAAGTAATGTTTTGTTGTAAGCCATTCGAAGTATGACAATTAAAAGGGCCTGTGGCTCCTTCGCGACTTCTTCTTTGTATCTACAGTAAATCAGAAAGCGTGCTACAAGTAGTGGGTCGTGATAAATAACACAAAGCAAGATATGGCAAAATCCCAACTTCATCTAATAAGGGTAAAGCATAAAGAAGCAATAACTACTTCTTATAAAAGGCCCTCCGTGGCTCCTCATGCAATATACGGGTTAATGAGGGGTTGATACATGATGGACGTGGGGCTATACTAGCTTAAAGAATAACGACTGACAGGGAGGGACATAAATATGATGAGGACAGCCAACCCGGCTCTTAACAAGAAGACCTTTGAAGCCGCGTACCACACGGGCGATGAGCGCATGACCATAAACGGGACAGTGCACAAGACAGCTATTCTGCTTATGCTTTCCATGATGCCCGCCATGTGGGTCTGGGCGCAGTTTTTCGCCACAAAGAACCCGGCCGTGATAATGCCCTGGATGATCGGAGGGCTGATCGGCGGGCTGGTGTTCGCGATGATCACGATATTCAAGCAGACATGGGCCCCGGTGACCGCGCCCATGTATGCGGTTCTGGAGGGGTTTTTCCTTGGCGGCATCTCAGCCACCTTCGAGGCAATGTACCCGGGTATCGTGATACAGGCCGTGGCCCTGACCTTTGGCACGCTCTTTTTCCTGCTCTTTGCCTACCGCTCGGGCCTGATAAAGGTCACCGAGAACTTCAAGCTCGGTGTTGTGGCGGCCACGGGAGGTATATTCTTTGTCTACCTTATAACCTTTGTGCTGGGATTCTTTGGCATCCGCGTGGGGTTCATACACGAAAGCGGGCTTATGGGCATCGGGTTCAGCCTCTTCGTTGTGGTTATTGCCGCGCTGAACCTCGTGCTGGACTTTGATTTCATCGAGCATGGGGCGGAATCCGGCGCGCCCAAGTACATGGAGTGGTACGCGGCCTTCGGCCTGATGGTCACGCTCGTCTGGCTCTACCTGGAGATACTGAGGCTCCTTGCCAAGCTCAGCAGCCGCAGGTAAGGCGGTAACCGATTATGCTTGAACTGAGGAATTATAATAAGTAAACTATAGTTATAAACATAGAGTAATTGGGGTGATGCCATGTTTGTTAAAAAAGACGTTGTACAGATTAAGAACCCTCGTTCTGGACATTATGTAAAAATAGATCGCTCTACAGGTAAGATTCTTTCACACAAAGCTTCTGAAGGACCTTATAAGGGGATACCGGTTCTTAAAAAGAGACGTAAATGATTTTATATTCTCCTCTTGATGGAGATGTCTTTTCAAAACAAATCTCTTACAGACCTAGAACGTGTTTTATTATGACCCGTCTGGGGAAACCTGTCCCCAAAGAAATTGTAAGAATGAGAAGGACTATAAAGAAGTACCTTACTGAAAGAAGATTTAAGACTATTGATGCAAGTAGTGAGGTCACAGGAAAAGATTTTCTTGCCAAGATATGGACTATGATAATATCTGTTCCTCTTGGAATTGCCGTGCTTGATAATGATATGTCCCCTCAGACATTATCAAATGTTTTCTATGAGATAGGACTTCTGCAGGCTCTGGGTAAGGAAATCATAATTGTTAAAAAGGGAGTTGAAATCCCCTCAGATTTTATTAGAACAGAATATATCGAATATGACAGAGGATTTAAAAAGCAGATTAATAAATATTTAGATAAATTCCTGGAACAGGCGGATTATTACGAGACTGTGGCCGAAGGCTTGGAGAACAATCCCCTGTTAAGCATTGATTACCTTAAAAGGGCTTTTCTTATTAATGGAGAGAGGAAGTTGTTGCGCAAGGTTAATCTGATTTTCAAGGAAAATGATTTTGATGAGCATTTCAGTGAATATATTGAGGGTTTTTTGAATTCCAATTAACAGGTTATTCTGGATTGAGAGTAGAAGAAAAGAGCAGGTCTTCGTGAGAAGACCTGCTCTTTTTATGTTCTAAATCGTTTTAGACCTTTTGGATGTTCTCGGCCTTGGGGCCTTTTTCGCCTTCGACCACGTCAAAGCTTACTTCCTGGCCTTCGTCCAGGGTCTTGAAGCCCTCGCCCTGGATGGCGGAGAAGTGTGCGAAAACGTCGGTGCCGTCGTCCTGGGTTATGAAACCAAAACCCTTTGCTTCGTTGAACCACTTTACTGTTCCGTTTGCCATGTTGCAAATACCTCCTTTACTGTATTCGAAGATGAAAGGAGATTTGCAAATAAAAAACCGCAAAGTCAGAACACTTTGCGGTTTGTATCCAACAAAATACTCCAACAGCTTCAGGAGTAGTATTGCATGGGTGAAATGCAAATTGCAAGCCCTAAATGCTGTTTTCAGAAAAAAAACGGGCCGGGGAAATTTCCCCGGCCCGCAGGCCTCATATGGGGCAGATCGTGTCCTTAAGGGCTTTCGTATTTGAACGAGAGCCTGAGCTTTGTGCGGTAAAGTGCGACCTTGCCGTCCTCAACGGTCATGTCCATCTCCATCACCTCTGCGATGCGGATGTCCCGAAGGGATTTCGAGGCGGTCTCAACCGCGACAGCCGCGGCCTTTTCCCATGATTCCGGGCTCGTCCCAGCCAGTTCAATGAACTTATAGATAGACATCGTTACCCTCCTTCAGCCATAGGCCAATGCGATTTATATGCGCCTCATTCAACAATGCGCAGGACTTCTCCCTAGAATATACATTGATATGCACAGCTTGGCAAGGGATCGTTTTAAATTGCATTCAATCCTGATGCAGAACTCCCCTCCAGCGGGCGGGAAGAGACTTTACGCTTTCGAGTCAGGCCGCCCCATGCAATACAACAATTTTCTCTGCCAGCGTGCGTTAGTCGCAAGGTATTGCCATTGACGCCAAACTGCAATACAATAATGTTATATGAGCAGTTCTGTCATATGAGTAAAATATATTCAAGGTCAGTCGGAAGGAGAAGCCAGATGCAGACGGAAGACAAAGGGTGGAACCCGTATGTTGCCGGCGCCTTGAGCGGTCTGGTGCTTGTGCTTTCGGTGGTAATTGCCGGACAACTTTTCGGGAGCGCAACGAGCTATGTTCGGACCGTGGGGATGATAGAGTATGCCATTGACCCCGATCGGGTCGAGGAACTTGAATATTTCCGCAGGGTGGTGCCGAAGATAGACTGGCAGTGGATGTTCGTGGTTGGAATCTTCCTTGGTTCGCTGGTCTCATCCCTCACCTCGAACAGCTTCAAGGCGCAGGCTGTTCCCGATCTGTGGAAGGGACGTTTTGGAGCTGATCCCATGAAGCGCGGCGTGGTGGCCTTTCTGGGCGGTATAGTCGCCATGTTTGGGGCGCGCATGGCAAGCGGTTGTCCCAGCGGCCATGGCCTGAGCGGCGTGTCGCAGCTTGCCCTGAGCGGACTTTTGGCCATGACGGGTTTTTTCATTGGGGGCATCGTAGTGGCGCAGCTGCTATACAGGCAAGGAGGCAAGGGCTGATGGACACGCTTGTATACGGGCTGGTTACCGGAATTTTCTTCGGATTTTTTTTGCAGAAGGGCCGTGTCGTGCGCTATGACAAGCAGGTCGGGGCGTTGCTGCTTAAGGACATGACCATTTTGAAGTTTATGCTGACCACTATCATCGTGGGCATGGTGGGCATACACCTTCTCCATGACATGGGTCTTGTCAGGTTCCGTGTGATACCGCTAACATTCGGGCCCAACCTTATAGGCGGCCTGCTCTTCGGGGTGGGCTGGGGGTTTGTGGGGTATTGTCCTGGCACAGTGGGCGGCGCTCTGGGCGAGGGCCGCTGGGACGCTCTATGGGCCATACTGGGCATGTTGGCGGGTGCGGCGCTTTATGCCGAGGCATTCCCCCTGCTGAGGGATAATGTGCTCACATGGGGCAGGTTCGAGGTAAGGACACTGCCGCAGCTGTTGGGTTTGAGCCACTGGGTGGTGATCCCCGTGTTCGTGGTGGGCATTATCTACCTCTTCAAGTGGTTTGAGAAGAAGAACCTTTAGAGCCAGGCATAACGTGTTTAGCCCGTTCTGTTTCATGAAATAAGCGGGTTACTGCCGCTTCAGGGATATCTCTCCGCCCCCAACCACGGTGTCTCCGTCGTAGAAGACCGCGGACTGCCCCGGCGCCGGGGCAAAGGCTGGTTCGGAAAACTCCACCTCGGCGGTGTCCCCATCCGGCGTGACCCTGGAGGGTATGCCGGGTGCTGTGGAGCGCACCTTGACCTGTGCTTCAAAAGTCCCGGTGCGCTCGGCAAGCCAGTTGATCCCTGTAACGAGTATCCTGTCCCTGCAGGCAAGCTCCCTTGGGCCCACCACCACGGTATTGCTTGCGGCCTCCACCTTGAGGACGTACAGGGGGTCGGGGTTGGAAAGCCCAAGCCCCTTTCTCTGTCCCATGGTGAAGTGGATGATTCCCTTATGCGTGCCAAGAGGCCTGCCTTTGGTGTCTACGATCGGACCGGGGCGTTCGGCCCCGGGTTCAAGCCCTGTGACCCCGGCTACCTCATTTACCATGGTCGCATAGCCCTCATCCCCAACAAAGCATATCTCCTGGCTCTCGGGCTTTTTAAATACAGGAAGACCCAGCTCCCTGGCCCTTGAGCGGACGTCTTCCTTCTTCCACAGGCCAAGGGGGAGTTCCAGTGCGTCCAGTTCCGCGCGCCTCAGGGCATAGAGGAAGTATGACTGGTCCTTGTTCGGGTCAAGCCCCTTTTTGAGCACTGCCTGTCCTTCTTCACGCTCCACCTGCGCATAGTGGCCTGTGGATATATGGCCCCCTCCGCGCGCATTGGCCTCCTTCAGGAGAATGGGGAACTTCACATGGCGGTTGCAGAGCACGCACGGGTTCGGGGTGAGGCCTCGTGAATAGCCTTCCGCAAAGGGCGTTATGACCTTCTCGATAAAGAGATCCCGGGCGTCCACCACGGTGTGTTCCACCCCCACCGAGGCGGCTGTCCTTGCGGCCTCCCTCACCGCCGTAAGGGAGCAGCAGGAGGTGGCAGAGGGCTTGCCGGGGCTCTCAAACAGCACCAGGCTCACGCCAAGCACGTCATGCCCAGCTTCCTTCAGGAGGGAGGCTGCCACTGACGAGTCCACGCCCCCGCTCATTCCCAGCACTACCAGCATGACCCATGATAACACAGCCCGGAAGCCCCGTCCCCTGTGCCTTCCCCATGCCTGCCATATGATGATATAATCTAGTCAGCCCCGGCAGAGAACTCCTCCGGGACTCTTCTAATGCACTATGAAGGACATTCTTGACGCTATAGGCAGGCCTGTTGTGGTGATCGAACCCGATCAGAGTGTCAGGTACGCAAACCCCGCTGCGCTCAAGGCAGTGGGCCGGGAGCGCCTGGCCTCAGGCATGCACTGCAAGGAGTTCTTTTCTTCATGCCCCGTGAACCTGGACACGGGGGTATGCCTCTGCGAAGATCTGGCAAAGGACAATGCTGTATTGCGCGGGCGATACAGCCCGGAGGGCGGGGATGGGCAGGCCCGGGTTTACGATACCGAGTGTTCTGTGCTTGAGGGGGACGGGGCAATGGTGGTCAGCCTCTCGGACGTGACAGAGGCCTCCCGGGTGGAGGACCTGCTGGAGCGTTCTGCCGAGGGCCTTACGGTTCTTTATGAACTCAGTAATACCTTTCTCACCGAGAAAAACATGGAGTATGCCCTTGAGTTGGGGCTGAATCTGCTCCTTGACCATTATGGTGCTGACATCGCGGCAGTGGCCGTGCCCCTGGACGGGATGAAGGAGATGGAGTACATATCCGTTGTGGGGTGTGAGTCGGGTATCTCCGCAGGCACGCGGGATAAGGTGGATGCGCGGGACATTACGGGGTATTCCATGCTCGAACGCTCACCATCCATGGTCGTCGATTACGGGGGAGATAAGCGCTTCAGGCGTTCGGAGCTGTTTGAGAACTGCGGGGTGGAAAGCGGCATATGCCTGCCCATGGCCGTGGGGGACGTTGTCGTGGGGGTTCTCTGCTTTTTATATCTCAAGCCCATGAGGTTTGACACCGCGGAGCTGTGGTATCTCAACGTGGTGGCCAATACACTGGCCGTGTATATAGAGAAGGAGCGATCGCTTCAGAAGCTCGAGGAGTCGCAGGCATATATAACCTCCGTGCTGGAGGGCATAGGCGACGGAGTGATCGTGGTGGACAGGGACTTCAACATAACGATTGCAAACCGGGCCTTTTCTGACAGCCAGGACCGTTTCCAGGAGGAGGTCATAGGGAGCAAATGCTACAGGTTCGCCCGTGGCAAGGACAAGCCCTGCTATGAGATAGGCGATGACTGTCCTGTAAAGGCCGCCTTTGAGA
This sequence comes from Nitrospirota bacterium, assembly GCA_030638335.1. Classification (GTDB taxonomy): domain Bacteria; phylum Nitrospirota; class Thermodesulfovibrionia; order Thermodesulfovibrionales; family JdFR-86; genus DAOWET01. The sequence continues at coordinate 19,753 of DAOWET010000165.1, forward strand.
CCGGAGAGTCGTGTTCGGCCGAGCATGCGCGTAATGACCCGGAGGGTAACGAGACATTTGTCCGGATCAACGCCTACCCCATCTTTGACCCCTCGGGCAAGGTGGTGGCTGCTGTTGAGACAACATTCGATATCACGGGCCGCGTGAGCATGGAGCACGACCTTGAGAAGAGGGTGGGGGAGCTGGAGGAGTTCTATGACATGGCAGTGGGCCGGGAACTCAGGATGGTGGAGCTCAAGGAGGACATCGAGAAACTGGAGAGCGAACTCAGCAGGCTGAGGAACAATAACAGATGAAAAAGCTGTTCATCACCCTTCTCATCCTCCCCGGCTGGTTCCTCACCGTCTCCTATCTGAGTTATGAATACGTGGAGTACGGCCCGGCCTTTCTCGCGCACCTCTTCTCCACGGCCGACGCGGGACGCTTCCTGTTTCACATCTTCGTGCTCTGTGCGCCCCTGGCCTCCACCGCACTTGGGATATTCACAGCGGACAGGATGAGGCTTCTGTCCAGGCTCAGGGACCTCTCGGGCCGGTATGAGGACTACTACCAGCACGCACCTTATGGATACCACTCCATAGGGCCGGACTTGACCCTTCTTGAGGTCAACGACACATGGCTTGAGATGCTTGGCTACAGGCGGGATGAGGTGGTGGGAAAGATGAAGGCCACGGACCTGCTGCCTTCGGACAAGAGGGCCTCTGCCGGGGACATACTTGAGAGGCTTGTAAGCAAGGGCAGCGTTGAGAACCGGGAACTGGTGTTTCTCAGGAAGGACGGGTCTCAGCTTCCGGTGCTCATAAGCTCCACCGCGGTATATGACGAGGGGGGCGGGTTCCTGCGGAGCCGGACCATAGTCAAGGACAACACCCAGCGCAAGCATATGGACGATGCGCTCAGGCAGGTGGCCCGGAGGTGGAGCGAGACGTTCGACACCATGCCCTGGGGCGTGATGGTGCTGGACAGGGACCTGCATGTGCTCAGGAGCAACAGGTATTTTGACAAGCACCCGGAGCTTTCGCCAGGGGAGCTTGCCAGCACCAGATGCAAGGTCGCGCTGGCCAAGGCAATAATGCGCTCTTCGGGGGCAGACTCCAACGGTACCCATGTGGAGGAGTACATGGACGAGGCCCTGGACAGGCATTTCCGCATGTACATGAGCCCGATGGGAGGCGATGGCGATTCCGTGGTATCCATCGTGGACATTACGGATCTCAGAAAGGGCGAGAAGAAGCTCCTGGACAGCAGAAACGCCTTCTTTAACATGCTCAAGGACGCCAGCATTGCCTACGGGGAGCTGGAGGAGGTGCACACAGGGCTCATACACGCCCTTGCAAACGCCATCGACGCAAAGAGCCCATGGACCAAGGGCCACTCCGAGCGCGTAACACGCTACTCCATAGCCCTTGGCGAGGCCATTGATCTGCCCCACAGGGACCTGGACAAGCTCCGCATCGCAGCCCTGCTTCACGATATTGGCAAGATCGGCACATATGATTTTCTGCTTGACAAGGAAACGTCGTTGACCGATGATGAGTATACTGAGATAAAGCTCCATCCGGCCAGGGCGGCCGAGATACTTGGCCCCATAAACCGGTTTGGGGAGATAATAGAGATAGTGAGGCACCACCACGAGTACTTTGACGGACGGGGATACCCCGATGGGCTTAAGGGGGAGGAGATACCCCTTATGGCGCGGATACTGTGTGTGGCGGACTCCTTTGATTCCATGACCGCGGACCGTCCGTACCGTTCGGCCCGGAGCAGGATGTTCGCGGAGGAGGAGCTTTCAGCATGTTCCGGGACGCATTTTGACCCGCATTTGACAGAGGTGTTCATCGAACTCATAAGGGAGGAGAAGGTATAGGACATGGGCATAATCGACACGATCGGCAATACGCCTCTTGCGCGCATTGAGGTGCTTAACCCCAACCCCTCGGTGGAGCTGTACGCCAAGCTCGAGGGAAACAACCCCTCCGGCTCGGTCAAGGACCGCATAGCGCTCAGGATGATAGAGGACGCGGAGGCCGACGGAAGGCTTACAAGGGACAAGATAATACTTGAGGCCACAAGCGGCAACACGGGCATCGGGCTTGCCATGGTGGCCGCGGCAAAGGGATACCGCGTGAAGCTCGTGATGCCGGCCTGCGTGAGCATGGAGCGCAGGCGCGTGCTTGAGGCCTTTGGCGCGGAACTCATACTGAGCCCGGCCGAAGAAGCAACAGACGGGGCCATCAGGCTCGGGCACAAGATATACAATGACGACAGGGACCGCTATTTCATGCCCAACCAGTTTGACAACCCCAGCAACTTCCAGGTCCACTACGACACGACTGCCGTTGAGATCATTGAACAGACCCAGGGCAGGATCACACATTTCGTGGCGGGCATGGGCACCTCCGGCACCCTTATGGGTGTGGCCAGAAGGCTCAAGGAGCACGACAGCTCCATAAAGATCATAGGGGCCGAGCCGGTGCTCGGGCACAAGGTGCAGGGCTTGAAGAACATGAGCGAATCCATAGTGCCGGGGATATTCGA
>DAOWET010000174.1 GCA_030638335.1 Nitrospirota bacterium
ACTATAAGCAGAAGGCTTATGAGCCGGGCAGAGGGAGGCTTCTTTATGAAATCTCCCTGCAGAATATTGCTTATCACGGTTGCGTGCTTTTCCACGCCCGGCAGGCTGGGGTCAAAAGGAGTCAGCCAGACGTCCCCAAGGCCGGTAGCAGCGCCACCCACAAGGATGATCTTGTCCTGGAACGTGCCGGGCGGATAATTGCCTTCAATAATATCAACTATTGAATAATAATTGATGCTCCCGTAGGGGCCGTAATAATTGACAAGCAAACGGCCTTTACCATCCGTAGGGATCTCAATATCACCAAGCCTTACGCCCTCGCCCTTTACAATAGCAAGGTCATCATTGCCAAGCCCGTAATACTCCATCAGCATCCTTATGCCGATTGGGGGGTAATACCGTTCAAAGTGCTCAATTGCCATGTTCTCCCACCTCAGGCCGCCGTCTATCTCCGGGTGGAAATTCACGAAACCGAACCCAAGTGAGGCATCCACGAATTTATCTATCGGCAGAAGCAATCCGTCGGCTCTCGGGACATCGAACATTGGCCCGTGGCCAATGATATTCCTGTACTCCTCCTGTCTCACCTTATCAGGGATGAATGCATCCAGGTCGTACCCCTCGTCCTCAGGCAGTTCTTCCCAGCCCCTGTCATCCATCATGTCATCAGGAGGCTGATCACTACCCTCAACCATTTCTTCAAGCAGCTCGGCAGGGGGCTGGTCACCGCCCTCAACCTCAGTTGCCTCGCCCTCGGCATCGGCCTCAAAGGAATGGAACACAAGGGTGCTGATGACACTGCCATGGCGCTGCATGGCATCGGCCAGTATCTGGTCACTATCAGGGAGTTCCTCAACCACTTGTGTCAAAATATCCCCGAATTCACTTCCTGCAGGGCCAAGGCGCGAGACACCTTTTGCATCATACAGGGACTTGAGCCTGATAAGGTTGACCCTGATGGGATTGATCTCAGGCTCTGAGTAGATAACGTCAAAACCGATGACTTTTGCACCATCAGCAGCGAGGCTGTCTATAAGGGCACCGAAATAGGACCTGGGCCAGGGCCAGCGCCCGAGGGCCTCTATGCTCTGGTCATCGATGACAGCAATGCCTACATCCTGGCTCGAAGCTATCTCTCCCCTGATCTTGAACCTCATGTCCAGGGTCTTGAGCTCGAAAAACTCAAGCAGATGAAACTTGCCGGAAAGGGTCATAAAGAAGACCGCCACAAAAGCGGTCAGTATAACGGCGAGCTTGAATCCACTGAACTTTGCGGTCAATTCTCATTCCCCCTGCACATATACATGTTATAGCATATTTTTATGGCATCTATGTGGAAAATAACAGAAATAAAAACCTTTGTCCTTGAATGAGGCATGTTATCGGGCTATTGCTGGGGTATCCTTCAAGATCAAATGTTCTGCTTTTTTGGCATGTCAGGAGAAGTCACGCACGTGCTGAGTCTATGTGTTGCGACGGGTACAAAATGGGCACAAGCCGGTCAGTGTTCCTCTCCTTTACTGGCCAGATGTTCCTGGTACCTTTGCTCAATAATAAGCGCAGGTCTTATAAGAACAGTGATGACGAGTATGCCCATGGCCACGATCCCCAGGGTGATAAAGATCTCCACCCATGTGGGCGAGTAATTCGTGATCTCTCTCATGGGAGAGGGGACCAGGCCTGGCACGATCAACCCAAAACCCTTCTCTATCCATATGCCCGTAAAGAGCAGCACAGAGGCGGGGAAGAACATCTTGACGTTCTTTTTGCCGACATTAAAGGCAAACATCAGCGTGCCGAGGATGTTCATGGTAATGGCCGTCCATATCCATGGCACAAGCGAGTTATAGCCGTCCAGGCCGAAGTACAGGTACACGGCCGAGAGGCTGTGGTGGGTCGGGGCATAGAATTCCTTGAAGATCTCGGAAAAGAGCATAATGAGGTTGACGATGGCGGAAACGGTGATTATGAGCCTGAGCTTGTTAAAGATGGTCTTGTCTATCTTGAAAACGGTCATGGAATCTATGACCAGGAGCACGACCGTCATCAGAGCGGGGCCGGCCGCGAAGGCGGAGGCCAGGAACCTCGGTCCCATAAGCGGGTTGTTCCAGAAGGGCCTGGCAGGCAGGCCTTCATACAGGAAGGCGGTGACCATGTGGATCGATATGGCCCAGACAATTGAAAGGAGAACAAAGGGCCTGTACTTGCTCTCGTCCGGCTTGCGATTATGGTACTGGCAGAACAGGATGTAGGCCGGCACAAGGAGGTTCAGGGCCAGGTACCCGTTCAGCACGAGCACGTCCCAAGTGAGTATTGACGTTGGCCAGTTAAAGAGCCCTATGCCCGGAATAAGGTGCCAGGCGCGCAGGGGCCCGCCCAGGTCCACGGTAATGAACAGCAGGCACATGATGAGCGCGCCAACGGCAACTCCTTCGCCGATTATCACGATCCTGTGGAAGTCCTTGTCCTTGAAGATATACGCCGGCAGTATCAGCATAACGGCGGCTGCGGCCACCCCCACGAGGAAGGTGAAGTTTGAGATGTAGAGGCCCCAGCTGACGATATTGGACATGCCCGTAGCTTCAAGCCCGTAGGTGAACTGGACCGAATAGGCATACGCGCCTCCGGCGATGAAGAGCATCAGGACGCCAATATACACGCGATAAGTCGTGTCCCCCTGGAGGTTCCAGATCACAGCGTCCTTAACAAAAGCTTTGATCTCATTTATATGTATGTTTTTCATCATTGGCCTAGTCAATGAAATACCAGAACTTCGGGTCAGTACCAAGTTCCTCTTTCATCCTGAACACCTTCTTGTTCTTGAGCACAAAGCGTATCTCGCTGTCCGGGTCAAGCAGGTTCCCAAATACGCGCGAGCCTGTGGGGCAGGCGTCTACGCACGCCGGGAGTTTGCCGTTCCTGGACCTCTGAATACAGAAAGTGCATTTCTCCATCTCACCCTTGTTCCTGAGCCTGTTGCCAAGGTAGTGCTGCTTCTTTGTTATCTCCGCCCGGGGCACATGGGGCTCGCCCCAGTTAAAGCGCCGGCCCCAGTAAGGACACGCGGCCATGCAGTACCTGCAGCCGATGCACCAGTCGTAATCCACGACCACTATACCGTCGGGCTCCCGCCAGGTGGCCTTTGTCGGGCAGGCCTTTATACAGGGAGCGCTCTCGCAGTGGAAGCACTGCACTCCCATGTAGTAGTGGTCAGGCACCGGGACCTCGTGGAAGTACTTGCCGTCGCCTGAGCCAACGTCCGTCTCCCCGTGCTCCATCTCGAAGATCCGGATATACTGTGTCTTGGAGTTGCGGTCGAGGTTATTCTCCTTTACACAGGCGGTAACGCAGTCCATGAACCCCTCGCACCTGGACACATTGAAGGCATACCCGTAAAGCACCTGCTCAAGGGGTTCCTGCGTGCCGACCTGGACATCGATATCGTGATTGAGCTTGGCAAGGCGCGCAAGGCGCTCAACCGTTTGTTCTTTCTCAAGCTGGGTCATGAGGCGGTAGTTCTCCTTGAAATATTCATGAAAGCGCAACTTCATCTCTTCGCCCGAGGAAGGCATGGAGCTGCATCCGGCGCTTAGCGCAGCACCGCCAGCAGCAACGGTCAGCCCCATTCCTTTAACAAACGTGCGGCGGTCGCATTTCATATCAAGAGGGTTATGTTTATTTTTTTTATCGTTTCCCATATATCAGCCTATTTGTCCAAAGGCAGAGAGTAAGTGCTCGGCCAGCGTTTCTTGAACCTGGGGGAGTGTGGGTCGTGGCACGTGGCGCAGTTCCACACGACCCTCTTGCCGATCCAGTATGTGTGCCTCTTCCCGTGAGCCCCGCCGACCCAGTCGCTCTTTTGCCTGAAGTGGCACTGTCCGCAGAGCTGGTAGCTGTGGTCGAAGTCTATTTCCCTGTCCTTCTTGTCAGAGAGCAGGTCCAGATTTTTTTCATTGTGGCAGGATTTGCATTCCGGTCTTTCTTCTCCCTGCCCGTGGACAAGCTCTATGTCTCCGTGAGCCAGGGCCGCACCTTCGCGCTTAAATGATTTTTTCTTCCCGTGGCATCTACTGCAGGGGAATCGCCCGATGGAGTCCTTCCGGCTAAGAACCCAGAATGCCCCGCCCTGATATTCCTCCTTTACCTGCACGGTGTTCTTCGGCAGTGGTGTGTCTATCTGCAGGCTGTCAAAAGGCTCGTTAGCCTCCTTGACCTTTTCCATTATTCCGTGCCCGGCCAGAGCCGGAGCCACTGCCAAGACAAGCAGCCCGGAGAGCAAAAGGATAGTGACCAGCCTTAGTTTCGGCAAGTTATGATTTCCTCTTGAACGCTTTGAATGGTTCAGTGGGAATCGCAGGCACGTGGCACTGACGGCAATTGCCCCTTGAGGGGTGCTCAACCCTTAATTCCATCACTGCGCCCTCGCCCGTATGACATGAGATACAGTTGTCCCGCATCTGGAGGCTGTGCGGCATGGGCGGAGGAGAGCCCGGCAGGAACGATTGCCCCAGCCTGGGTTTCTTCACGCTTACCCAGTCGTGCGCTGCAAACAGCTTGACCTTCTTGGCAGGCACAGGCACGTGGCACTGACGGCATGACTCCTTCTCCGGGTGAGGGGTGACGGGGACGCTCTTGCCCATCTCAGCGTCGTGCCCGCCTTTTTCGTGGCAGGAAAGACACTTCTCCGCCTTGCCGCTGAATGATGCCTCTATCTTGTGCGAGATAGTCGGGGGAGAGCCCAGATACTGCCTGCGCGAATAGTACGTGGCCAATGTCCTGTCGCCCGAATCGCTGGCCATCTTGCCTATGGGTGTCTCATCATAAGTGTTAAATACCTTGTTGCCTCCGGAATCGAATTCCATTGACATTGGGGCTGGCTGGCTTGCCACCGGCTCTTGAGGCTGGTCGGTACAAGCCATGAGTGCGACCCCCAGCAGAAGCACAAGGCTGAGAACTCTTATTATCCCGCCCGGGGTCTTCATCACGCCCTCTCGATCTTGACTGCGCATTTCTTGTAGTCAGGCTGTTTCGAGATGGGGCAGAAGGCATCAAGTGTCACCTCATTGATAAGGAACTCCTCATCAAAGAATGGTACGAATACCATCCCGCGAGGGGGCACGCCCCTGCCGTTGATGCTTGCGGTCATGGTGATAGAACCACGTCTGGATGTTATCTTCACCTTCGAGCCGTTGACGATGCCCATGTCCGCCGCGTCCTCCGGGTTGACCTCAACATAAGAAGCGGGCATGGCGTTATGCAGCACAGGGGCGCGTCTTGTCATGGAGCCCGTGTGCCAGTGCTCAATTACCCTGCCAAAATTAAGTCAGAAGTAGTACTCGTTGTCCGGTGACTCGGCAGCCGACTCAAAAGGCCTGAGCCATATCCATCCCCTCTTGTCCGGCATGCCGAAGAAATCGAAAT
>DAOWET010000285.1 GCA_030638335.1 Nitrospirota bacterium
CAATTCATTGCACCACCTTCAAAGTCAGACTTGGAACCGTCATGATGAGGTTTTGCCGCCTCTGGAGCCGGTGGTCTGTAGCCCAGGAACATGACCCTTGATGAGGCCATGAAGGGGCCATGGGCCCCTTTTAACTGGGGGCTTTCGCCTCAATCGTCTCCAGGAAAAGCAACGCAACATCTCTTCCTTGAAGCGTTCCCGTTGAACCCTCAAATAAAATAGAAGTCTCCGTGAGACCGGGTTGTGGAGACCTGGTAAAACCGGTCCGTGACCCCCTGTATTTAATGATAACCGTCGAATTCAAGTGTAAGAGGGGTCCGTGACCCCCTTGACCACCTCGTGGGTTAAGCGGCCCAGGTGTTGGCAATGAACTGTTACGAAAATAAAAAGGGTTACGCATAGCGCGTAACCCTTTTAGTTGATATGTCAGTCAGCCCGGCTCAGGCAGTAAGTTCCCTGAGCACATAGGGGAGTATGCCTCCGTGCCTGAAGTAGTCCACCTCGATTGGGGTGTCTATGCGGCAAAGGAGGTCTATCTCCTTTGAGCTTCCGTCCGGGTACCTTATCGCCATCTTCACATCCTGCTGCGGCTTGATCGAGCCAAGGCCGGTTATGTCGAACTCCTCGTCGCCCTTGATCCCAAGGGATATTACCGAGTCATCTCCTTTGAACTCCAGAGGCAGCACGCCCATGCCAACAAGGTTCGAACGGTGTATGCGCTCGTAGCTCCTTGCTATTACCGCTTTTACGCCAAGCAGCTGAGTGCCCTTGGCTGCCCAGTCCCTGGAGCTTCCGGTGCCGTACTCCTCACCGCCAAAGACCACCGTGGGTGTGGCCTGTTCAATGTACTTCATAGCCGCGTCGTATATGAACATCTGCTCCCCGGAGGGTTTAAAGAGGGTGAACCCCCCTGTCACGCTTGAGCCGTCTTCCCTTGGAGGGATCATGAGGTTTCTGATGCGCACGTTGGCAAAAGTGCCCCTGATCATGACGTCGTGGTTGCCGCGTCTTGTTCCATAGCTCTGGAAATCTTCCTTCTTCACACCTTGGGCAAGGAGGTACTCGCCAGCGGCGGAGGTTTCCTTTATGGGCCCGGCGGGGCTGATATGGTCTGTTGTGACCGAGTCCCCGAATATCCCAAGGGCCCTTGCGCCGGTGATGTCCCCGGATTTGCCTGGTTCTGCGGAAAGGCCTTTGAAGAATGGGGGCTCAGCTATGTAGGTGGATGCGGGCCAGTCGTAGACCTTGCTGGATACGGAGGCGATGTTGTTCCAGAGCTCGTTGTCGCTTGTGAAGTCAGCGTACTGGCGGCGGAAGGATTCCGGGTCCGTTGCGTACTTTATGAGGGCCTCCACCTCCTGGCTTGTGGGCCATATGTCACGCAGGTACACGTCAGCCCCGTGGCTGTCCTTGCCAAGGGGGTCACTCTCCATGTCGATCAGGACCGTGCCTGCTATGGCAAAGGCCACAACAAGGGGAGGGCTCATGAGGAAATTGGCGTGGATGTTCGGGTGGATGCGTGCTTCAAAATTCCTGTTGCCCGATAGCACGGCAGCGCATACGAGGTCGTGCTCCACTATCATCTCCTCTATGCCCTCGTCAAGGGCTCCCGCGTTGCCTATGCAGGTGGTGCACCCATAGGCGACAAGGTAGAACCCGAGTTTTTTCAGATAGGGAAGCAGTCCGGACTTCTCCAGGTACTCGGTGACCACGCGAGAGCCCGGGGCAAGCGATGTCTTTATGTTGCTGTCTACTGTCAGGCCCTTTTCCACTGCCTTCTTTGCCAGAAGCCCAGCGGCAAGGAGAACGTATGGGTTCGAGGTGTTCGTGCATGAGGTTATGGCGGCGATGATAATGTCACCCGAGCCTACTTCTAATCCGTCCTTTGTCTTGAAGCGTTTGGGAATATCCTCGGCCTTTCTGTCGAATCCGCACGAGGCCGCGGGCATCTCAAACAGCTGGTAGAACCTTTTATGGAGGTCCTTGAGCTCTATCCTGTCCTGGGGGCGTTTGGGCCCTGCCACAGAGGGGTTCACAGTGCCCAGGTCAATCTCGATGGTCTTTGTGTAATCCAGATCGCCCGGCATGGGGATGCCGTACATGTCCTGTGCCTTGAAGTAGGCGGTGAAGGCTGATATCTCATCATCTGTCCGTCCGCTTGAGCGCAGGTAATCCACGGTCACATCGTCCACCGGGAAGAAGCCCATGGTGGCGCCGTATTCAGGAGCCATGTTTGCGATGGTGGCCCTGTCCGGAAGCGTGAGGGACTTTGTTCCCTCGCCAAAGAACTCCACGAACGTTCCCACGACCTTTTCCTTGCGGAGTATCTCGGTTATGGTAAGCGCCATGTCCGTGGTGGTCACGCCTTCTCTGAGCCTGCCTGTGAGGTTGACCCCCACAACGTCTGG
>DAOWET010000087.1 GCA_030638335.1 Nitrospirota bacterium
CCGCTGGCCTCAGCCTACTCACCTGCGATTCTTCAATGCTGGGTTTAAGGTCAACGGCATTTATTTAAAACAGAACGGGGGAGGCGCAAGGAATATAATTATTTCATTAGAGGGAATCTTTTCGAAGCTTATCTTTAAGAGGACTGAAGCTGGACGCTCCAGTTTAAATGGGGCCTGTGGCCCCCGGTTGAGGCTGACGGCCTCCAGTTAATATACGTTTGTTGATAACGTCTGAAGCTGGACGCTCCAGTTTAAATGGGGCCCATGGCCCCCCGTGGCACTGTGGAATAAGCGGGGTTACTTGTACAGGAAGATGATCTCTTCCGGACCGGACAGGCCGAAGTTTTCCCTGGCGTGTTTTTCCAGGTAGAAGGTGTTGCTCTTGTGTTTTGCCAAAGAGGCGCGAAGCTGTTCGTTGGAGGAATCCATGTCCTGGAACTCCATGGAGAGGGCTTGGTGCTTTCCCTTGATCTCCATGTAGCGCAGGAAGCCCATGTCAGAGAAGACAAGAGTACCAAAGACATAGAACAGGCTCAGGACGAGCGCGGTGTTCAGCACATATCTCCTGAGCTTCAACTCATTTGAGACCTGTCTGCGAATCTCCATGTCTCCGGTGTTTCCCCCTGTATAATATCAACTTTTAATATTATACAACGAGGCCAGCCCATTGTACAGGGCTGATTCCTGGAGTTCCTCCTCAATGACCAGAAGGCGGTTGTATTTGGCAATGCGCTCGCTCCTGGCAAGTGAGCCGGTCTTGATCTGCCCGGTGTTGCATGCCACCGCGAGGTCCGCTATGGTGGTGTCTGCGGTCTCTCCCGATCTGTGGCTTACGACCGATGTGTAACCAGCCTGTTTCGCCATCTCTATCGCGTCCAGTGTCTCGGTCAGTGAGCCTATCTGGTTGAGCTTTATAAGGATCGAGTTTGCGATGCCCTTGTCTATTCCCTCTCTGAGTATCTTCGTGTTCGTGACGAAAATATCGTCTCCCACGATCTGGATCTTTTCCCCGAGAGAGTCGGTCAGTTCCTTCCATCCATCCCAGTCGTCCTCGCCAAGACCGTCTTCGATGGAGATGACAGGGTAGTTCTCGATAAGGGTGGAATAGTAGGAGACCATCTCAGAGGCCGAGCGGTCCTCGCCCTCGAAGCGGTACTTGTTGTCCTTATGGAACTCCGAGGCGGCACAGTCAAGGGCAAGGTATATTTCCTCGCCCGCCTTGTAGCCCGCGCTGTCTATGGCATGCAGTATCAGGGAGAGGGCCTCCTCGTTGCTCTTGAGGTCAGGGGCGAAGCCTCCCTCATCTCCCACAGAGCTGTTGAGTCCCTTTTCTTTGAGTATGGGCTTAAGCGTCTGGAATATCTCGGAGCCGGCCCTCAGGGCCTCGGAGAAAGAGTCCAGGCCTGCGGGCATTATCATGAACTCCTGGATGTCGAGGTTGTTGTCTGCGTGAGCGCCGCCGTTTAAGATGTTCATCATGGGCACGGGCAGCACCTTTGCGTTTGTCCCTCCGATGTAGCGGTAAAGGGGGAGGGCGGCCTCTTCGGCCGAGGCCTTGCACACTGCAAGCGATACGCCCAGTATGGCGTTTGCCCCAAGTCTCTCCTTGTTCTCGGTCCCGTCGATCTCCAGAAGGGTCTCGTCAATATAAACCTGGTCAGTGGACTCGGTCCCCACAATCCTGGGCGCGATCTCGTCGATAACGTTATTGACCGCGTTCCTTACCCCCTTGCCCTTGAACCTCTTGCCGCCGTCACGGAGCTCAAGGGCCTCGCGCTGGCCCGTGGACGCGCCCGATGGCACCGCGGCCTTTCCCATGGCGCCGCTTTCGAGCATGACCTCCACCTCAACAGTAGGTATCCCCCTTGAGTCAAGGATCTCCCGGGCATGTACGTCAATGATCTCTCCCATGATCTTCCCTCCTGAGAATTTCTATATGCTGGCCAGGTATTGCTTGGCTATTTCGTTCGCCTTCTCCACGTCGAGCTTTCTGTTATGGAGGTCGGCGCGCTGGTTGATATGACCGAGCGTTGCGTCAAGATAGATGCTGAACTGGTGGCAGGTGTCCACCAACTTCTTGAGGTCCTCTCCTTTGTGGAACTGCGAGCGTATCTTGTTGAACAGGCCTGAGAACTGTTCGAAGTCGTCGTAGCGAAGAAGCTTGAAAGTGAAGTTCTCGAAGTACTCCATGTAGTTCATGAGCATGGTGAGCACACCGGAGCGCCTCTGGTCGGATTTCACCTTGCCCACTGCCGCCACCAGCTTGCCCAGGACATATACGTCCTCCCTGAGCTTTATGGACTGCGCGGTCTTTGTTATGAACACGTCGAAGATGTCCTCGCCCCTGAGTTCGGGGTTCCAGTACTTGACCATCTGGATGATGGTCTGCTCGGTGAGGTTCTTGAGTATGCCGCGGCTGCTCTCTATCTTCCCCCTGACCTTGACCTTGTTGTCACGCACGTATATGTCCTTGAGCTCCTGCCTGAACACCCGCTTTGACTCCATGCCGAACTGGTAGGACAGGGTCTCGATGAGCATGGTGAGGTCAGACTCCTCGAGGTTCTTCACGCTCTGCACGATATAGGCCCTGAACATCTCTATCTCGCTCTTAAGCAGGGTGAATATCATGAGCGAGCAGCTCATGGACGTTTCGTTCAGGCTCCTGTGGTCCATGGTCTTCATGTAGCGGAGCATCCTGAACAGGTGCAGTACGAGGATGGACATGACCTTCTTGAACTGATTGTTGGAAATATTCCTGATGACCTCGGATATCTGCTTGTTCTCTATGTAGTCGTAGGCCGGGTTGATGTCCATGCTGAAAGGATTGAAATATGCGTTCTCCCTGAGTTCCTTGCTGATGAACTCTCCTGTGTTCTTGAAGCTCATGAAGTGGATGTCCTGGGTGCGGATTATGTCGTTTATCATGCTCTTGAGGTTCAGGAAGGAATTATATAGAACGTAGAGGCTCTTTTCGGGGGTGTCCTGCTTGTACAGGCCCGCGCGCATCCGGTCGCGCTTGACGTTGTCCAGAAGCTTGGATTCGGCGAACTTCTGGAACCAGTAGGCGTTGCGGTTGCTCTCCGGCATGATGACCTCGATTATTGAAAGCAGGCGGTAGATGCCGTTGCGCACCACCTTCAGCTCTGCCAGAAGGTTCTTGCTGTTCATGTCCTGTGCTGAGGCAGGCTGGTTGTCAGGCAGGAAGAAACGGTCCAGGCTCTTCAGTATCACGTCCATCTCGCTGAAGAGCGAGTGGTTCTCCTGTCTGGATATCTCCAGCCAGTTGCCCGTATCCTTTGTCTCAGTAGTCATAATGGTAAAGAGAGACTCACCTTTCAAAAATAGCCAGCAAGGCTCATGGCTCCAGAGCCCGCCCTGCACAGGCGGGCGTCTCATTTTCACGCATAAACCTGATAATCGAATCGCCAGCAAATGTGCTACATGTTATTTTAGCAGAACAGGAGAATTCTCTCACGCCTGGAAGGGCGTGTTTGCACATCCAGTGGCCGGCAATACCGTGCGTCCGGACAGGCTGGACAGATATGTCTGCCTGTCCATCAATCGCTTTCCTCTTCCACAAACCGCTCATAGTCGGAGGAGTCCATGAGGTCTTCCAGCTCCGAGGGGTCGGACAACTCGATCTCAGCTATCCAGCCCTTTTCATATGGGTCTTCGTTCATGATCTCGGGGGAGTCGTCTAGGTCTTCGTTGACCGCCAATATAGTGCCGCTTACAGGGACTATGACAGAGGCCGTTGCCTTCGTGGACTCGATCTCCGAGATATCCACCCCGGCCTCCACCGGGAGTTCAATCTCCGGCAGCTCGATGAATACAATGTCCCCGAGGGCCTCCTGCGCGTGGTCGGTGATGCCGATACGGGCCTTGTTGCCCTGTGCCTTGGCCCAAGTATGCTCCTTGTGATACCTGCGGTCATCCGGGTGCATGTACACCTCCCTGGGGGCATGGATTCAGCTCATAAATACTATACCATCAACTATACCATCGGAAAAGGGAGAGCGAAAGGTAAAAAACGGTGGAACAGAGGGCCGGTCAGAGGTTCATCCGGCCCTTTCTCTGGAGGTCGCGTATGCGCCTTGCAAGTTCCTCGGAGCTAAGGGAGAAAACGTCCATTGCCATCAGTTCGCTGAACACCGCCTCCCTGCCCGCGGAGAACAGGTCGAGCTGGTTGTAGTTCATCTGAGGGGAGCCGAGGTGCTGTTTTTCAAGGGTCTTGAGCACTTCTCTTGATTTCTCCACCACTTCCTCCGGCAGGCCTGCGAGCCTGGCAACCTGTATGCCATAGCTCTTGTCCGCCGGGCCCTCGGCGATCTTTCTCATGAAAATTATCTCATCCCCCCATTCCTTAACCACGATGTTGTAGTTCTTTATGCCGTCGAGCTTATGGGAGAGGTCGGTGAGCTCGTTGTAGTGAGTGGCAAAAAGGGTGCGCGCGCGCACTGCCATGGTTATGTACTCCGCCGTTGCCCATGCGATGCTGATGCCGTCGAAGGTTGACGTGCCGCGACCCACCTCGTCAAGCAGTATCAGGCTCTGGCTTGTGGCGTTATTCAGGATATTGGCCGTCTCCACCATCTCCACCATGAATGTGCTCTGCCCGCGAGTCAGGTAGTCAGACGCCCCTATGCGGGTGAATATGCGGTCAACTACTCCAATGGAGGCCTTCTCCGCGGGCACGAACCCGCCCACCTGCGCAAGCAGGCATATGAGGGCCACCTGGCGCATGTATGTGGACTTGCCAGCCATGTTAGGCCCTGTGAGGATCATCAGGCGGTGGTCCGCACCGTCCATCGAGGTGTCGTTGGGTATGAACTTCTCGCCAAGCTGCATCCTCTCGATGACCGGGTGCCTTCCGTTCACGATCTCTATCGTGTGGTCCTCGGTGAGCAGGGGCATGACATAATTGTTGCGCTTTGCCACTACGGCAAGCGAGATCAGAAGATCGGTCTCAGCAAGTGCCTCCGCTGCCATGGCCAGTGCGGTGACATATGTCCCTGCCTCCTCAAGGATTTCCCTGAACACCCTGAGCTCAAGGGCCTTCAGCTTTTCCTCGGCCCCCAGTACCTTGGACTCGTATTCCTTCAGCTCGGGGATGATATACCTCTCTCCCCCAACAAGGGTCTGCTTGCGCGTGTAGTGCTCAGGCACAAGGTCGAGGTTGCTCTTTGTGACCTCAATGTAATAGCCGTGAATGCGGTTGTATCCCACCTTGAGCGTTGCAATGCCGGTCTTCTTGCGCTCCTCAGCCTCTATGGCGGCGATAAAGTCCTTGGCGTTTACCGAGAGGTCACGCAGGGCGTCCACCTCTGAGTTGAAGCCCTTGCGGATAATGCCGCCTTCTTTCAAGGACTGCGGGGGCTGGTCCATTATGCTCCTTGAGATCAGGCCCTCAAGCTCTCCCATGTCCTCTATGCCTTCTGAGAGCGTTTTTAGATGCCCGTCAAGGCATGAGTGCAGGGCCTTCCTGATCTTGGGCAGAAGGCTTGTGGTGTTCATTACGGCGTTCAGGTCGCGGGCGTTGGCATTAGCAGTCTCGATCTTCCGGGAAAGGCGCTCAAGGTCCTGGATGTGGCGGAGCCTGCTGCGGAGGACGTCTATGAGTTCGTAGTCCTCCACCATGTACTTTATCGCTCCATGGCGTTTCCTGATCTCAGTGATGTCTATCATCGGGCGGAGAAGAGATCCTCTGAGCAGCCTTCCCCCCATGGGAGTGAGTGTCTCGTCCATGGCCCACAGGAGCGAGCCCTCCACTGAACCGTCTTTGAGGTTGCGGACGAGCTCAAGGTTCTTCTGTGTGGGGGCGTCAAGGAACATGTAGGCCTTCTGGTTCGGGCTTGAAATACTCCGGAACCTGACCGGCTCCTTTGATGCCTCGTCAAGATACGCAAGCAGGCCGCCGCCCGCGGATATGGCCCCGTCCATGCCCTCGCACCCGAAGCCCTCAAGCGACACCACGCGGAAGTGGTTAAGCAGTGTGCGGTAGGCGTCCGCGTAATCAAAGCTCCAGTCGGCAAGTGTTGAGACATATTGGCCTGCGAACAGTTCAGAGTAATGAATGTCCTCCATGATACTCTCTGGCAGTATGACCTCGGAGGGGAAGTAGCGCGTGACCTCGTCATCCAGGGGGCGTGTTGTCTCGTATATTATGAACTCCCCGGTGGAGACGTCCGCCACGGCTATGCCGTGGCCTTCGCCCGAGGGGAACACTGACATGATGTAATTGTTCTCCTTGGGGTGATCGGGCGTATGGGTGCCCGGGGTCACGACCTGGACCACCTCCCGGTCCACGATGCCCTTTGTGGTCCTGGGGTCTCCCACCTGCTCGCATATGGCGACCTTGTCTCCGGCCTTTATGAGCTTGGCAATATAGTTTTCCGATGCGAAATAGGGCAGCCCGCACATGGGCAGGGGGTCTTCCTTGCCCTTTTCTCTGGTGGTGAGGGCTATCTGGAGGATGGAAGAGGCGATCCTCGCGTCCTCCCCGAACATCTCATAGAAGTCTCCGAGCCTGAACAGAAGGATCGCGTCGAGGTGCTTCTCCTTGATCCTCATGTATTGTTTCATTATAGGGGTCAGCTCTGACATGAGTCCTATTATACATGCACTAATAATTGCCATCAATAGCAATGCATTCATTTGAATAAAAAGGGAAAATCATCGGGCCATGGGCATTGCGAGCGCGTTATGGTAGTATGACTCGTGGGTGGAGCCTTCAAGGGGCGTCCTCCCGTCCTGGAGTGACGCCATGAGATACCTGACATTTAAACTTTCCCTCTTTATTCGCGATGCCTTCGGGTCCGCGCGCAAAGGCATGGTTATGCTCCTTTTTGTCATGCCTTTCAGGACGTTCCGGTTCCTCTGGCGAAAGCGCATTGTCCAGACCGTAGCCTTGGCGGCCATTTTGTACTTGGCTATTGACGTGGGCAAGTATATCTTCACTCCGGATGTGGAGTGGCTTGCACGGCAAAACCCCCGTCTTACGGAGATGATGGTGCACCAGGAGCGCAGGCCGGAGAAGTCAGGCAAGCGCATAGCCATCCGCCACACATGGGTGCCCCTCAAGCGGATTTCCCCCCACATCATCCAGGCCGTTATCATCGGAGAGGACGACAAGTTCTGGCATCATAGAGGTTTTGACTTCGAGGCCCTCCAGAGGGCGTTCAGGGAAGACATCAAGGAACGGAAATTCAAATCAGGAGGCAGCACCATAACCCAGCAGCTTGCAAAAAACCTCTTTTTGAAGCCCTCGAAGAACCCGGTAAGGAAGCTCAAGGAGGCCATCATTGCCTGGCGCATGGAGCGGGCTCTCAAGAAGGAACGTATACTTGAGATATATCTGAACGTGGCCGAATGGGGCGAAAGCATTTACGGGGTGGAGGCTGCCGCGCGCCACTACTATGGCAAGCGCGCATCCAGCCTCTCCCCGATGGAGGCCGCCCGCCTTGCGGCCGCTCTACCGAACCCCAGGCGATACAGCCCCGTGGGTTCCTCGGGTTACATAACCAACCGTTCACGGATCATCTACTCGGTCATGAACAAGAGGGGCTTTGGCAAATAGAGGTCTCTGCTGCTCTTCCCCCGGTACGTGTGGAATCCTCGGCATGATAGTGGTATTATATTTCTTCGATATGTTTCCGGGCAGCCCCCGTAGCTCAGAGGATAGAGCACTGGATTCCTAATCCAGGTGTCGCATGTTCGAGTCATGCCGGGGGCGCCATGATCTCAACCTGAAAAATCTCGCTCAAAATACATTCAGGGATTCCCGCCTCATAGTACCTTTGTTGCGCATTTATAATTCGTTGCGGTAAGGTATTATATCAACAAAATGTGATATATTAATTCTATGGAGGATCTAAGTTATGAGAAAAATATCCTTATTATTCGCAATGGTCCTGCTGGCCATGCTTATGGTTCCGCAGGCTGCAAGGACGCAGGGCGCGCAGTTCCCTGTGGTCAGCGCTGATGACCTGAAGGCAGAGATGGACTCTGGCAAGAAGGTTTTCATAGTGGACGCTAGAAACAGGGACGAGTACAACAAGGGGCATCTGCCCGGGGCCCTCAGCGTCCCGCCCGAGGCTTTCAAC
>DAOWET010000038.1 GCA_030638335.1 Nitrospirota bacterium
AGAGGTCAGTGACAACCGGTTTGTCAACGGCCACCGCGGCTATTACAAGGTCCCGGTAGCCAAGGGACGAGGCCGCGGCCAGCACACCCTCCGGTGGGGCGGGGTCCATCATGGAGGCTAATGCGGTAAGCGGTATGGTGGAGACATAGCGGCCTGCCGCCACCTCCATGAGCACACCCTCCGGGCCCGCAAGCACAGAGGTTATCCTTTTGCCGTCGTGGGTGATCTTCCGCACCGGAGAGCCTGTGTGAACATGGCCCGTCCGGTTTATCTCCTCGGCAAACCGGTCCGAGATGCGGCCAATGCCGAGGGCGGGGTAGAGGAAGTTCTCTATGAGCGTGGGAAGGTCGCGGCCAACCGCGCTTGAGAATGCGTTCTTTATGGCCGTGGCCAGTGAGAGGCCCTCTATGCGACGCTCCACCCAGCTCCTGCTTATGCGGTCACAGGGGATGCCCCAGACCTTCTCGCTGTAGACCTTGAAGTATATGTCGAACATCTTGCGGCCAAAGTTCCTGACCACCCAGTCCTCAAGCGAGTCGCCCGGGTCGGGCTGGAACATACCCTTGACACGCTCTACGATATAGTCTGCGACAATGCGGGCCACAGTGGGTATGCCAAGGCCCGAGAGGGAGTTCAGGGGTTTTAGAGGGTAGTCGAAGAACCTTCCGTTCATGTAGATCTGGCTCTTGCGGCCCACATGCAGAAGCTCGTCGCCCATGAGCTGCCGGACCAGGTCCTCCACTGCCTTGTCCCTGGTGTGGAACCTGTGGCCGCCAAGGTCAAAGCGGAAACCGCCTCGCACAATGGTCTTTGAGAGCCCGCCTACGGTATCATCAGCCTCGAAAACCAGTGGGGAGACACCCTCGGACGCGAAGGCATGGGCCGCTGAGAGCCCCGCAAGCCCGCCACCCAACACAACAGCACCATCGTCGTGTCTCATGGAGTGAGGCTCACAGGGGGTTTCCACGGAATTATACGCAATTTTGTCGGGCAGACCACTGTGACGCAAAAGAACCCCGGTTCCTTTCAATGTTCAGGGATGTTATCCCTCTAAAGCTCTAAATCTATTTTACAATAAGAACCGGTATGTCTGCGTGGTTGGCAACTTCCCTGCTTACGCTGCCCATTATCAGGCTGCCGGCCCTCTTGCCCCTTGAACCGACAATGATCATGTCAGCCTTCACCTCTTCGGCAGTACTGAGTATCTCTTCAGCAGGGTGTCCGGCCTTGATCACGGTCTTGATATTGGAGACGCCTTTTGCCTTGAGTTCCTTCTCGTAGTGGTCGACGATGGCAGCTGCCTTCTTGTCCAGCTTTTCCTTGTATTCCGTGCCCTCAAGCACTTCCTTAAGGGTGGACATCTCGGCATCCCCCAGCATCTCGTCCATGAGAGAGCGGCCCTCGAACCTCTCCACATACAGGAGCGTGACAGTCTCCGGGCTTATACGGCCACAGAAATTGCTCGCGCACTCGAATATCGCGGCCTCTGAACTCTTTGTATCGTCAATAGCTATAAGTATGTTCTTCATGTCTCATAACCTCCGGCTATGGTGGGTATGGCGCGAATCAACCAGTCCCTCACCTCTCGATGGTTAAAAAAACATGGAGGGGCTGGAAAACTGTCCCGTAAGGCACTGGCCTCCAGGCCCCTCCTCTTTCATCCGTGCACTGATCAATACGCAACCGCTTGAAGCAAGTCCACACAAACAGTATATCAACTATTTGCCGTATCCGCTAGAGTCCAGCCATAAAAACCGGGGACGGCTCCGTTGCGCGTTGATTCCTGCTAGCGAACCCTCTTTTTCCACCTGCATCCGTCCTCAGCAGTAACCCACTCAAAAGCAGGTTTCTTAGAGGCAGACAC
Source organism: Nitrospirota bacterium (assembly GCA_030638335.1). Lineage (GTDB taxonomy): Bacteria > Nitrospirota > Thermodesulfovibrionia > Thermodesulfovibrionales > JdFR-86 > DAOWET01. Next base: position 1,865 of record DAOWET010000038.1, read on the forward strand.
ATCAGCTCCGCCGGACTCGCCGTAGCCACCTGACTCGCCGTAGCCACCGGACTCGCCGTATCCACCGGATTCGCCATAGCCACCGGATTCGCCGTAGCCACCTGACTCGCCGTAGCCACCTGACTCGCCGTAGCCGCCGGACTCGCCGTAACCACCGGATTCGCCATAGCCGCCTGATTCACCGTAGCCACCTGACTCGCCATAGCCACCGGACTCGCCGTAGCCACCTGACTCGCCGTAGCCGCCGGACTCTTCGCCGTAGCCGCCGGACTCTTCGCCGTAGCCACCGGAGGTAGCTTGCGCCTTGCTAGAGGCTGCAACGGGCTTCTGCTGACTTAAAAAGATAAGCAGGCCCAGTATGCACGCAATAGTGGCAATAATCACTGTCATGGTAGTCTTCATAATAAATTATTCTCCTGTTGCCGTAAAAGGCATGTCATGCTTTTTTGATGACATAAACCAGCTTCCCGGCATCCTGTTTCTGTTCCATGATCTCATGACCGGCAGCCTCGCACATCTGGATGATAGTCTCACCAGAGGAAGGGTTGTCGAACACAACGTCGATCACGTCTCCAGAGTTCACTTTCTCAAGGGACTTCTTTGTATAGATCTGGGGGTGCGGACAAACGAAGCCGCACACGTCGAGCATGTACTTGCCTTCTTCTTTTTTCTCGAACTTCACTCCCATTTCACATCCTCCTTGATTATATTTATTACAGGTCTATGTCGAAATCAGCCATTTCTTTGGCCATCTGTCTCTCGGTCCACCAGTTAAAGAACTTCACGCCCACAAAAGCCCCGAGCACCATGCCCGTGCCGTAGACCCAGCCGTTGGGGTCCCCTCCCGCAGCGCGGATGAAGAAGCCGCCGATGTTGCAGCCGAGCGAGGGGCGTGAGCCCATGCCCATGAGGAGGCCGCCCGAAATGCCCCATACCATGAGTTCGGTTGACGGGAACTTGACCTTGAACTCCTTCTGCAGGAGGGCCATTATCATGGCGCCAAAGATTATGCCAAGGGACATCCAGAGCGCCGGGTTGCGCCAGAGCTCGGGTATCCCGTTTACCCATCCGAAGAACATGTTGTCATGCATGTCCCAGCCAAACTTCTCGAGTATCCAGGCACCGACCTGGCCCTCCTGGCTCGTGATATACCAGTAGCCGGGGTCAAAGACCGTTCCTTTTGGCGTAACATCCTTATCATAGCCCATCCTAAGGAGGAGCTCTCCGAAGTTCGAGCTCTTGACAGCGAACCTCTTCTGCATGCCGGCAATCGTGAGGATGTGAAGGCCGGCGGTGATGCCCACGAGGATACCCATCATGGAGGTCCTCTTGGAGGCGGTTATCATCTTCCAGATGCCCGCGAAGTTATCTCCAATGGAGAAACTCCCCTTCTCCTTGATCACCCTCGTCTTATGCACTTTCCTCGGATAGAACCAGTAGATTATGCCAAGGATCAAGAGGGCGGGGATTATGGAGTTGATAACAGCGTTGCCCAGGAAGATGTTCGCAGTTGTCGGGTGGTGCGGATTGTCGGCCAACAACCCGGCCACGGTGTACGTCGGCTGCTTCCAGATGTAACCCACCAGGTAGTGGTCGAACCACGTGTTGACGGGCATCTCAAGCCCCCGGCCTGCAAGCACCGCCGCCTGCGTCTGGTGTGCGCCGTCTATCCAGGACTGGGGAAGGAGCTTGTTGAATACTCCCCCGAGGTCCACGAAAACTGCCTGCCCGAGACAGAGGCCTACGACAACGGCCAGCAGCGAGGTCATATTGCCCTCGCCGACCTTGTACAGAGAACCCGAGGCGCAGCCGCCCGCCAGGACCATCCCCACGCCGAATACGCATCCAGCTATCAGCATGTGGATGCCAAAGGGCGCTGGATGGAAAGTGCTCATGTCCGTCGAGGCCAGGGCGGCCTGGATCAGGCTGAAGAAGATCAGCGCAATCAGGATACCCACGGCCATTCGCGGCACCCCCGCGGCAAACAGATCCCTCGATGCGGATGCGAAACAAAACCGTCCGTACTGGAGCATCATCCCGTAGGCCACACCAAACCAGATGTAGACGACAAGATACAGAAAGTAGATATTGGCCTTGATGTAAATCAAGCTGATCAAAATCAGAGCGCCGGTGACAATTAAAGCCCATAACTTATTTCTTTTTTCGATGTCCACTTTATCTCCCCTCTCACTTTATTAAAATAATCTATTATTCTTACTTATTCGTCTTCCCAAATGTGAGTTAGTATAATTGAAATGTCTGTCTTGCGCAAATTTTTATATTTTATTGATTTATAAGAATTATTACTTACGTCAGAATATGGAATTATACTGACGTATTTACAGAAGTGGGTTCCATTTATCCTAAATCTACAACATTAATTAATCTGTTTATTACAATTCATTATAATCCATTCGCATGATGGGGATTGCCCTCTGGTCACGCATGGATATATCCCCATAGTGGAAAAAATATTCATTTATTTCATATTGTTTCATTGGAATTTTCACATAAATGAGAAGGCATGGTACAAGATGAGAATATTTTCTCCTGATGATGAAAAGCTAATCCTTTGATACGTTTCGGGTCATCTCAATGCATTTGCTGTACTTGAGAAAGGAGTTCAAGGCTGTGAGAGCGGATACGGTAAGGCCGTCAATACCCTGGCGAAAGCCGAATTTAAGCACGTAGGAGCGGAAGAACATCCACGCAAGATGCGCAAAGGGGGTCAGCGCGCCCACATGCGCTCCATTGCTCACCAGCTCGATTGCGCTCTGTGTGGAATAGGTATTCATGCGGGCGATCATGTCGGAGTAGTCCCTGAAGCTGTAATGGTCAATGATGCCTAAGAGGTCCGTGATGTCCCCTTCCACCTTCACCCGCTCGTGTATGGAGCCCTCCATGGAGCAATGTTTTCTGTCAACAAGCCTTATCACACGGTCCGGCCACCA
>DAOWET010000034.1 GCA_030638335.1 Nitrospirota bacterium
CCTCGAGCTTCAGCAGGTGCATGGGGCACATCATGTATACGATGTCCGTTGTGACGTCGGCCTTGACGTTCTCTACGAATCTGATCGCCATTACCCGCCCTGACCCGCTGCTGCTCTCTTTATTGTCACTATCCTGTCATGCTCCGCCGCGTCCATAAGGAGGCGTTCGTCCTTCAGGAGGTCGTCGAGGGTTATGGTGGACAGGAACGCATCGATCTTCTCCCCAAGCGAGCGCCAGAGCGTGTGCGTGACACAGCCCTCCACCCTGTGGCAACCCTCCTCCGGGTCCATGCAGCTGGCGATGGACACCGGGCCCTCAAGCTCTCTGAGTATGACCGCGATGCTGATGTGCGCAGGGCCGTGGGTCAGGAGGTAGCCCCCGCCCGGGCCGCGCACGCTGCTTATGAGCCCCGCGCGCCTGAGGGTGCTGAGTATCTGCTCGAGGTAGGCCACCGAGACCTCCTGCCGCCGGGCTATCTCCTTGATGGAGACAGGGCGGTCAGGATAGCCCTTTGCCACCTCGAACATGGCGCGTACGCCATATTGCCCTTTTGTGGATAGCTTCAGCATAGTTATAGGATAATAATACCCTACTAGATTTGTCAAGTATTTATTTAAAATGCTGATAAATCAACATAAAATGGTCATAATGCTTTATGCTTTTGCTCTGGATAGAGGTGGTTTGGGGCTGAGGGTCTTACTCTTTTACGGTTATGACCGTTACCTGCTCGCCAATTTCCAGGCCCAGCGAACGGGCGGCGCTGCCACGGTCAAGAAAGAACTCCAGCAGGCCGGAGCTGTTCATGAGCGCGTACAGCACATTGCACTCGCCCTCAGCATAGCAGCTCACGACCCCTGCCTCGGTGTCCCTGATCCTGACGCGGTAGGGGCCCTTGCCGATGGCCAAAAGGTCCGAGGCGCGGACATTGGTTATGGCGTTTCCAAAGGAGTCGATGTTGATGACCTGACCGGTGATCTTTCCGCCTGATATTTCAGGGGCCGGAAGTTCCAGGAGCTTTGGGTCCGTGATCTGGGCCCCCATGTCCTCAAGGCTCTTTCCCCTGTCCAGCCATGCGGCCACGGGGGCGAATACGTCGCGCGCGTCAAAGGTGCCGCCTGCGCCTTCAAGGAAGTACTCTTGCTCGTTCATGTGGAAAACCCGCGCGCGCGGGTCCGTGGATATGACCCCTGAGAGTACGCCGTTGTCAGGGGCCACGAACCTGTGGCCGTGTGCGCTTACGGCAATCGCCCTGCGAAGGCTGCCGACCCCGGGGTCTACAACGACAACATGGGTGGCGCCGCGGGGGAAGTACCGGAAGGCCCCTGCAATGGCCAGGGCCGCTCCGCGGATGTCCTGCGGTGATATTCCATGCGTGAGGTCAACTATGCTCGCATCAGGGTTTATGCCCAGTATCACGCCCTTCATCATGCCCACAAAGGGGTCGCGAAGCCCGAAATCAGAGGTGAGGGTTATCATGGTATGGCGACCTCCTCTCAAATATTCTATTGCGGCAGATATCGTCTGCATTTATTATAGCAGGACGGGGATCTCTTCCTGGAGTTGACAGGGAAATAAGTCAGGTAACTGAACAGTTCTTTCGGAAATCCTTAGATCGTGACATGCCTGGTTTCGGGACTTTCTACATATAAGCCGCAAAATGCTACGGTTGTAATGGCACCGGACTTCTTCCTGTAGTTAATAGGTATCTGATTCGGAAACTCTCGAAGACTGGAAGATGAAAGCCACTTAGTGTAGCAGTTTTTTTGGTGACCTCCATGATATATGAAGTATAACAACGAAGGTGAGACAAATTAATAAGGCGGAACACAGGAAGACGTGTGCTTTTTATCTCAGAGGAACTTTGACATTACTATCCAGTCATGCGCTCCGTAGTGGTTTCTAAGAACTGCCTCGCCGGAATACCCGAGCCGGGTATAGAACATGAGCAGACCTTCAGCCAGAAGCCCTGTCTCAAGAAATACCTTGTGCACTTTTCCAGCCACACTCCTCTCCACCTCGCGAACGAGAAGTCTCCCGACGCCACGCCCCTGATGCGTGGGATGCACCGATAACCTGTCCAATGCACATACACCTGCGTTTAGAGAATACCTTATTGAGCCAGCGATAAGGCCACTCAAGTCCTCGGCCACTAATACGGTCTTTCTATTAATATCATTACGCACACCCTCTGCTCTCTCGCACAAAGGAGGGAACGAAGCGGCCTTAACAAAAGGCGCATATCTCTCAAATGCAGCCCTCTGTGCCTCAAGGACACCATTGACATCAGACTCCATCGCTTCGCGTATGCGTACTTCTTTTGCCGGGCTATTCATTTGAGGCCCATGCGCCTGAGAAGGCCCTTCTCAAAAACTCTTTCCGGTACCAGCGCCTTTATTCTTGGCACTTTAACCGCAACGCCGCCAACTTTGTACCTTAGGCGTGGAGACCTGTTCTTGATAATCTTCTTTATAGTCCGTGCTACGAGCAGGGGGTCATCTCCGGCTCTGCTGCCATTTCTGAAGTATTTATTGGCCTTCTGCCGCGCGTCAGAATAATCCTCTATCGTCCCCTTGACCCAGTGAGAGGAGGGCTCAAGGTTTGTTCTCATAAAGCCCGGCTCCACAAGAGAGACATTAATTCCATGCCCTATCAACTCAAACCTCAAGGCCTCGCTATACCCTTCAAGGGCATGCTTGCTTGCGCTGTAATATCCATGAAAGGGTATGCCTACGAGACCTGAAAGAGAACTGATGTTCACTATGTGCCCGCTTTGTTGCCGCCTCATATGAGGCAGTACAGCATGGACCATACGTGCGGCGCCAAAGAAATTGGTCTCGAACTGCTCCCTCGCCTCACTTAGTGAAGTCTCCTCAATAGAGCCCGCAATCTCGTATCCTGCATTGTTCACAAGTACATCAATCCTTCCCTGTCGCTCAAATACCTCATTAACAAATGACCTGACAGAAGCATCCTCCCTGACATCGAGTCTGTTCATGACAACTCCGTCCGCACTGGGGCTTCCGTCCTTGCGGCTTGTACCGTATACCATGTATCCGGATGCAGCAAGCAGCGACGCAGTTGCCCGCCCTATACCCGATGAGGCTCCTGTTACTATTACCACCTTGTCTGATTTCATGACTTCTCCTTTAATGAACATTGTTCTGTATCTGAACACTGTTTAGTATCAAAACAAAAAAATATCACTTGTTCCTGATGCTGTTCATTACATATTTCAGCGAGTCCCTCGCAACTGCTTCCATCTGGCCTTCCTCGAACATCACGGCTTTTCCTCTTAATACAAGAGAGACTATTCCGTGAATAAGCGACCAGAAGGAAAATGCCGCAACACTGGCATCAGTCTTCTTTAAATAGCCTTGATCCATACAGTCCCTGATGTTTTGCACCAGAAAATCGAAGGACCGATAGCCAATATCACCCTCGTCCTTTTTTGAGAAATCCTTCTCAGGGGCCTCCATTATGAACATCAACTCATAATACCTCGGGTTTCCCAGTGCAAAATCGATGTATGCCTTGCCATGCTTTTCCAGCCTCTTCCACGGGTCCTTGAACGAATAGGCTAATGACTGCTTCTTATAAAGTTTCTCGAACCCTATATCATGCAGCTCGTAAAAGATAGCATCCTTGCTCTTATAATAAAGGTAAATAGTCGCAGGGCTGTACTCGATCATATCCGCGATACGACGCATGGATACGCTCTCGTATCCGTCGGCAAGGAAAAGCTTCATCGCGGTATCAAGGATACGCTTACGCATCTTCTCCCTGTCTCTATTTCTTCTTTCCGTAATTCCCATGTTACTGAACGCTGTTTATATACTAAACATTGTACATTATCTTGCTAGTGCTGTCCATATATTTTGTGAGAGGATGAAATTCATTCCAGTGGATGACCTGCACCTGATGCCGTACGGTTAACAGATTAATCTTTTCCTACTGACCACTGGTTGGGTTTGTGCCGGTGATGATTACAATATGGAATGTGGTCTGCCAGCCAACCGGCTTGACCACGGTGTCAGGGCCAATCCTGGTGGCTAGAGTTTCGGCATAAGCCTGCTTGTCGGGGATGTAGTAGACTGTGGTTTTGTTGTGGCGTTCTTCGGCCGTTCCGATGCGGTCAACTATGTATCCCATGCGGAATAGTTTTCTCATTAGTAGTTGGGCTGAGTCAGGGTTGCCATCGCCGGAGAGCACAAATATCTTCAAGTCAGATATTTCCGAGCGCTCAAAGGTAAATGGTTTATCAGGAGGTAGTGTGGTCTTTGCTGGTGTTGAAGGGGCGGGTTCACCGGATTTTGGTTCTGTTACGGGCCCTGCTTCTGCCGGCGTTGATTCAGGAGGCCTGGCAGCTGCTTTTGATGCAGGCATAGTTACTGCCCCGGCCTGACCGGTAAGCATCTCCTTGATGCGCGCATACTCATAGATCTTATCCGGGAGCGGAGCGCGTTCGGCCTCAATAAGTGCTGTGAAGCCCCCCCTGGTCTTGGCGTCCTTGTCAGCACCCGCCTGAAGCAGGACTTCAACCACGTCAGCGTAGGCATTAGTGGAGGCTGCGATGAGCGGTGTGGTTGTATCGTTGTCCTTTACGTTGACATCCGCTCCGTGTTCTGCCAAGGCCTTTACAACGGCGGCCTTGCCACGTTCGGCGGCCATATGAATGGGGTACTGGCTTTCGTTGTCAGGTATGTTAGGGTCTGCCCCAGCATCAAGCAGGGTCATAAGTATCTCCTGGTTCCCAAAGGCGGAAGCCTGATAAAGAGCTGTCCAGCCGTTTGCGTTTTTTGCGTTAACGTTCACGCCCAGGGAGATGAGGTATTTCAGTATATCCGGGTTGTCCCTGATGGCATAGTGTATGGGGAATTTCTGGTCGAACTTGTTCATATTGGCGGGCACTACCACATCCGCAAGGTCCGGACGCTCAGTAAGCACCTCTTTGAGTTCCTCAAGGCTGCCTTGGCGGCCCAAGGCATTGTCCAGGCGCTGCTCAATGGTAAGGGCCATGGCCTGGCCCGTGGAGAAGGCTACGACGATCAGAAGCATTGCCAGGGTATTGGAGGCTCTCTTCACAGTAATCACTACCTCTGAACCCGATCGATCCTACAGCAATAATACATGTAAACATCCAAGCCTAACTAATATAGTCTATCAAGTTCACTGGAGCGAGTAAAGGAAAATATCATTAATAGATCATGATGATCTCTACTTGCACTTCTGATGTTTATTGGATATTAATGCCTGTTAACTTCAGGAAGTCATCCACATGGAATCTTTCTATGAGTAACTAGCAGGTTGGTAACAGATGAAACCATGCTGACTTCAACCGCAAATTAATAAGTATTCCATACTTCTCAAGCAACGATTGCCAGTGCTAAAATCTATATGATTGAAGAAAGGGGAGGTTTCTTTTCACCTCTAATGTCTGGTGCCTCTGTCTAAATGAGTATTCCATGTAACGGACGTTATGACTTCACGGAGGGGGTAATCTTAATTCCAACAGCGCAGTTGCGACCCTTTTGCTTGGCCCGGTACAGGGCATTGTCAACCTCTTTGAGAAGTTCATCGGGAGAAAACTCTTTAGTTGGCACTACCGAGGCTACACCTGCAGAAATAGTTACATTCGGATTTATGCTTGATCCC
>DAOWET010000236.1 GCA_030638335.1 Nitrospirota bacterium
CGGGCTGGTTAATTCCGCATGAATAGCAGGAACCGCCGCTTATCATGTCCTGTTCCACACGGAATCCAGCGCGCTGGATAAGGACCTCTCCGCAGCGATGGCATAGAGTGTTCTCGGCCCCGCTACCTGAAACATTTCCGATGTAGACGTTCATGATCCCGCAACGCATGCCTATCTCACGTGCCCTCTTGAGGGTATCAAGCGGTGTGGGCTCCTTGTCCTTCATCTGGAAGGCCGGGTGGAACCTTGTGACATGCCATGGTATTCCCTTGTCCACCGAGGCTATGAACCTGGCGAGCATCTCAAGGGTCTCGTCCGAATCGTTTATTTCGGGAATAATGTTCGTTGTCACCTCCACCCATACCCCACGCTCCTTCATGGCGATTATGGTCTCCTGCACAGGCGCCAGCCTGCCCCCGCAGAACACACGGTAGAACCCGTCGTCACCTTTCAGGTCTATGTTGTTTGCATCAAGGTATGGAGCGATGAGGTCCACGCTCCCGGGCGTCATGAAACCGTTGCTTACGAATATGTTCCTGAGCCCTTTCTCCTTTGCAAAGCGCGCGGTTTCAAGGGCGAACTCCATGAATATGGTTGGCTCGGTGTAGGTATAAGCAATGCTCTGGCACCCCGCGCCCATGGCCTCTGCAACCACCATCTGCGGGGTGCTCTCCTCCCCGGGGACCTGGGCATCGCCAAGAGCGCGCGGCAGCTGGCTGATCTCGAAGTTCTGGCAATGGCGGCAGCGGAAATTGCAGCCAACCGAAGCTATTGAATACGTGCGGGAGCCGGGAAGGAAATGGTACAGGGGCTTTTTCTCCACAGGGTCGGTGGCATTAGCGCTTATGAGCTTGCCATAGACAAGGCTCACGAGCGTGCCGTCCTGGTTCTCCCTTACAGAGCAGATGCCCCTCTTGCCTGGCTTGACCTTGCAGCGGTGTGCGCACATGCCGCATTTGACCTCGCCGCCAGGGAGCTTTTCATAAAGCAGGGCCTCTTTCATACTGGCAATTATATCAGAATCGCATCAGCAGGCACACGCGGCATGACAGTGGTTTCAAATATAAGGTAAAATGCCTATGTTCATGTCATATAACAATATTATAGATTACCTATACAGCCTGCAGTCCGTGGGGATCAAGCTGGGCCTGGATAACATAAGCGCGCTTCTTGGGCGGCTGGACAACCCCCACAGGGCCTTCCACAGCATCCATATAGCAGGCACCAACGGCAAGGGTTCCACCGCCGCCATGGTCGCCTCGATGCTGGAGAGTGCGGGGGTAAGCACAGGTCTTTTCACCTCGCCCCACCTGCTGAGCTTCACAGAGCGCATAAGGGTGGACGGAGCGGAGGTCACAGAGCGGGAAGTTGTAGAGCTGGCCCAAAGGGTGCGGGAGGCGGCCCATGGCCTGAACCCCACGTTCTTCGAGGTAGTGACAGCCATGGCGTTCGTACACTTCAGAGAGCGCAAGGTCCGGTGGGCCGTGGTGGAGACCGGCCTTGGCGGAAGGCTTGACTCAACGAACGTGATCGTGCCGGAGATGTCTGTTATCACGCCCATAAGCATGGACCATATGGAGTTTCTCGGCACAACACTGGCTGAGGTGGCCTCGGAAAAAGCGGGCATTATCAAGCCGGGGGTGCCAGTGGTATCCGCCCCGCAGGAGCCGGAGGCCCTTCTGGAACTGAGAGAGGCCGCGGCACGCGAAAGCTCCGAGCTGCACCTCCTTGAAGAGGATTTCTCCTATAAGCTTGAAAATGCTGAACCCGGGCGGATCAGCCTGACATACAGTGACGATGGGCTTAGTGTTCCGGGCATTGAGGTGCCGCTTTCGGGTGAGCATCAGGCCATGAACGCGGCAGTGGCGGTAAGGGCTTTCGCTCTGGCTGCAAAGGTACTGGCTCTGGGGCAGGAGGAGATGGTCTCTGCGGTCAGGCAGGGCCTGAAGGGCCTCAAGTGGCCCGGCAGGCTGGAGCTTGTTGCAAAGGACCCGCCGGTTTATCTGGACGGAGCGCATAACCCTGCCGCAAGCCTCGCGTTGGCCAGGGAACTGCTCAAGAGGCCGGTTGCGCCTTCAGAGGAAACCGTGCTGGTGCTTGGCGTTATGAAGGACAAGGACGTGGAGGGCCTGATACGCCCGCTGCTGCCCCTTGCCGGAGAGATCATCTGCACAGCCCCTGCCTACGGGCGGGCCACCTCCCCGGAAGAACTTGCAGGCGCAGTATCCGCTCTTGGACACAAGGCCAGGGCCGTGCATGGGGTGAACAACGCACTTGATGAGGCAAGGGCCTTGGGCAAGACAGTGCTTGTGACCGGGTCCTTCTATACAGCGGGCGAGGCCCTTGAGGCCCTGGGTGTCAAGGGTGTCCATGCGAGGCTCAGGGAATGCGCGCCGCGTTGAGGGCCGCACTTGCCATAGCGCTTCTTGGAGTACGGCTGGGAGTACTGATGGGAGTACTGCTGGGAGTCCCCTCCATCTCTTCAGGGGCGCCCCCGGAGATCGACATATCCTCTGACAAGCTCGAGCAGCGGGACGGGTTGTATGTCTTCACCGGCTCCGTGCGCTTCAAGAATGCCGACTACACCCTCTGGAGCGACAGTGCCGTATACAACGGGACTGACTCCACCATGGCTGCCGAGGGCTCTGTGATAATCAACAGCTCCGAGTTCAGGGCCAGGGGCCAGCGCGCTGACATGGACATGGACGCGGGCACGGGAGTGCTTTATGACACGGAGGTGACTTTCCTTGAGGGCAATTACTTTGTGGACGCCCGCGAACTCTACATTTTAGGAGACGGGCATTTCCGGCTGTTGGGCGCTGATCTCACGACCTGCGTGGACACGCCCCCGGCCTGGTGCTTCAGGGGCTCGGATGTGGACGTGCTCGTTGGAGAGCGCATCAAGGCCACGCACGCGAGGTTCAGGATAAAGGACTTTCCCGTGTTCTACACGCCTTACCTGTGGGCCCCCATCGTCACGGACAGGCGCACAGGCCTGCTGCCCCCGAACTTTGGCTACAGAGAATCCACCGGCTTGCATATAAGCCAGCCCTTTTTCTGGGCCATCTCCGAAAACAGGGACGCCACCTTCACCCTGGACTACCACACGAAGGAGGCCACGGGCCAGGAGTTGGAGTACCGCTATATAGAGGCCCCGCACATTACCGGACAGTGGAACATCATGCACCTGAGGGACACCGAGCACGCCGAGGACTACCTTGAGACCGAGTTGCGCCACCGCCACGACGGCGATAATGTGGCCGGGTTCCTCCACATACACAACATCAACCGGGAGGACTACTACCGCCTTTACGAGGACTACCTTGAGGAAAGCTCAAAACGCTACCTGGAGAGCACCGCGGAGATCTTCCTCGCGCGCGCGCCTGAGAAACCCTTTGGAAACTCGC
>DAOWET010000123.1 GCA_030638335.1 Nitrospirota bacterium
CAGACAGGAATGGATATGCAGGTCAGCGATAAACTCTCTCATGTATTACCGCCCGGCGCATCACCCTGTCTGCAATGACGGATGCCCGCTCTAGCCGACCCCCTCCTTCTCAAGCAGCGTGTATATCCTGCCCGCGGCCTCAAAGGCCGAGAGCCCGCTTGTGATTATATTGACGTCCTCCGACCCGGCGCGCACGACCGTGTCCTCTGCCACGGTCTTTCCACCCACAACGAGCACGGCCGAAAGCCCTTTCACCGCTGCCACCGCAACCACGTTTGGGTGCGTGTGCTGCGTGACCCAGAACTGGCCCTTCTCGCTGCTGCTTAAGACGTCCGAGAGCAGGTCGCTCACATAACAGCCGGTGACAACGCTGTCCATCTTCGGACCGGTGACCACAGTGCCGCCTAAGAGTTCCACAAGTTCCGCCGCAGTCAAGAGGCACTCCCATCGCCGGAGCTCCGGCCAAGCCTTATAACAGCCTCAAGCTTTGTGCCCTCCCCCGGCACGGTGTCTATTACAAGCCTGTCGCTGTTCTTCTTAATATTGGGAAGCCCGAGCCCGCTGCCCCAGCCATGCTCGCGGGCCCATTCAGGCGCGGTTGAAAAACCCTCTTTCATGGCCTGTGCCACGTCAGGTATGCCAGGGCCCATATCGATTACGACGATCTTCACCTCATCGTCCTCCAGGCTGTACTGCAACGTGCCGGCAACAGCGTGTATGATCACGTTCATCTCGGCCTCAAACGCGACCACTGCCGCGCGGCGTGATGCCTCAAGCTCATATCCCTGTTCCCGAAGCGCCTTCTTGAGCCCGGTGGCCGATTTTCCAGCCTCGTTGAACTCGCCCCCGCGAAGGGTGAAGAAGCCATCTATACGCTCACTGGTCATCATTTCTTTTCCTTTAAAGTGCGAGGGAATAGCACCCATATGACTTTTACCGCTACCATTGTACCACGAATGGGCTAAAAAGGTGGCTACCATAACACATACTAAATATAGAGAAGAAGGAGTGGGTCAGGAATCCTTTTTATTCAAGGGGTTACGCCCTTCTTCATCATCAGCCGCAGCCGCGGGCGGGCCTTGCCTGGCTGGCCGGTAATAAGTCCTTTGCCCAGGCATGAAAGACTGGCTGGCCTCGGGGTGGTCATGGGTGTAAATATAACCCTTGCCATGGCCGAGTTCCCTGGCCCCTTTGTAGCTTGCGTCCTTCAGGTGTTCAGGCACTTCCCGGGTGGTCTCGCTCTCAACATCATCCATGGCTTCCTTGATGGCCATGTAACACGCATTGCTCTTTGGTGCGTTGGCAACATACAGGGCAGCCTGCGCAAGAGGGATGCGTGCCTCGGGCATGCCCACGAACTCCACGGCGCGGAGCGCGGCCGAGGCCAGCACAAGGGCCATGGGGTCTGCCTCGCCCACGTCCTCGCTGGCCGCTATCACTATGCGGCGCGCAACAAAGCGGGGGTCCTCTCCAGCGTAGAGCATCTTCGCAAGCCAGTACACGGTGGCGTCCGGGTCCCCACCCCTCATGCTCTTGATGAAGGCGCTTATGGTGTCGTAGTGCGCGTCCCCGTCCCGGTCATAGACCACGGCCTTCTTCTGTATGGAATCCTGCGCCGCCTCCATGGTGATGTGCACTGCTCCTTCGCTGGAGGCAGGCGTGGTGCGCACGGCTACCTCAAGCGCGGTAAGCGCGCGGCGCGCGTCCCCGTCGGCCACAAGGGCAAGGTGGCGGAGGGCCTCGTCATCAACTTCGATATCCATGGAACCAAACCCACGGACGCTGTCCGAGATGGCACGCCTTAAAAGCCCAAGCAGGTGGTCCTCTGAAAGGGGTTTTAGTTCGAATACCTGGCTCCTTGAAAGCAGGGCGGAATTAATATAGAAGAAGGGGTTTTCCACGGTGGCCGCTATGAGGATGAGCGTGCCCTCCTCCACGTCCGGAAGGAGCGCGTCCTGCTGGAGCTTGTTGAACCTGTGTATCTCGTCCAGGAACAGTATGGTCCTCATGCCGCGTGCGTGGAGCTCTCTGGCTTCTTTGAGCACCTTGCGGAGGTCGTCCAGCCCGACCATGGCGGCGTTGAGCCAGCGGAAGGCCGCCTCGGTCTTTCTGGCTATCACGCGCGCAAGCGCTGTCTTGCCCGTGCCGGGGGGGCCATATAATATGATGGAGCTTATGCTGTCCGCCTCCACCGCGCGCCTCAGGAGCCTGCCCTCCCCTATAATATGCTCCTGGCCCACGTACTCATCAAGGGTGCGGGGGGCCATGCGAAAGGCCAGCGGGGCGTCTGCCTTTTTGCTGGTGTCCATGTCCAGATGCTGATCGCCAAAGAGGTCCATAGTTGAAAGTCTAACCGGAAGGTGTCAAAAGGGTCAATGTTTCCCCGCAAACAATATAAGCTGAACATAGGAAATACAAGGAAATTATATTTTTCTCAGACAAGGCCGCCACTACATCAGGCGGGCTTGTTTGTTTATATAAGAATCTTTTTGTTTGGGGCTGCTCGCCCCATACCCCCGGCACTTTTTGTCCGCAAAAGGGTCACGGACCCCCTTTACTAGGGGCGATATTCCACTTGCCCGGAGAAGACCCCTCCGTGAGGGGCGGCTCGCTTACGGCCTCATCCAGCTGAATGCATGACTCGTCGCTCGGACACAGTGTTTCCTCACTCCTCAGACACTATGCATTCTTCTCCGCTGGCCTTGGCCTACTCACCTGCGATTCTTCAATACTGGGTTTAATGTCAAATGCATTTTTATAAGAAGGTGCCTGTGGCACCATCGGCACAGATTCCCTTCGAAGCGGAACGGGTGAGGCG
>DAOWET010000111.1 GCA_030638335.1 Nitrospirota bacterium
CAATACTCATCATCACGTCAAGCCCTATGCTCATATCAGGAAAATCTCCTTCTATTATACCTTCCGGATACCCCGGCCCGTTGTCTTTGTAATAAATATACACCAGATCGTCGCCCTTGTCCTTAATATCTATATTTATCTGGAGCGTCTTGTTCTCGTCCGTCCTGTGCTTTAAAGAATTGGTGGCAAGCTCGTTAATGAGCATGGCAAGCTGATGCGCCTGCTGGTTTCCAACCATTATCCCGGATGGGGTAACTATATAGGTTGCATTCCTGCTCTCCGGCATAGCGGAGAATACTCCCTTTAATATCTCCTTGCTGAGACTGTCCAGTTCAATGGGCCGCCATTCGTTCCTTGAGAGCATACCATGGACAGCAGAGAGCCCTAATATTCTGCCTGCAAGCCTTGAGACAAGCTCTTTGCCCTCATTTCCAACGCGCTCTTTTTCAGCATTGATCATTCCCAGTATGGTGTACAGGTTGTTCTTTACGCGATGATCTATCTCTTTTATGAGTACTGACTGCATGCGGGTATATTCTTTTATTTCTTCCTCTGCCTTTTTACGTTCGGTGATGTCCCTGAAGCTCCAGACGCGCCCTGTGTGATATTTTCCCTGAAATAGTGGGCATGAATAATGTTCAAAAATACAACCATTATTGGACGTAATAATTCCCGTGTTTGTATCGTCGGATTCATACAGCCTCCGTATCAGTGAAGTGAATTCCTTGGGTTTCTCCAGCTGTTTAAGGGCAAACGTAAATATTTGTTTATCTTTCTTGGCGTTCATTAACTCTTCTGGTATGTTCCACATTTCAGCAAATTTTTTGTTTGTATGGATTATATTAGCATTCTTGTCCACCACTAAAATGCCGTCAGCGGTGGAGCCAATAATAGCCTTTAAAAGGGCTTCATCATTTTCACGTTCCTTCAGCAGGTCTTCCAGATGATCACGGTAGCGTTCAAGCTTTTTTTCATTGATCATCAAGCGGTACATGTATAAGGAAAGACTTAAAAATCCTAAAAGAAAAATGGCAGCATACGTAAGCAACATGCTGTTTAAGTGCCCCTTGTCTGCCTGGATGAAGGGCTCTGCAGGAAAGGTCACGCTTATCCCTCCCCGTATGTCTCCCAGCTTGTACCCCTGGTCCGCATGACACGGCAGGCAGAACTTCCTGACCCGCAGTGGGGCCATGTACCTGTATACATGCTTCTCATTCATATCCATCAACTCAAACCGTTCCATATCCTCTTCTCTAAAAGACCGGAGCGCTGAAGTCTCCCATTTATCTGCCTTGTTGTCCGGGTTTAAAGGCAACAGGCTTGTGATATGAAACAGCACATTACCATGGTCCAGGACAATCTCAGACACCTGTCTGGTCATGAAGGCTGGATTAACCTTCGTAAGGCTGAGTCCTCCCAATGTAGTGACATCCCTCCGGGGGTCTGCAAGATACGGGTTCGGCTGCATCTTGTCGGTTATGGAGACGTAAACTCCACCATGCTCGGAATTCCAGATGCGGTGGGCCTGGATAATATTGTAAAACGCCTGTGCCCTGTTAAGCGCAATCCGGGAAGAGGTCTCATTGTGCCTGAGAATATCCCATAATAGAGACAAGCCAAGGACCATCAAGAGAATTATTATTGGGATTACCAGATATTTCAAATACACTTTTCTGTTTTGACTGTCCATGCAACCTCTATCTATAATTTATTGTTAAATTGTGTCGCACCAATACAAGAACCTCACACCTACAATTTTAACAGAATATATAAACAATAACTGTCGGCTTTAAGAGGCAATATTTGTAAGCTTTTCCTTACGCGAAGTTCCGTGGTATGGTGATATCCATGTGCTGTGCAAGTGATATTTCTTGTGGATAATAACTCTGCTACACTTATAGAATAAGGTTAGATGTATAAACCTTCAGCTTTCATGCATCTTTACTACGGTATTTTATTCGACACATACCCATCATTATTTAGCCTGCAAAACAAACTCAAGCTCACAGACGGCCCCGCCGCCACTGTGGTTGCTCAGGTCTATTTTGCCCTTTAAGCTTCTCTTTGCAATGTTCATCATCACGTCAAGCCCTATGCTCGTATCAGGAAAATCTCCTTCTATTATACCTTCCGGATACCCCGGCCCGTTGTCTTTGTAATAAATATACACCAGATCGTCGCCCTTGTCCTTAATATCTATATTTATCTGGAGCGTCTTGTTCTCGTCCGTCCTGTGTTTCACAGAATTAGTGGCAAGCTCGTTAATGAGCATGGCTAGTTGATGGGCCTGCGTGTTCGCGACATTTATATCTGAAGGGCTGACCGTGTAATCAACACCCACAACTCCAGGCAGGCCTGCAAACACCCCCTTGAGTATTCCCATGCAGAGATCTTCCAGGGCAACAGGCCGCCACTCGCTCCTTGAGAGCATGTCATGCACGGCCGAGAGCCCAAGAACCCTGCCGGCAAGCCTTGAGATAAGTTCCATTCCCTCATCTCCGGTACGCTCCTTCTCGGCGTTGATCATTCCAAGTATGGCGAAGAGGTTGTTCTTGACACGGTGGTTTATCTCCTTTATGAGCACTGACTGCATGCGGGCGTATTCTTTTATCTCTTCTTCCGCCAGTTTCAGTTCGGTTATGTCCAGCACGGTCCCTATGGACCTGAAGGGCGTGCCGTCCTCGCCATACTCGGTCACGCATATCTCGTTGACATGCTTGACAGTGCCGTCCCTGGTCAACACCCGGTGCGTAATGTTATAGGGGACCCTGTTCAGCACTGAATCCTCGTAAGAGTTTCTGACAAAGTCCCTGTCGTCAGGGTGGACAGCGCCCATTAGATCCTTAAGGGACACTTCAAGGCCCTCGTCGCGGTCCACCCCGAATATCTCATAGGCCTCTTCGGACCAGTGCAGTTTGTCTTTTGCCATGTCGTATTCCCAGCTGCCGAGACTGGCGATCTTGCGTGCTTCAATGAGCTTGATGTTCTCTGTTCTCAGCGCCTCCTCCATCAGCTTGCGCTCGGTTGTGTCGTGGACACCAATAACGATGCCGGAAACCGTATTGTCAGGCTCAAAGTACGGATAGTATGATACTTCCCAGAAACGTTTGCCTGCGGACGGTGTGCTGTACCAGGCCTGAAAGTGGACTTCATCTCCCTTCAGGCATTTCTTAAGATGGTTCTTTACATTATTGTCATAATTTTCCTCGCCAACCACTTCACGCACTGAATGGTTTATGATCTCGGCGCGCGATCTGTCAAACGCCTTGAGGTATGGACCGTTAATTGATCTGTAAATGAAATTCCTGTCTACAAAGGCCAGAAGGTCTTTTGATGAGGAGACGATCTTTTCGTACTGCTTCAGCACCTCCTCGGCCTGTTTTTTCTCTGTAATGTCCAGCATGATTCCCTGGTAATGGGTAATATTGCCATCAGTGTCTCTTCTAATGAATGTTCTGTCGTCAACCCATGCAACACGTCCATCCTTGGTGACCAACCTGTATTCCTGAGTGAATTCCTTGACTCCACTCTTGGAATAATCACTTACCTCCTGACCCACTCTGACTAAATCATCAGGATGCACCATATCTAAAAATGGTACGCTTCCGGAGCGCAGTTCATCCGGGCTATAGCCGAATTGTTTAACATTCTCTGAAACGAACTCAACGGGCCAGCCCTCTTCATTTCGCCATAGGAATGCAACTCCCGGGCTGACGGTAATGATGTCTTCCAGTTCTTTTAACTCACGATTCGATCGTACTAAATTATCCGCGGCAAATTCCCTCTCATAAGAGGCTCTGACAAAACGCCACACCAAGACCCCGATAATAATTATGGCAATGAGAAAAGCAAATGAGATAATAACAGCCAACCTTTGAGATAAAGCAAAAAATTCTTCAGCAGGGATATGCAATACCGCTTTCCACTTGTAATCGGTTGAACTTAACTCATGCTCGCTTGCCTGGTGTGCCTTGGTCGCCCCGGTGCTTGATATCCATCCCTCTTTAAGCGGTGCTATTGTGATATAACTAAACAGCCCTTCATGGGTGATGATATGTCCGGCTTCCCCGGTTGATATCTCTTTCCACATGTCCGGGTATCTGTTGGCAAATGTTTTATTATTGTCATGCATGAATCCCCATTCGTCCTCGGGTGCGGGGGAAACAAGCCAGTAACCCTCTGGGTTAAGCAGCATTGGGATGCCTTCGCTGTATGACATGATGTTACGTATGCTCTCAAGCATTTTGCCGGCATGATAGTTGATGAATAACACCCCCTTCTTGGTCCCGCTTCCATCAAACACCGGGGTGCCAAAACGTATCATTGGCTTATGGGGAATCTCAATTTCACCATGTTCGATATTCAAGTCCAATGGGGATATGAAGATCTCACCCTTCTCAAGTACTATCGAGTCGGTAAAATAGTATCGCCCGCCCTTATCCTGAAGATTCTCCTCTTCAACTATTTCAGGATCTCCATCATTATAATTAACACGTATTGCTTCCATGCCATTGCCGTCTATAAATCTTATCTGGTCGTAGGAGCCTTTAATGGCTGAGATTTGAACCAGGTCATCATTAAGATCCAATATATTGCATTTGTCTATATCCGTGATGTAATGCTGCAACTCATGGTGAGTGCTTAGGAAAAGCAGGTCAGAGACAATGGATTCATATGTCGATTGAATTTCGTTCTTCTGCTGATAAAGCAATTGCATCTCAAGGCTGAAAAGGTTATGATGGTCAATCTTCACCTCAGACTTATACATATAAATGGACAGAATGCCAAGGAACAGGGCTATCGGCACGACAATCAACAGGAACTTCTTAACAATTTCATTATGATTTGAACGATGATCCATCTATTTATACTAAAATTGCAGGTTTGGAATGTCAATAAGGTACAACGAGAAATAATTACGGCATGCAACAGAGTTCCATGAACAATACTCAGCCGGCAAGCCATGAAATATCTGCGGGCTTCAACTGTAAATCAACAGGATTTAAGTTGCAACAACTGTGATCTTGTATGTGCAGGTCGCACCGTATTTCTGAGGGCTATATGTAGAAGTCAGCATGTTCCCGAAATACTCAACCTGAGAAATTCAGAAAGAACTATTCAGGCACAGCCTTCGAGCCTGCCCTGTTAACTTCAAGTTCATTATGTTATTGACTGCCCCCTGACACAGCTATATAAAAGCTGCCCCTGGGGGGAGGGAAGCATATTTTGTCAGGTTAAACCATGCTTTTCATTTTGCAACTAAATTGTAACCACCACCACACAAAAACCTATCTCTTAACAACACCCCACACTAATTGGCTATTTTATGATATTCTTGTTTTTATGGAATATTTCACAAGTAACAGGGACTTCCATGAATAGGGCATGAGGCCAGGCATCACGGATGCTTTTTACACTTGAAGACAGTGCCTATTGAAACTACATGGTAAATGAACGTTTAATAAAAGGTGTCCATGACACCCTCTGCCAGGCATCACGGATGCCTTTTACACTTGAAAACAGTGCCTATTGAAACTACATGGTAAATGAACGTTTAATAAAAGGTGTCCATGACACCCTCTGCCAGGCATCACGGGCCTTTTACACTTGAAAACAGTGCCTATCATAACTACAAGGCACATGAACGTTCTTGAAGGGCGGGATAATGTCTGAGGCCGATGACAAAGGCTCCATAATACACAATGCCTTCGAAGGCGTGGAGAGCCCCGAGAACTACAGGTCAAAAGAAGACATCGAAGTATACAGGAGGATGCTTCTTGAGAAGACCGAAGCGCAGTCCGGCTATATCCAGCGTCACATAGGCGATACGGGTAACGTTTTTGAGGCCGGAACAGGAAACGGACGCCTCCTCCTGTCGCTTGCCCTGAGAGGGGCGATAGAGAAGGGATTGGGGGTTGATGTTGCTCAAAGCCGGATAGACTTTGCAAACCTGTGGGCAAAGGACCTTGCTCTTGACGCCCGCATCAGTTTCAAGACCATGGACCTCCTTGCCTTCCCGGAGCCCTCAGCCAGTTATTCCATGTGCATATGCATAACCGGGGCATTCGGCTATTTCCCCTTTCTCAGGGAAAACGGGGATTCATTAACGCTTGACTACTTCAACAGGCTGCTCGACAGCAACGGATGGCTCCTTCTGGAACTCTATAACCACCCCGTGAACAAGAGACGTTGCCTGGAGGAAAAGGATAATGTTTACAGGCACTGGGAAGAGCTGCCTGAGCAGGACCCCTTCTCTCATTATCTTTCAGAGAGGACCTTTGACCCTGCCTCAAGGGTGATGCGGCACAGGAAGATCTTCGTCCGCCGCTCAGACGGTTTTATTGACGATTCGCGCATGGAGGCATTGAGGCTTTATGAACGCGGAGAGGTAATGGAACTGCTTGAGAGCAGAGGGTTCGAGGTGCTAAGGTTCGATTCCGACTGGCGGGATACGGTTTTCAAAGACGGTGATGAAGTCTCTGTTGTTCTTGCCAGAAAAAAATAATGCACAAGATTCCTTTGCCTGCCCTGGACCCAACGCGTGAAAGGCCTGCGAACATTCCTATTGGAAAATATCGTATTATTAATATATGTCTGACATGGCAAAGAACAAATCGCTTGCTATAAACGGTGGCGCCCCTGTACGGGGCAGGGAGGATTTCATCATCTTCGGCTCACCCGCCCTTGCCCAGGAGGAGAAGGATGAGGTCCTGGCCACACTGGACTCCGGCTGGATAGGCACGGGGCCTCGCACAATGCGATTTGAGGAGGAATTCAGAGAGTACACCGGCGCGAGGCATGCCCTGGCGCTTAACTCCTGCACCGCAGCCCTTCACCTGAGTGTCCTGGCCGAAGGCCTGTCCCCGGGCGACGAGGTGATCACAACGCCGCTTACGTTCTGCGCCACGGTGAACGCCATAATCCACGCTGGCGGGACACCTGTCCTTGCCGACGTGGACCCTGCCACGGGGAATATCTCCCCTGAAGAGATAGAGAAGAGGGTGACGCCACGCACAAAGGGGCTTGTAGCGGTGCATTACGCCGGACGCCCGTGTGACATGGACAGGATAGTCCCCATAGTGAAAAAGCACGGACTGTTCCTTATAGAGGACTGCGCCCATGCCATAGAGACCGAATACCATGGCACAAAGGCGGGCAACTTCGGCCGGTTCGGCTGCTTCAGCTTCTATGTGACAAAGAACGTTGTTACGGGTGAGGGGGGAATGCTCGTCACCGGGGACAGCGAGAAAGCGGAATGGGCCCGGGTCATGGCGCTCCATGGCATGTCAAAGGACGCGTACAAGCGCTTCTCAGTGGACAAGTTCAAGCACTATCAGGTGATCCAGCCGGGCTTCAAGTACAACATGATGGACATCCAGGCCGCCTTGGGCATACACCAGCTTGCCCGGGTCGAGGAGAACTGGAAGAGACGCGACGAGATCTGGAATCGCTATAACGAGGAGCTTGCGGGCCTGCCTCTTGTCCTGCCTGCCCCTGATGAGCCGGACACGCGCCACGCCCGCCACCTCTATACGCTGCTTGTGGACGAGGAGCTCTCCGGGCTGTCAAGGGATTGGGTGGTTGAGGCCCTTACTGCCGAGGGCATAGGAGTGGGGGTCCACTACATCAGCATAAATGAGCATCCATATTATACTGAGACCTTCGGGTGGAGACCGGATGATTACCCCCATGCGACACATATCGGCCGCACGACGATCAGTATCCCGATCTCTCCAATACTTACGGATAATGACGTCAAAGACATAGTGCTGGGTATAAGAAAAGTTTTTGGTGCATAGTCCATGGGCAGGATAGAAATTGCCACTCCAAATTACCTGCTCACTGGCGGAGAGACCGAGCAATGGCCCGAGGTCAGCCTGCTCACCGACTGCATCGAGCTCAGGGACACCACCTATTGCCCGTTGTACGACCACAAGTTCATACTGCACGCCGACCTCAGCATAGTATCTCCTTGGGAGGATGAGGCCCTGCAAGGGCTCAGGGAAACGGCGGCGAGGTACGGCCCTTCTCTTGTCTCGTTTCATATTGCATCCAGGTATGCCCGCAATTCCATTGTGGAGGGGGCGTTTGTCGGGCGCGGCGCTCCAATGGAAAGGGATGAGATGCTCTCAAATGCCAGGCAGAACATGTCTGGCGCGAGGGAGGTCTTTCCTGCCGGGACGGTCTTCTGCGTAGAGAACAATAACCACCTGGGCACTGACGCTTACGATGTTGTAACCGAGGGCAGCTTCATCTCAGAGGTCACCGGCGTCCTTGATATTGGATTCCTGTGGGACATGGCTCATTCCGCGGTTACTTCGCTCAACACCGGGACATCTCATAAGGACTATCTTGCCTCGCTTCCCATGCAGCGGTGTTTCCAGGTGCATATAAGCGGATATGATCTGGATGAAGGCGGCAAGGCACTGGACGCCCATCGCATGCCGGGGCAGGAAGAGTTCCAGGCCCTTTGGGAGCAATTGCCCTTCATGCCCGATCTTCAATTTGTTACAATAGAATTCTATGGTTCCGGGGCCCTTATGGCATCCGGGATAAAGGATCTGAAAGAAATGCTGGGGGAAAAGTAAAGCCTTGGAACTAAAAGCCCTTGAACAGATGTTCGGCCTCAAAGGCCAGACAGTAATGGTGACCGGCGCTGCCGGCCAGTTGGGGCGCGACTTGACGAACAGGCTTGTGAGTCTTGGCGCCAATGTTGTGGCAACGGACATCACTGGCCAGTGCCTTGGAGAAGCGAGGGAAAAGGAGGGCTGGCCTGACGAGTCAGTCCTGACCGTTCCGTGCAACGTGGTCTCTGAGCAGGATGTCATCTCCGCGATCGAGGCTGGCAGGGACAGGTTCGGCGAGGTCACGGCCTTTGTCAATAACGCAGGGATCAGCGTGTTCGAGCCATTTCACGAGCGCAAGGAAGAAGATTTCGACCGTGTGATGGATGTCAACCTCAAGGGCACTTTTTTCTGCATCCGCAAGTTCATAGAGTACAGAAAAGGCCTGGGTGAGAAGCCAGGGGGATGCATAGTGAACATATCATCCCTTTACGGGGTGGTAAGCCCCGACCCGCGCATCTACACGGACACCAGGCGGAACAACTCCGAGGTATACGGGGCCACCAAGGCCGGAATCGTACAGATGACAAAGTATTTCGCCGTCCACTCCGCACCCTTTGGCATAAGGGTCAACGCGGTTAGCCCTGGAGGGATATTCAACGCTGAATCCCCGCAAGGTGAGGATTTCATCGACAATTATTCATACAGGTGTCCCATGGGCAGGATGGCCCGCACGGAGGAGATAACCTCCGGGGTGCTGTACCTGCTTTCGCAGGCTGCTTCATATGTCAACGGCCATAACCTGGTCATTGACGGTGGGTTCACAAGCTGGTGAGAATTTCCCCCAAGGAGGCATGATGGAAAAGGTTTTGAATATTGGAGACAGGACAGTGGGGCAGGGCTCGCCGGTCTTTGTTATCGCCGAGCTGGGGATCAACCACAACGGCGATCCGGCCGTTGCCGGGAAACTGGTCAGGGAGGCCGTGGCCTCGGGTGCTGACGCTGTCAAGCTCCAGACCTACATAACCGAGAAGCGTGTACCCAGGGACTCTCCCATTTTCGATCTGCTGAAGGGATGCGAACTGTCCTTTGACGAACAGAGCGAGCTTTTCAGGCTTGGGGCTGAACTGGGAGTTACGGTATTCAGCACGCCATTTGACGATGAATCCCTGGAGTTTCTGAAGGGCGTGGGGTGCCCGGCCTTAAAGGTCGCTTCCTTCGACGTTGTCAACGAGAAGCTGCTTGACGGCATTGCCGGGACGAAACTGCCTGTGATCCTTTCAAGGGGAATGGCCACAGGCAAGGAACTTGACCGGGCCATCGGCATACTGGGTGAACATGGTTCCCCTTATGCGATTCTCCATTGCGTATCAGCCTATCCTGTAAAGGATGTGGGCAGCCTGAACCTGTCGACCATCTCCTGGCTTGCCGGCCACTATGGGTGTCCGGTGGGATTCTCGGACCACACCCTTGGTGTTGAGGCCCCTGTGGTGGCAGTCTCGGCCGGAGCGGATATAATAGAAAAGCATTTCACCCTGGACACAGGACAGGACGGTCCGGACCATGCCATAAGCGCCGACCCTTCCACCCTTGCCGAGATGGTCAGAGGGATCAGGCGCATGGAAGAGTTCTTAGGCTCCGTGGTCCATGGTCCCGTTGCCGCTGAAAATGACATCCTTCAGTACAGACGCCCTACTTCGAGGTAAAATGAGAAGGACATTATTCTTCGCAGGAAACGGAAACCGGGAGTTCGGGGAGAGGTTCCACCTCCGCCGTTGCATTGAAATAGCATCTGAGCTCAGAGGCCGTGGGAACCTCTCCATTGAATTCATCTGCCCGGTGGGTTTCAATGACGAGATCCACGATGCCGGATTCAAGGCCCTCAACCTTGATATAT
Source organism: Nitrospirota bacterium (assembly GCA_030638335.1). GTDB lineage: Bacteria > Nitrospirota > Thermodesulfovibrionia > Thermodesulfovibrionales > JdFR-86 > DAOWET01. The sequence continues at coordinate 10,462 of DAOWET010000111.1, forward strand.
CGGATATGAACCAGATGGCCGCAAATTTCGAGGAGCACGGCGTATCGGTTGGTATCATCGATATGGGCGTTGCCCCCGCCGCGCTCCCCATGATGCTGAGGGGCATTGGGGCATTGGTCGTCCTGATGGACGACAGCGGGCCGGCCGGCTGTTATGCCGATATAGCTATCGACTCCTACCTGCCTGACTCAAAGGCCTTCTTCAGCGGCCAGGAGTACTGGGTGCCAAACCGCTGGTGGGCAGAGGCGGGCAAGCCGGAATCCATTGGCGACACTGTGGCATTGAACCTGACCGCTGCCTCGCTGCCACACGCCCAAAAGCTTGCGGAGCTGGTGAGCAGGCTGGAGGTGCTCGGGCACAAGGTGTCTCCCGTGCTGGCACCCTGGGCGGCATCCGGCATTTCCGGACTGCCCTTTGAGGTGGAGACCGACCCGGAAAGGGTCAGGCAGACGGTAAACTCCTCGAAGGCGGTCATCAACGCGGGCATCGCCGACCTCTTTGACCTTGTTGTCACCGGGCGTCCCATGATAGCCATTGTGGAAAACGATGAAGATGAGAAGCTCATCAGCGGCCTGCGTGAAAAAAACGGGGTGATATATTCAGGAGCAATGGGGTCTTCCTCCGTGGAGGAACTTGCGGGTTCGGTACACGAGGCCCTCGCGAACGCGGAATTCCTGCTCATGACCGCGGAGGCAGGTATTTCCATTGTCACCGAGAAGAACCTGCAGAACGTCTGCGACATCATAGAGGTGGTCAAGGTGCTTTCCTGGGATTCGGACTTCTTTGGGTTCCCGGTGGCATACCTGTCGTGCGGGAAGCTCAGGCCGGTCATTGTGCAGCATGTCCTTGAATTCAGCAAGAACAACAAGGTGCGAGTCCTTGAGTACCTGTGCAACTGCCACGACCGCGAAAGCGTCATGCTGGCCGAAGAGCACCATTTCCATTTTGCCGACATAAGGCTGACCTTCGAGCGCAATCTGGACAATCTGCCAGAGCCGCCGTCTCTTCCCGAGGGGTACAGCTTTGGCACCGCTACGGAAGAGGACATAGACGCGCTTACCGAGATCGCCGGTGGCATTTATTTCGACAGCAGATATTACTTTGATTCACGCTTTCCCAGGGACAAGGTCGAGGTCTTTTACCAGGACTGGCTGAGGAAGTCCGTGCTCGGCACCTTCGACGACCGCACGTATGTGGTCCGCAGCGGGAGAGAACCGGTGGGTTTCTGCACCATAAAGTTCCGGCCCTTCCAGAGCGCTGGCATCGGACTGGTAGGTCTTGACAGGAAGTACGCCTCGCGCGGACTTGGCTCGAGGCTTCTCCTGAACACCCTGGGCGCTATCGCTGACGAGGGCGTGACAAAGGTCTTTGTCGTCACCCAGGGCCGCAACTACGCGGCTCAAAGGCTCTACCAGAAATGCGGTTTCATCACCAAGAGCACTGAACTCTGGTACCACAAATGGTTCTACTAGGAGATCTGCCGGCATGAAGAGAGTCATTGTCATACAGGCCCGCATGGGGTCCACAAGACTGCCGGGCAAGGTCCTGGCTGAGGTCTCAGGAAGGCCGCTTCTTGAGATCCAACTGGACAGGGTCAAGCGGAGCCGCCTTGCTGACGAGGTTGTGATCGCAACGACCGGAAACCCCTCTGACGACCCGGTTGCAGCCTTTTCACGCAGCATGGGCATCCCCTGTTACAGGGGTTCTGAAAGAGACGTGCTTGACCGTTACTACAGGGCCGCTCTCATGGCCGGGGCCGACGTTGTCGTCCGCCTCACCGGCGACTGCCCTCTCATTGACCCGGAGCTTATCGACTCCATGCTTGAGAGGTTCGAGGCGTCCGGGGGAAGGCTTGAATTCCTTGGAAATACCGTGCCTCTTCCCGGC
>DAOWET010000213.1 GCA_030638335.1 Nitrospirota bacterium
AAAGAGGGCATCTCGGTCTTTACCGATGATTTCCCAAAGAACAGGGAAATTGACGTGTTCTGGGGGTTTTTAAAAAAAGTAGAAGGAAAGCAAAGGCCTATATTGAATGGAAAAGCTGTCCACCTTTCAAAGATAGACGGGATCGGCTGGAAGCTTAACTCTCAGATTCAAATTCGTGCCTGGAAGGAGTGACAGGGACATCTCGCTTCCTGCCATCTCTTGCATTCTCGGTGCAAGACATTTATCCTGCTTTCCCTCGAATTCAAGCCTCATTCCTGAGCCGGAAGGCTGAAAAGTAGGAACAACACACCCCGTTTTTTGGGCGGCCAAAAAGTGCCGGGGTATGGGGCAGAGCCCCAGAGAGAGAAGTCCCCTCCAATATGTTTGGTCAGGACAAGGGCGTCTTACTCCAGATCGGTCGCGCTTGTTACGCTATCATAGAAATCGGTAAGCCTGTTCTTGTTTTCCGATTCCATATGTGCCATCGCCGTCCTTGGATGCTGGTTCAATACCCCTGTCATCATATAAGGGACATAATATCCCCAGTCTATCTTCTCCTGCCAGGGCAGGATCTGAGTCTCGATCGCTTCCAACAGGGGCCGTACATTGAATTTCGGGTTCTTCAGAAACGACAGCAGCAGTTCAGTCGGACAGTTGCCAGCGCCGCGCCCTATGCCGTACATTGTCGCATCCAGATAATTTATGCCTGCGATGATTCCTGCAATGGTGTTTGCGAAGGCGAGTTGTTGATTATTGTGGCAATGGATGCCGATGGTCTTATCAGGGAGACGCTCAAGATACTTCCGTGTCAGGATATCTATGTCCTCTGAATAGAAGGCCCCGAAACTGTCGACCAGATAAACGATCGGGACGCGACTCTTGTTCAGGTCCTCTAACCCCTCGTTCAGATCACGCGGGCCGACCGTCGAAACGGCCATGAGGTTTATCGTTGCCTCATATCCCTTGTCTATGCAGTGGTGCGCCAGATCAAGGGCCGTGTCCATCTGGTGAACGTAACAGGCAACCCTTATCATATCCAGGGAACTTTCGCTCTTCGGGGGGATATCCGCATGCTCAATACGGCCGATGTCGGCCATGGCGGAAAGCTTTATCTTCTTTTCTTCGTCGCCGATAATGCGTTGAATGTCGGGTTCTGCGCAGAACCTCCACGGTCCCATCTCGTCGCGGGAGAAGGCGGACTCAGAGCTTATGTACCCTATCTCCATGTAGTCGATCCCGGCGGCGCTGACCGCCTCATATGTCTTTCTCACAAATTCATCGCTAAACTGCCATTTATTCATCAAGCCGCCGTCTCTTACCGTACAGTCAATTACTTTTATTTCCGGTCTGAACATTTCTTTCTCCTCTATATCCTGTCAAATGTTTTATTCTCCCGGCATGTCCTCATGGACACGCTTCAATAAACTTTCTCACATGCTCTGAGAGCTTCTTCAAATCCTTTTCCCTGAGGGCCGTCTTTCCAAAAAGAGCTGAACTGGCGCCGACCGCCCTGACACCGGCATCGAAATAGTCACGCAGGTTCTCAAGCGTCACACCTCCCACGGCAACCAGATCAATGTCATCAAAAGGCCCCCGGAGTTCCCGGATATAGGAAGGCCCGAGAAGGCCGCTGGGAAACACTTTGACCATCTGAGCTCCGCAATTCCAGGCTGTGTAAACCTCCGTCGGACTAAAGGCGCCTGCAATAACAGGTACATTACGGCCTCTGGCGTACTCGATTACCCCGGCATCGGTGTTCGGCGTAACTATGAACGCAGCCCCGGAGTCCACTGCCCTTTTGGCCTCGTCGATATTGCGTACCGTCCCCATGCCCAGATAATTGCCTTTCGGAACACGCGACAGGTTTCTCTCGACAATGCGCTCTGCGCCTGGTGTGTTCATCGTGACCTCCATTGCCTGAAGCCCTGAATCAAAGGCGGCCGTCATGAGGTCAGGGAAAAAGGCCTCGTCAACCCCGCGCAGAATACCTATCACTGGCACAGTTAATTCCATAGCATTACGTAAACAAGATAATAACATAGCAGGCATCTTCTATTGCAAAAATAGAGACTGTAAATCAACTTGGTTCCAGCCTTGAATATCTGTTTGTTTGTAAGTGAACGTCTCAGCCCCTTCCTGCGGACTTTATGTAGAAGTCCGCAAATCCTTCGATTATGAATAATCAGAATAAATTATTAGGCATAAATGATTAGGGACACACCCCGTTTTGTTCAAGTTTCCAAGGCAGCGCTTCAAAGACCCCCTGTTCTGTGGTAAAAGTTAAGTATGCTCTGCTGGTGCAACATAATCGTCAGCGTGATACCGGTCATTATGTTCATACGCGACGGCTACTGGGTGCTCTTTGTCATTGCGCTTTTAAACCTCAACATCCACCTCTGGTCATACGCCAGTTTTAGAAAGCTCGCCGAGAGCTGCGGATGCCCCGGCATGAGCCACTCTGACAAGGGCCACCCCACCCCTCTGGAAAAGAAAGAGATAAACTTCGCCGCTACGGTGAACATCGGCACATACGCCATAGCCATCGGCCTCATCATCTACGGAGTGATACTGAACTCGCCTGTTAGATAGTTAGCCTGTCATATAGTTATACAGCCCCATCAAACCAGCCCCGATAAGTTAAAATACCTGTGATATGAACCACTGGGAAGTAATAAAGGCCTCAGGCGAGCGTGAGAGCTTCAACAGGGCCAAGGTACGCAACTCCGTCATACACGCGGGCGTGCCTGCCAAAGAGGCAGACGAGATAATCGAGAAGGCCCTGAGGGCAATAACGCCACCCATCACCACCAAGAAGCTCTTCCGCGCCGTAAAAAAATACCTCCGCACCGAAAGCCCCCAGTCCAGCATACGCTACAGGATCAAGGACGCCATCTACTCCCTTGGCCCCACGGGCTATCCCTTCGAGCGGTACGTGGCAAAGATACTCCAGCAGCAGGGCTATGAGGTGAAGGTGGGCCAGATCGTACAGGGCCGTTGCGTAAGCCACGAGGTGGACGTGGTGCCTACAAAGGGAAAGCACTGCTACATGGTCGAGTGCAAGTTCCACCACAAAGGCAAGACGCGCTCCAACATCAAGACTGCCCTGTACGTGCACGCCAGGTTCCTGGACATCAAGAGGGCCTATGGCGAGTCGGAGATGCGCAAGACGGGCCTCATACCAAAGGGCATGGTGGTCACTAATACGCGCTTTTCCTCAGAGGCTGTCAAGTACGCTGATTGCGTAGGACTTAAGGCCATAGGATGGAAACACCCGGTTGGCGAGAGCCTTGAAAAACTCATCGAACATGGCAAGACCTACCCTGTCACTGCGCTTCCCTCTGTAAACAGGAAGAACGTGGGTGTTCTCCTGAAGCACGATATAGTGACCGTGAAGGACCTTGAGAAGATATCAGCCGCGGCCCTCTCCAAGGCCACGGGATTTGATGTCAGGGAATCCTTGAGGATAATCAAGCAGGCATACTCCATCTGCGAGTAGTGCCAACGGGCCGGTCACGGACCGGTTTTAAGCTCTGCTAAAGCAGAGCCAAGGTGCATCCTTCTAAAGTAATAAGTCTTAATACAGGAAACCACAGTGGGAGATAAAATCTTTATAGGGGATACTTTGCTTTAAGACGATGGCGGCGAAAGCCACAAGTAAAAAGGGGCCTTTGGCCCCCCCCTTACTTCTGCCAGAAACGCGGTATGAATAGAATGATAACCGTGTAGACCTCAAGCCTCCCAACCAGCATCAGGAACGCGAGCACCCACTTGGCCGCGTCCGGAAGCCCGAAGTAATTATTAGTGGGTCCGGCTTCGCCCAGGGCCGGGCCAATATTATTCATTGCCGCGATTACTGTAGATGTGGCTGTAACGTAATCCAAGCCCATGGCTGTAAGTGCAAGCGTTCCCAGTACGTTCATTATAAGGAAGATGAAGAGGAATCCCCATATGCTTCCGAGTATCTCTTTTGTGTAGGGTTTATTGTCCAGCTTCACCGTTGTCACTGCGTGCGGGTGGATGAGCTGGTAGAGTTCCCTGTAGCCCTGCTTGAGCATAAGGAGCACCCTCACCTGTTTCATTCCCCCGCTGGTGGAGCCTATCATGCCCCCGAAGAACATGAGCGTGACGAGCATTATCTGCGAGAAATGTCTCCAGCCCTCATAGTCTGTCGTTACATATCCTGTTGTGGTCGTGATCGAGACGGCCTGGAAAGATGCATAGCGCAGTGCCTCTCCGATGCTTCCGTATGTTTCCCCGAATTCGCTCCATGTTATGAGCGCGGTGGCTGTGAGGGTAACCCCAAGGTAGAAGCGGAATTCGCTGCTTTTAAGAAAACCGCCTTTTTTGCCCCTGAATGCGTAAAAGTACAGGGAGTAGTTCACGCCGCCAAGGAACATGAAAATGGTCACCACGCTCTCGATGTAGACGCTATTGAAATGCCCAATGCTTGCGTTCTTCGTGGAGAAACCCCCTGTGGCAAGCGTGGTGAACGCATGGCAGAGAGCGTCGTAGACGCTCATGCCCCCAAAGAGATAGAGCACAAAGGCGCTAAAGGTCAGGAATGCGTAAATGAACCAGAGCATTTTTGCGGTATCGATGATACGGGGCCTGAGCCTGTCAACGGTTATCTCCGGCACCTCTGCCTTGAAGAGCTGGAAACCTCCGCTTCCAAGAAACGGAAGCACCGCAAGGGCAAAGAGGATTATGCCCATGCCGCCTATCCACTGTGTCATGTGCCGCCAGAAGAGCACTCCAAGGGGCATGGACTCAATGTCCCTTACAACGGTTGCCCCTGTTGTCGTGAACCCGGCCATTGCCTCGAAGTATGCGTTCGTGAACGATCCGAAGGTCCCGCTCAACAGATATGGCAAGGAGCCGAACAGGCTGATCGTGAGCCAGCATATGGTCACGCTTGCGAACACGTCCCTGTGCCGCATGCTCTCTCTTTTGTGCTTGAAGGTCGAGAAAAACATCACAAGCCCGGAGGCCAGGGTGATGCACACGGAAAGGGCCATGGCCTTGAGGTCAGGCTGGTCGTATGCAAATGAAACGACCACTGCCGTGAGCATGAAGGCCGAGATGATGACAAGCACCGAGCCGATCAGGTGGATGATGGTCCTGTAGTTCATAGGCAGTAGCCCCTAAGCCAGGAGCTTCTCCAGTTTCTTGATGGAATCCCGAAGCGTGAAGAATATAAGCTTGTCGCCTTCCTTGATTATGTCCTCTCCCATGGGGATGATGATCTGCTCGTCCCTCACTATCGTTCCTATAAGGGAGTTTTTTGGCAGCTTGGCGTGCTTCAGGGCCTTGCCCACCAGCGGGGATGATGCGCCGATACGGGCCTCGAGCACCTCCGCCCCGCCGTCCGCTACGGTCGTAAGGGATATGATCTCTCCCTTTCTCACATATTTCATGATGGAGCTTGCGGTTATCATCCTCGGGCTCAGCACGGACTGAAGCCCCAGGCCGCCTGCAAGCGAGAGGTAGTCGGTCTTGTTAACGATAGTGATGGTCTTGGCCTCGCTCAGGCGTTTGGCAAGAAGCGAGGTCATGATATTGAGTTCTTCGTT
>DAOWET010000091.1 GCA_030638335.1 Nitrospirota bacterium
CGGCCTCAACCGTCGGCCCCACCGGGGTTGAGATGGAAGCCCTCACAGCCGTATCCACGGCAGCGCTGGCGCTTTATGACATGTGCAAGGCGGTGGATAAAGAGATGGAGATAACCTCCATTGTCCTCCAGGAGAAAAAGGGCGGCCGCAGTGGCCATTTTAAAAAAAGTAAGTAGTTCTTCCAAATAGAAACAAACAAGGCCGCCCTCGGATCGAGTCTGACTACCTACGACAGGCGGCCTTGTTTGTATATGGTGATCATAACGTTTACTATTCCAAGCGGTGCAATTCCCATTTGAAAACTTTGGGTGGGACTACTCGCCCCACACCCCCGGTACTTTTTGGCCGCAAAAAGCACGAAAAACTCCCCAGCAGGGTCAGAATCCCGACGGCTCGTTTACGGCCTCATCCAGCTGAATGCATGACTCGGCTTTCGGACACAGTGTTTCCTCAAGCCTCAGACACTATGCATTCTACTCCGCTGGCCTTGGCCTACTCACCTGTGATTCTTCAATGCTGGGTTTAATGTCAACGGCATTTATTAAAAGCGTAACAGGGAAGCGCAAGGATTGACATCTTTTCATTAGAGGAAATCAGTTGCACAATACACAGATGAGGTGAAGCAGGGTTAGAGGGAATCTCTATCAGCGGTTTTGAACCAGAGGACGGCGTCTCTGGCTTTTACGTTGGTGGGGTCGAGGGCATAGGTCTGCTCGAAATACACCCTCGCCTCTTCGTTTTCTCCCGCATCAAGGCTCAGCTGCCCCAGGGAGACGATGTACTCGGCGTTGTCAGGGTCCAGGGCCTGGGCAAAAAGCGCGGCCTCCTCGGCCCGCTGGGATTGTCCCGGCAATTTTCTAAGCGCAAGGGAGAGGTAATGCCAGCATTCGGCGTTGTCAGGGTCGCTCTTGACCGCCTCTTCCAGAAAGCGGGCCGCCTCGCGGTGGTTGTTCCCCTCGATCTCCTCGCGCGCCACCTTTAAGAGCGCCTGGGCAAGGTCCTCGTCGCCTGCGGTGTATTTGCGTTCGAGCTGCTTGCGCCTGAGCGTCTCGTAGGCCCTCTCGATGGCGTGGAAGATGTCGGCCACCTTGTCCTTTATCTCCTCTTCAAGGTCAGGGTAGCGGTCCGGGTGGAACTCCTTTGTGAGCCTGTAGTACTGGCGGCTGATCTCATTGAAGTCAGCCTCCCCGTCCACGGCCAGGAGCCTGTGCTCGTCAATGGAGGTCAGGCCAGAGTGTATGCCCACCACGCGCGATATGAACTCCTCGCGCTCGCCCTCCACAGGGGCAAGTATGTCCTCTATGGTCAGCGGGGGCACGAGTAAGTTGAACTGCTCGGTGACCATGCCGATGGTCCAGAGCACATAGAGCACCTTCTGGGCCGCGAAACGCCCGAGCCCCGAGGCCTCGATTATCTCCTTTATCGGCCTCTCACCGTCCACAAGGGTAAGCATCTGCTTTTCCTCGTAGGACAGCGCAATGTCCTGGAAGAGGCTCCATGGGTCGTGGCTTATCATGAGGACGTTGTTCATGTCCGGCATCTCGTTCTTTATCCTCGTCCACTGCCGGATGCTCTTGATGCCGTCGTATATGAGGTTGGCCGTGCTCAGGTTAAGGCAGGCCGCCTCCTCGTGGACCTCTCCGGCACGGAACTCGTATATGCCGTCCTTTAGCCTGAAAAGGCTCAGCACTATGGAGCGTATCTGGCGCTTTAACGCCTCGAAAAGCTCCTTTGGCGTCAGAAGCTTAAGCTTTACGAGCACCTCGCCCTGCCTGAGCCCGGTCTTCTTCATGGTCTTTACAAGGGCCTCGTACTGGGCGATGGATATCCTGTCCTCTTTAAAGAGCATCTCCCCCAGCCTGTCGTCAGGCTCCGAGGAGAAGGCAAAGGCCACGGCCCCCCTGTTTACGTAGATGGACCTCTCCGCGCCCTGGGAGGAAATGACCAGGACCCCGGTCAGCCGGTTGCGGCTTATGTAGATGAGCATTGCGGGCAGGGGATAGTCCCGGAGGAAGCCCTTCTCCGGCATCTCGTTCATCTGTACCTTTTGACCTCGAAGCGCTCCAGACTGATCCCTTCCTCCTCAGGCTCGATGCCTGCCTTCATCATGGCAATGCTCAACTGCTCCTCGATGGTATCCACCCCGTCGAGGTCGGGCAGCAGCAGGCCTCGCCTGAACCCGCAAGAGACGATGACCCCGTACCGCTTCGGGTCGAGCTCGTCCGGGCTTTCCACGGGCTCGGGGCTGGTGAGCACGTCAACGGAAAATACAAGATCGGGCAGTTCGTCCTCTGTCACGGGCGGGAAACGGGGGTCCTTGGTGGAGGCCGCAATGGCGTTCCTTATGGTCTCCTGGGCAATGCTTTCGGAAGTGGGCTGGAACGTGCCTATGCAACCCCTGAGACGGCCCTGTTTCTTGATGCTCACGAAGACCCCTGCCCTGCCCTCCATGAACTCTTCGGGCAGGCCCTCCGGGGATGGCGTTCCTCCGGTGCGGACATGCTCATGTACCGTCCGCATGGCAAGTTCCACGACCGGGTGCATATTATTTTTCTCTTTGGAGCGCGTAGTTGGCAAGCCAGCACAGGCGCTCGCGCTCCAGGCTGTCCGGGAACACCTCAAGCCTGCCCTTGGCATCCTCGACCAGCTTCTGTGCCCGCTCAAAGGACTCGTTGACGGCCTCGTAGCGCCGGAAAAGGTCCAGCACGCTCTGAAGCCCCTTGCCGTCCACGCCGTCCCCGTCGAGTATCTCCTGCACAAGGTCCCGCTCGGCCGGGGTGGCGGCCCTGAGCAGATAAATAAGGGGAAGCGTGACCTTGCCCTCTTCCAGGTACTTGCCGAGCTTCTTGCCAAGTGCGCCCTCTTCCGCCTTGTAGTCCAGGATGTCGTCCACCACCTGGAAGGCATTGCCGGCCATGAGGCCAAAAGAACTGAGGGCCTCCTCCTGCTCAGGCGTGCAGGCGCTTAAAATGCCGCCGATACGCGAGGCCACGGATATGAGGGCCCCGGTCTTCGAGGAGATGATGTCAAAGTACTCATCCTCGGTTATCTCTATGCTGTGGGATTTCTGAAGCTGGGTAAGCTCCCCCAAGGTCATGCGGGTCGTTGCGGCGGAGAGCGTCTCCATTATCCTCTGGTTACTGAAAGACACGACCATCTTCAGGGCGTTGGAGTACAGGTAGTCCCCGACCAGGATGACCACCTGGTTGCCCCAAAGGGAATTTGCCGAGGCGTTGCCGCGCCTGGATTCCGCTCCGTCCACAACGTCGTCGTGGAGCAGCGAGGCCGTGTGTACGCCCTCGATGATGCTGGCAAGCGGAATATGGTCCTGGCCGCCGTAGCCAGCGAGGTCAGCGCTCATGAGCAGGAAAAGGGGCCTCATGCGCTTGCCACCGCTCTTGATGAGATGGCGGCCTATGACAGGGATTATAGATACGTCGGAGTCGAACATGCCAAGCAGGCGGTCCTCCACCTGCCTCAGAGCCTTGTCATAGTGGTCAAAGACCTTCTGCATGCCCTCTGTGTGCTGCTCTAAAGGCCCCACTGTCTAATGATCCCCCCGCAAAACGTATCTTTCAAGGTCCGCCCCCACATCCCGGAGCCTGTGCAGGTCCCCGGGGCGAAATGCGCCCTTCTCAGTTATTATAGCCGTTACAAGCGCCGAAGGTGTAACGTCAAAGGCCGGGTTTCTGACCAGTACCCCGTCCGGGGCCACCCTGCACCTGCCCATGATGTCCGTGACCTCCTCAGGGGAGCGCTCCTCGATGGGGATGTCCTCGCCATGCTCCATGGTAAAGTCGATGCTGCTTGTGGGCGCGGCAACGTAGAAGGGTATGCCGTGCTCCTTAGCGAGAACCGCCACGGTGTAGGTGCCTATCTTGTTTGCCACGTCGCCGCCGTATGTAGTGCGGTCCGTGCCGACTATGACGAGGTCTATCTCTCCCATGCTCATCAGGGCGCCCGCGGCATTGTCCGCTATCAGGGTCACGGGGATGCCCGAACGCATGAGCTCCCACGCCGTGAGGCGCGCCCCCTGCAGCAGCGGCCTGGTCTCGTCAGCGTATACGTGTATCTTTTTTCCCTTTTCATGGGCCACTCGCATGGGCGCGGTGGCGGTCCCGTAGCCTCCCGTGGCCAGGGCCCCGGCGTTGCAGTGGGTGAGCACGCGCGCTCCTTCGGGGATGAACCCGGCTCCATGCTCCCCGATGGCCCGGTTTACGGCCACGTCTTCTTCAAGCACTCTGACTGCCTCCGCAACGAGGTCCTGCTTGAGCTGGGGCACAGGTATATCTCCAAGGCCCTCCAGGAACCCACGCACTCTGTCCACTGCCCAGCGTATGTTGACCGCAGTGGGCCGTGTGGCAAGCAGTTCGTCATAAACAGCCTCAAGGGCACGGCACATCCCGCCGGCACTGGTCTCCTTCATGCGTGAGGCTGCAACGGCAATGCCCATTGCCGTGGCAATGCCGATGGCCGGGGCTCCGCGGATGTTCATCTCCATAATGCACCTCGCCACCATGTGGTGGTCGGTGCAGCGTATGTACTCCACCTCCAGGGGAAGCTTCACCTGGTCCAGGATCATCACTGCCCCGTCCTCCCAGTATATGGTCCGTTCCATCATATCCTCCGGTTTATTCGATCTGGCAAAACAGGTTATTGTAACCAATTTGCACTGTCCGAAACACTCCCCGGGCGGAAGATGCCCATATCCGGAACATGTGACCGGTGTCATATCATGGCAGGCATATACGGGGTATAATTAATCAAAGGTTGCACAAAACACGTACGGAGGTGTTGTTATGACAGATGAGGTGTTGTTATGACAGATAAGGTGAAGGAAGTTCTGGAAGAGATAAGGCCCGCCCTGCAGGCCGACGGCGGGGACCTGGAGCTGGTTGAGGTCACAGAGGACGGAGTGGTGAAGGTGAAGCTGGTGGGGGCGTGCGGCACCTGCCCAATGAGCCAGATGACCCTCAAGATGGGCATAGAGAAGCGCCTCAAGGAAAAACTGCCGGAGATAACGGAAGTGGTGGCTGTATAGGGCCGCCGCTTAAAGGAAGAGGAGGCAGACCATGTACGCTAAAGACCACGGAGAGGCCCTGGCGGGCCTGCTGCATAATTACTGCGGAGATTCCATCGAGATCCAGTTCACTGACGACCTGGCCGTATGGTGCAAGGCTAACGGGATAAAGGCCCGCGATGACCACGACATCATGCGGATTGTTGACCGGGGAGGCGGTGCTGTCCGGCTAGGCATCCTCGAGGTCATCCCCGAAGGCCTGGTAGACGAGCGCATCAAGGCACTGAGCGTCAGGTGGTCGCTGCAGAACGTGGCCAACAACCTCGCGGACCGCCTGGACACGGATAAAAAGAAACTGGCATACCTGCTGCTGAAGGAATATTCCACTACCGTCTCCGAGCTTGACGATGAGCTTGTGGCGGACAACTGGGTATTCGCGGAGCTTCGGAAATACGGGTTCTTCAAAGAATAAATAATTGACGGCCTTCGGGCCTGGATATGCAGCATCTACGGCGTCATAACCCGCTCGGGGTCACGGACCCCCTTTAATTTGTTGCTACACACTAGAGAGGCAATTAAGTCCAGCCCGTGGCTGGTCGCGGCTTCTTCCTTGTATCTACTACATCCCAAGCCCGTATTCCTATGTCCGGCGCGCGAACTTTCCTTTTTTAAAAATTGTAAGACAGAGGCCTGAATATTAGGGGAAATCTTTTATTTTGCCAAGAAGATTTGATCATTTATGACAACACACAACTCGTAGCACGAGTTCTGATTTGCTGTCAGGTGAGCGAACTTTTCTATTCATAATCTCCACACTTTTAATTTCTGGCCCAAATGCTTGTGATATTTAAAAGGGTGGAATTGGTGAGGCGCAAGGAAAGAAATATTTGGCTTAATTACTTTTTCGTATTGCTTTTTGGAGTATAGATTCGATTATTTTGTGTTTAAGGTCGCGCTTTAATCCCCGATGCACTCGAACCAAATCCTTCAGGTGAGAGAATGACCC
>DAOWET010000083.1 GCA_030638335.1 Nitrospirota bacterium
AAATCACAGGAACGGCCAGCAGGAGCAAGGCAGCCTCTAATAATAGTTCGCCGCGAACGAGCGAAATTGCCGCAGGCGCGGCGGAAGGGGAAATTTGCCGGAGGCGTGGCCGTAGCCACGTTGAGGATAAATTTACCCTGACAACAAAGCCTGGGGTGATTGCAGCCGTTTGCAGTAGAAAGGAATTATTAGAGGTTGCCGTAAAACCAACAATACTAAGGCAAGTTTTTTAATTACCCTGGCGTTGTCCATATATCACCTTTCAAGAACCATAGTAACATCCTAATCCAGCCGGGCCAGGATGTTGCGAGTCCCTTAAAAACCCTTGACAATCACGTCCAGCAGTTGTAGTATGCAGATCATGGCACATCCTGCTGGTGGGAAACATGGGTTTTAGAGAAGAAGTATTTGGCAACCTGCTGAATATGAATGGCTCGGATAGCGTTCCAGTGATCGTTGACGCAACGAGGGGTAAGGGCAAGGGAGCCCTCATCCGCTGCGTCTACCTCACCATAGAAGGCATTGGCCCCTCAGCGGACTGGACGCTGCATCTGCAAAACACGAAAATCCCGTATATCATGCTTGGGTTTTCAGGCATTATCCACCGCCCCATCAAAGGCAGGACCTTCAACTCGCTAAAGCGCATAACCGACCTTGTGGAGGCCATCGAGAAACAGGGCGAGTTTTTCATGGACACCAACGGGGTATGGCTTCCAAGGTGGAGCTTCAAGAAGGCGCCCAGGGGCGGGGACGTATGGCGCGTACCTCTTGGCACATTTAAGTTCGGGCTCATGTACTCTGAGGGCAGACTCGACGACAATGTTTTCGCCGAGGGGTTTGACGGCATGGACAAGATGAAGGCAGAACACTCGGCCTCTGAGACAAAGGCCTTTGCCGCATGGGAAAAGAAGGTCATACTGATGGCGCGTGACTCTTATTACGAGAAAAAACATATGGCCCTTGGATGGAAGAAGGCAGAGGGTGAGCGCTAATGCCTGAACTCCGTGTAACAGTGATAGACGTAGGATGGGGAGACTCCATCCTGCTTGACTCAACCGGCAACGGGGGCAGGCATTTTGCGCTCATAGATTCAAACGATTCAACGTACCGCCTGTCATCCTACATCTTCGTGAAGAAATACTTTGAACGTGAGGATATAGACCTCACGGCGAAACCCGTATTTGATTTCGTCATGCTCTCGCACGCCCACTCGGACCACGGCCAGGGGCTCAAGAAACTCATGTCTGAGTTCGGCACAGAGCGGTTCTGGTACTCCATCCCCAGGAAATGGAATACCCTCACCCCGCTTCTGGATTACTCCAGCCGCTCCTCTAACGTGGGCCTTGCAGAAGCCGTAACCAGCGACAACGAAGACGCCCGGCTTGGGGATACAAAAGTAAGCTTCCTCTGGCCCCGGCACGGGCGTGCCCCCTCAAGCGACGAGAACAACAACTCTGTAGTCCTGCTCCTCACCCTTGGGAACACGTCCGTGGTACTTGGAGGCGACGCAGAGGGCGGGGTGTGGGACAAAATAAGCCATCTTATCCCGAATAACACAAAGTTCTTTAAAGTCCCGCACCACGGCTCCACAAACGGTACCTTCCATAATGGCGAGACCCCGTGGCTCGATAACTGCCCGCAAAAGGCCGCACTTGCCATCAGCAGCCACGTAAGGCCACGGAACTTCCGCCACCCGCACGACGAGGTGGTGGACCTGCTCGACGCCAGGCGTCGTAACTACTATCGCACAGACAGGCAGTACCACCTTACCTTTAAGACGGACGGCTCAAAGTCGTCCATCAAGTACTCAAAGGCCGAGACGATCTAGCCCGCATTTGGACCCCGCTTGCTTTTGCCGGCCTCAATAAAGAGAATATCCTATGGCCCTGATAAAGCTATACACAAAGCCCGGATGCTGGCTCTGCGACGCGGCAGACGAGATGCTTAGAGGCCAGCTCGAAAAGTACCCCATTGAGGTTGAGCGCGTGGACATAACCACTGACGACGAGCTATATGAGCTATACAGGTTTGACATCCCTGTGATAGAGTTCCCGGACGGGACTACCCTCCACAGCAGTATAAAGAAGAAGGCGCTGCTTGCCAAGCTGGACAGCCTCACAGGGTCTTGAGAGAAACGGTCTTCACTCCCTCAAGCGCCACAAGTTCAGTAACCACATCCTTCAGAGGCAGACTCCCGGAACGGCGGCCCCCGAAGGCCACCCTGATGACGATCACGCACTCTCCAGCGCTGTCGGAGTCGAAGTCCATGCCAAGCACCCTGCCCCTGTACTTGTCCAGCAGGGCATAGATATCCTCATCGTCCACCTCGCAACGGGTCGTAATGCGAAGGGTCTTCACCACGTCATGGGGAGTGTGGCGCTCAACCACGCGGAGCACCTGGAGCGAAAATACTGTTATGACCAAGGTCAGCACGCTTTCCGCATAAAGGCCCACGCCCGTGGCCAGGCCGATGGCGGATGTTATCCAGAGGCTCGCGGCAGTGGTCAGCCCCTGCACGCTTGCGCCAAGCTTGATGATGACGCCCGCGCCAAGGAAACCCATGCCCGTGATGGCTCCGGCCGCGATGCGTCCCGGGTCAACGCGCACATAGGAGGCGTCCTGCGGCACAAGCAGATGGTAGTAGGCCGAGACCTCCATAAGGAGCACCGAGGCGGTGCAAACGAGGATGTGAGTGCGGAACCCGGCGGGCCTGCCGTGCATCTGCCGCTCCACGCCCACAATGCCGCCGAACACGGCCCCCAGGGCCAGGCGGAATAGAAGCTCTTCAGTGCTTATCATAACCTGATGCCTACTTGGGCCTTATGCGCGCGAACTTGCGCTTGCCCACCTGAAAAAGATATTCCCCGGGCGCTATCTTCATCTGAGGGTCGGTAAGCTTCTCTCCATTGAGCCTCACTCCGCCCTGCTTGATGAGCCTCCTGCACTCTCCCTTGCTGACCACAAGCCCCGCGTCGTTCAGTATGTCCGCAACAGGGGCCTCCCCGTCGCTCCAGTCGAACTCAAGCTCCGGCACATCGTCCGGGAGTTCCTTCTTCTTAAATACCTGCTCAAAATGCGCCCTTGCACGCGCGGAGGCCTCGGCGTCCCAGTAGCGCTCCACGAGCTCTGCCGCAAGGTCTTCCTTTGCTCGTTTGGGATGGAAGGCCCCCGAGGCCAGCCCCTTCTTTAAAGCGTCAAGCTCCTCCAGTGTTATGTGGCTTAAGAGCTCATAGTACCTTATCATCAGATCGTCGCTGACGCTCATGATCTTCCCGAATATCTCCTCAGCCGGCTCTGTGATGCCGATATAGTTGCCAAGGCTCTTGCTCATCTTCTTGACCCCGTCCAGGCCCTCCAGAAGGGGCATGGTAAGCACCACCTGCGGCTCCTGCCCGTACTCGCGCTGCATTTCCCGGCCCACCAGGAGGTTGAACTTCTGGTCCGTGCCCCCAAGCTCCACGTCCGCCTTAAGCGCCACGGAGTCATAGCCCTGCACGAGCGGATAGAGGAACTCGTGGATGGATATAGGGGTCTGCGATTGGTAGCGCTTTTTAAAATCGTCGCGCTCGAGCATGCGCGCCACGGTGTGGCGGCTTGCGAGCTTTATCATGTCCTCAGCGCTCATCCCGCTCATCCAGCGGGAGTTGAAATCAACCACTGTCTTTTCAGGGTCCAGGATCTTGTAGACCTGTTTCTCATAGGTCTTGGAGTTTTCCTCAACATCTTCCTTTGTAAGCGGCGGGCGCGTCTCGTTCTTGCCGGAGGGGTCGCCTATCATCCCCGTAAAGTCGCCAACCAGGAAAATAACCTCATGCCCGAGCTCCTGGAACTGGCGCATCTTCTCGATCAATACAGTGTGGCCCACATGGATGTCAGGGGCCGTGGGGTCGAACCCGGCCTTGATGCGCAGGGGTTTTTGCTCTCGAACAGATACCTCAAGCTTTTTAAGGAGGTCTCCCTCTGAGATGACCTCATCGGTGCCGCGCTTTATTATGTCTATCTGTTCCTGTGGGCTAAGCATGATAGATAATGATATATCCTTGTGCAGTGGCGCGTCAATGGCGCGTCAATGGAGATTCAGGCGCTCAAAGCGTCTCTGATGGCCGCCCGGAGAGTTTCCACCGGGGGTACGTTTACGAGCCCGCCGGACTCGCTTGTGTATGTGCGTCATGCGGAGCCGGAGGCGG
The DNA here is from genome assembly GCA_030638335.1 of Nitrospirota bacterium. Taxonomy (GTDB): domain Bacteria; phylum Nitrospirota; class Thermodesulfovibrionia; order Thermodesulfovibrionales; family JdFR-86; genus DAOWET01. The sequence continues at coordinate 4,188 of DAOWET010000083.1, forward strand.
AAGTTGGCGCGATGTCCGCCCCGTTGATGGTCACGGTGGGCGAGCCATTGATGCCCATGTCCCAGGCTTCCTTGTCAGTTAATCGCCTGAAGCTCACCTCTGCCTCGACTCCTTCGAGGCCCAGGGCCCGGGTGATATGCTCCCTGAGCCCCTCTTCAGAGCTTCACCCGTGAGACAGATAGCATTCGATCTTCATACCTCTAGTTTACCCCTTGCCGCGCTTTTCTTTTACATGTTCGAGGTTTGGGGTCTGAAATCCTGTAACTGCTTGATTTTCTGATATAAAACGGGCCTCGCCCCTGTTCGAGGTTGTTCGAGGTGTGTTGTAAATGCCACACCTCGTATTTGCCAGCTCCCGGCACAGCGTCTTATGGTAATGTTTGCCTGTCATATGGGCAAACATTACCATGTCTATACTGACATTGTCCATATGACACGTGTCAGTGAAAATGTGTCACAAACCATAGTTAATATTTGGGTCGTAAGACCTTGCGGAAATGAGATTTTTACATTTACAAAAGGCCCGATTTTAATAACTCCAGTTAATAAAAAACTCAATTAAAATAAAAGACAAAATATTCTCCCTCTAAGAAAAGGTCGGAGCGTCCTTTCGCGCAGAGTCGAGCTTGCGAGAGTCGATCCGACTCGATTCGACCC
>DAOWET010000055.1 GCA_030638335.1 Nitrospirota bacterium
CCCGACCTTTTTTTAAAACTGGAGCGTCCAGCCCCGACCTTTTTTTTAAACTGGAGCGTCCAGCCCCAACCTTTTTTTTAAACTGGAGCGTCCAGCCCCGACCCCTCCCAGGCAAAGCACCGTAACACCTGATCTTTGACGCATTTCTGTTTATCATTTAAAGAAAACACTACGGGTCGTGGCGACCTATTAAATCCAGCCCGTGGCTGGTCCGTGACCGGCGAGCCATGGGCTCGTATTAACTGGAGCGCGCAGCTTCCAGCGTCTCCAGGAAAAGTAACGTAGCATCTCTCCCCTGGAACGTAGTGCCCACAGGAATAAATAGAAGTCTCCGTGAGACCGGGTCGACTCGACCGAGTAAGCCCCCACGCCAGTGGGTCTCTGTAAGTGTTCCACGTGGAACATTGGATCATTGCGATATAAATGAATATATACCTCTATCCGAGTAAATTACCGGGGGGGGGATGCTTGAAGGCTGAGTGCTTTATAACCCGGATGTTCCACGTGGAACATCCGGATCCGGGTATCCTCAGGGGGTTTTTTAGGGGATCTTAATGCCAAAGGACTTGATCTTGCGGTGCAGGTTACTCCGTTCTATCTCAAGCACCTCCGCTGTCCGTGATACATTCCATCCATTCTCGGAAAGCTTTCGAAAGATGAACTCGCGCTCAAAGGCCTCCCTGGCCTCACGCAGACCGTTCATCCCGAAGTAATCGCCACTGGCGCTCTCACCACGCATGACAATACCCTCTGTTCCGATCTCCTCGCCAGGGGTCATTATCACGAGCCTCTCGATCATGTTCTTGAGCTCGCGGATATTCCCGGGCCAGCTATGCTTGAGAAGGAGTTCAAGCGCTGGCGCGGACAGATGCATTACCGGCTGACGGTACTCAGCGGCAAGTTGCCCAAGAAAATACTCGACAAGCTGCGGGATGTCCTCTCTTCGCTCGCGAAGCGGGGACAGGGCTACGGGTATGACGTTCAGGCGGAAATAAAGGTCATTCCTGAACCTGCCTTCCTTTATAAGTTCCTCTACGTCCTGGTTCGTAGCGGCAATCACCCTGGTATCCACGGCAATGTTCTTACTCCCGCCAACGCGCTGGATCTCCTGGCTCTCGAGCACGCGAAGAAGCTTGGCCTGTGTCTGGAAAGACATGTCTCCTATCTCGTCAAGAAAGAGCGTGCCCTTATGAGCCTGTTCGAACTTTCCCCTCTTCTGCTCAAACGCACCAGTAAAAGATCCCTTCTCATGCCCGAAGAGTTCGCTCTCTATAAGATCGTGTGGTATTGCCGCGCAGTTGACCTCTACAAATGGCCCGTCAGCTCGCTCGCTAAGCTCGTGAACCAGGTGCGCAACGATCTCCTTACCAGTGCCTGACTCTCCGGTAATAAGCACACGTGAGTTGCTCTTTGAGACCATATCGATCTGCGAGCGTATCTTATTGATGCTCGGGCTCTCGCCAACAAGCCTCCACTTCTGCTGCAGGGTCTCGCGGAGCTTCCGGTTCTCCCTGAGAAGACTGCCTTTTTCCAGGGCGCGGCTTGCGGCAAGAACAACGCGTTCAAGGGAGAGTGGTTTCTCAATAAAATCATAAGCGCCTGCCGCAGTGGCCTTCACAGCGGTCTCAATGGTCCCATGGCCGGAGATCATTACGACTGCTGTATCAGGGATCTTTGCCTTGATCTTCTGAAGTGTCTCAAGTCCGTCGATGCCAGGGAGCCAGACATCAAGGAAGATGAGTTCGGGGGTCTCCTTCTCAACGTACTTGAGCGCTTCCTCTCCTGACTCCACAGATGCCACCCGGTAGCCCTCGTCAGTTATGATGCCAGAGAGGCTCTCACGTATTCCTTCCTCGTCATCAACAATCAGAATCAACTCCTCGGCCATAATAGTATTCCTCCCCTTACGCTGGCAATAACGGCAGACTTATATTGAACACACTTCCCTGCGGGGTATTGTCCCCAACGCTTATGGAACCACCGTGCTCAGCTATTATACGTTCGGCTATTGCGAGCCCGAGTCCTGAGCCTTCCTTTTTCGAGGAAAAATACGGCTCAAAGAGCTTCTCCTTGTCTGCATCAGCAATCCCCGGCCCGGTGTCCGCGACCTCTATGCTTATAATGTTCGCTTCCCTGTCAGAGTTTGCAGTTATGGTGATCACTCCCTTTTTATCCATAGCCTCCAGGGCATTGTCAAAGAGGTTAATGAATACGCGCTTTATCTGCTCAGAGTCAAGGTGTGCCTCTGGCATTGATTCGGGCATCTCCACTCGGATCTCAAGTCCATGGAAATTGCCGTAGAGGTTCTTGATGCTCTTGAATATCACACCAAGGTCTACGGCCTTGCGCTTTATCTCAGGCATGCGCCCCAGTTTAGAGAACTCGTTCACCAGAGACTTCAGGCCCTGGACCTCCTCGATTATCGCGTTTGATGAGCGCTCGAAGACCTTGTCAAAGTCATCGTCCTTCCTGTGCCATTTGCGCAGCATGCGCTCGGTGTTCAGCTGGATGGGGGTAAGGGGGTTCTTTATCTCGTGGGCCATGCGCCGGGCAACCTCCTGCCATGCGATGGCACGCTGTGCCTTGATGATCTCTGTTATGTCGTCAACCACTACAAGAAAGCCCAGCATCCCGCCCCTTGGGCCCTTGATGGCGGAAATGGATACACGGAGGTGCAACATGCGCTTGCCCACATGGGCCCAGACCTCCTGTTCAATATTTTTGAACGCCTTGAGGTTCAGGCTGTGCAGCATCTTGTGCAGGTCCTCGCTCTTTATCTTATCAAGCATGCTCCTGTATGGCATGTCGATCATGTCCTGTGCCTCCACGCCGAAGATATGACAAGCCGCGTCGTTGATCAGAAGCACGCGCCCGCGTGAGTCAAGGGACACCACCCCGCTCTGGATATTCTTTACGATGTTGTCCAGATTCGAGTACGCGTGTTCAAGGGACTCCTTGCCATCCCTGATCTCCTTGACCATCTTGTTGAATGACCGAATGAGCATCCCGATCTCGTCCTGGCTCTTGGCCAGCACCTCCACATTAAGGTTGCCGGCTGCCACCTCCTCGGTGGCCTGGGCCAGGCTCTTCACTGGATCGGTCATCCATGTGGCAATGCGTATGGCGACCCAAAGGGATGAGAAAACTATAATAAGCGTGAAAAAAGCTAATAACATCAAATAGTTAAGCTTAAGCGGCACTATATATGCCTCAAGGTGCAGGTAGTCCTCATAGGCCTGCGAGATCTGCTCGATGTCCCTTGTGACACCTATGGAGAGCGTTGTGTCAACTACGATGATCCCCTTTATGATGCCCTCACTCATCAGGGGGAGCGCTGCGCGTATGGTATCCACTCCCTGATCGCTTATAACCTCGTCCGCGTCCTCTCCCTTAAAGGCGGCCCTCACGGCATAGGAGGCGTCATCGGGCAGCTCGTTCAATATCTCAGCCCTGTAGCCAGGAGGCAGCTCCTTGCCCTCACGGGCCATCTCCGCCACCGCAAGCACGCGGTTTCTCTCGTTGTCGTAGACAGCCTGGGCAATTTTTATGGTCTTCTCGATCGGGGCCTTGAACTCGGGAGAGAAGAACCTGTCAATATAGCTTGAGCCCAGCTGGGTTGCCACAACAAAGAGCAGGACTATTGGTATGGCGATGAGGACCAGGAAAATGCCAACCACCTTTGCCTTGAACCTGGTGCCGATCACACCGCGCCTGCGCTCCATCACAAGCCGCATAATGTTTCTGACGACAAAATAGATAAGCCAGAACAGGGCCAGCAGGTTAATGTTCACAAGGAAGAAAAAGAACAGGTTCGAGGCAAATGACAGTTCCTCAAAACTCGCAAAGAGCGCGCCGGCAGCCGTGGTGCCGCCCACATAGAGCAGGGAGAGCGCGATAATGACTATGCGCCTCTTGCGCCTTCTTATAAGCCGCTGCTCAAGCGTCAGCTCGGTAGTCATTTCACCTCTCCAAGCACAAAGACCTTGCTTTCAGCCTCCACCCTGAACTCAGTGTCAGGAATGAAGAACAGAACCCTTTTTATGAATTTCGGTATACGCCTGATCCGGCTCTCCACAGTGGTGACCACATAGTACCTGGCCTCCGGGTCGAGGCCTGCCATATTGGCAATCTTCTCATCAGGCAGGCTCATGGTCCAGCTTATGAGCTGGTCACAGGTCTCGAACCGCTTTGTGACCTCGTTGCCGCCCCTTTTTGATACAGCAATGAATTCCTTTTTAACCGGGTCGCAGCGGAGTGTCTGGGCCACGGAAACACCAAGAACGAACTCGTCGGGCCAGCCCCTCCACTGCCGGAACAGGTCTATGTAGAAGACAATGTCCTTGGATACTCCCTTGTTGATCTCCTCGATGCTCTTTTCATCAAGGTTCATGCCGGTGGACACAAGGATGGTGTTGTTTCTGGTCTTTACATTTGGGCCATAGACCTCGGCATGGGAGGGCAGGGCGGACGCCACAAGCAAAGTAGCAGACAGAATTAAGGATATTATATATCTTTTAAGCATTTACGCTCTCATATACAGTATTGGGAAGTGTTATTATAGCATATACACCTATATACAATATCCAGCCACCTTATGGCCGTTAAATGCAGGACGGAAGACACAGTTCGACAGCGAACACCCCTCATCATGAAATGTTCGGGGAATGACGGGACACTAACAGAGCATATTGCGCAGGGTTGGCATACGACAGATTTTTATGCCCCCAGTTCAATAAGGAAGTGCAACACTTGGCGTAGTGGCTGCCTGGCTGGTACGCTTGGTGGTTATGGAAAAAGGATACAGGCATCTCAGCCTTGCTGAACGCGACAGGATAACAGA
>DAOWET010000002.1 GCA_030638335.1 Nitrospirota bacterium
AAGGGCCCTTTCCCTAACGACGCACTGAGACCTCTGTTCAGGGAGATAATGTCTGCCTCGCTGGCCCTGGAGGAGCCCCTTAAAGTGGCATTCCTCGGTCCTGAGGCAACGTTCACACACCTTGCCGCGCTCAGGCACTTCGGCTCATCCGTGGCTTTTAAGCCACACAGCAGCATACGAAGCGTGTTCGAGGTCGTGGACACCGGAAAGGCGGAGTTCGGCATTGTGCCCATAGAGAACTCCAACGAGGGCATCGTGAGCTATACCCTGGACCTTTTCATGGACTATGACCTCAAGATCAACGCGGAGGTCATACAGGAGGTCTCACATAACCTGCTCTCAAAGAGCGGTGACGTCAAGAAGATCAAGAAGATATTCTCGCACCCGCAGGCTGCTGCGCAGTGCAGGGGCTGGCTTGAGGCCAATATGCCGAACGTGCCGGTGCTCGATGCCGCAAGCACCGCAAAGGCCGCGGAGTTCGCTTCGGATGACGGGAAGTTGGCCGCCATATCCAGCGAGCTTGCCGCCAAGGTATACGACCTGCATTTTGTTGAGCGTAACATCGAGGACAACAGGCGCAACATGACGCGCTTTCTTGTGATAGCCGAGGACTCGCCGGAACCAACCGGCAATGACAAGACTTCCATCATGTTCTCGGTAAAGGACAAGCCCGGAGCCCTCTTTGACATCCTCACGCCATTTAAGAAAGCAGGTATTAACCTCTCGAAGATCGAGTCCAGGCCGTCAAAGCGCAAGGCCTGGGAGTACATTTTCTTTGTGGACATGTCCGGCCACTTCGAGGACAAGAATGTCTCAAAGGCCATCAACGAGGTCAAGGACTCCTGTTTGTTCATGAAAATACTGGGTTCGTACCCATGTGGAGAGTGATCGGATGATAAGAGTCCCGCATTATGTTGCCTCGATACAGCCCTATGTGCCGGGCAAGCCGGTGGAGGAGCTTGAGCGTGAGCTTGGGATCAAGGATTCCGTGAAGCTTGCCTCGAACGAGAACCCCCTGGGGCCATCGCCAAAGGCCGTCGCGGCCCTCTCGGGCAATACCCTGGGCACTCTGAACCGTTACCCCGACGGAGGCAACTATTACCTCAGGCAGGCGCTTGCAAAAAAGCTTGACGTAAGTGAGGACTCGCTGATATTCGGCAACGGTTCCAATGAACTGCTGGACATAGCCGTCAGGACCTTCATGGAGCCGGGCGAGGACGCTGTGATGGCATGGCCCTCCTTTGTGGTCTACCCAATGGCAGTGCAGGCCGTTGGATGCAACGGGATAAAGGTCCCCCTTACGGAGGACTTCCGGCATGACCTCGGTGCAATGGCTGACGCTATCACCGATAAGACACGAATGGTCTTTATAGCCAACCCGAACAATCCCACTGGCACGATCAACACGAAGGCAGAGTTCGACTCTTTCATGTCCCGTGTGCCCAAAGACATTATCGTGGTGGTGGACGAGGCGTATTTCGAGTACGCAACAGACGAAAGCTACGCAGACAGCATGGGTCACCTGCGCCAGGGGAGGAACCTTCTCATCTTAAGGACCTTCTCAAAGGCCTATGGGCTTGCGGGGCTGAGGATAGGCTATGGCATAACACTGACCAGTATCGCTTCGGAGATGAACAAGATAAGGGAGCCCTTCAATACAAGCTCCCCGGCCCAGGTCGCTGCCCTTGCGGCCCTGGAAGATGACGAGCATATAGAAAACAGCGTCAGGGTAAATGCGGCTGGCAAGGAATACCTTTACGCTGAGCTTGCCAAGCTTGAAGGTATGGGCATCAAGTATGTCCCGACCCACGCCAACTTCATTTTCATGCTCCCCGGCGTTGACGCGGGAGCGCTTAACGGGGCGCTGCTTAAGAGGGGAGTAATAATCCGGCCAATGGGAGAGAAGGCTGTGCGTGTCACCATCGGCCTTGAACAAGAGAACAAGGCGTTTATCAAGGCGCTTAAAGAAGCCATGGATGAGGTGAGATAAAAAGTGGATATCATTGTATTAAAGCCTGGAACAAAAAAAGACCATATCAGGAAGATAGAGAAAAAGCTCAAGACCTTCGGCCTCGGCGCGAACGTTGTCATCAAGGGCACGGAGCGCACGATAATAGGCGTTAAGGGAGACACCTCCGTTGTACTGCCCGAACAGGAAGACTCCATCCGCGCCATGGAAGGGGTCGAGGAGGTAATGCGCATTCTCAAGCCCTTCAAGCTGGCAAGCCGCGAGTTCAAGCATGCAAATTCCACCTTTTCGGTTCGAGGCAACAAGATCGGCGGGAAGAAGATACAGGTGATCGCAGGCCCATGCGCTGTAGAGGGCAGGGAGATCGTGCTGGATATAGCAAAGCATGTAAAACGGGGCGGCGCGTCTTTCATCAGAGGCGGGGCGTTCAAGCCGCGCACCTCGCCATATTCCTTCCAGGGCATGGGCGAGGAGGGGCTCAGGATACTCAAAGAGGCACGCGAGAAAACAGGTCTTCCCGTGGTCACCGAGCTCATGGATCCGCGCGATATGGACGTCATACAGAAATATGCTGATATCATCCAGATAGGCGCCAGGAACATGCAGAATTTCAAACTCCTTCTGGAAGTAGGGCTCTCGAAAAAACCTGTCGTTCTCAAGCGCGGGCTTTGCGCCACTATCAAGGAATGGCTCATGGCCGCCGAGTACATCATGAGCAACGGCAACGAGAAGGTCATCCTCTGCGAGCGCGGCATACGCACCTTTGAGACCGCAACCAGAAACACCCTCGACCTGAGTGCGGTGCCTGTGCTGAAGAGCCAGACACACCTGCCTGTAATGGTAGACCCAAGCCATGGAGTGGGGTATGCGCACCTGGTCATACCCATGGCCAAGGCCGCTGTAGCCGCGGGCGCTGACGGCCTTCTTGTGGAAGTGCATACAAATCCTCAGGAGGCGTTCTCGGACGGGGAGCAGTCATTGCCGCCCGTTGACTTCAAGCGAATGATGAAGGAACTCAAACCAATAGCCGCGGCTGTGGGAAGGACCATATAGAGAGCCATATGCCTTATGCCTTATGAATAAAAAGGGAGAGTTCGAGAAATTTGAGAGGATAGCGGTCCTTGGGCCAGGCATGATAGGTGCGTCATTTTCCCGCGCCATGAAGGCCAGGGGCCTTGCAGGTCATGTTACCGGATGTGCACGAAATGAAAAAATCCTGAAGTCTTCCGCCAGGAAGGGCTACATTGATTCATATGAAACAGACCCTGCAAGTGCATGTATAGACGCTGACCTCGTTCTTTTTGCCACACCAGTGGAGACATTTGCCTCGCTCGCAAAAGAGATCTCCGGTTCGTTGAAAAAGGGTGCTCTTGTGATCGATGCGGGAAGCGTCAAGGGCTCGCTTGCGTATAACCTTGAGGCATTGATGCCGGACTCTGTCCATTATGTGCCCTGCCACCCTATAGCCGGAAGCGAAATGTCAGGCCCGGACGCTTCAAGCCCGGACCTGTTTGAAGGGGCCTGTTGCATCCTCACGCCAACGGAAAATACAGACCCCGGCGCCCTTGAGTCCGTGGCTGGATTATGGGAAGGCCTCGGCGCTCGTATTGAGAAGATGCACCCAATGCACCACGATAAGGTCTATGCGCTTGTCAGCCATTTCCCGCACCTTGTGATGTTCTCACTGGTAAACGCGGTAAGCGATATTGACGAGTCGGCGCTAAGGTTCACTGGCGGCGGTTTTGACGATTCCACAAGGATAGCCAAGAGCTCTCCGTCCCTTTGGAAAAACATCTTCATGATGAACAGCGCCAATCTCATCGATTGCATAGATACTCTGGTGAGCGGGCTTGAGGGCATGAGGAGCGCCCTTTCAAGTGGAGATGGGAAAACCATCAAGAGCACGCTTGAGCGTGCACAGAAGGCCCGTATCGGTATAAAGGGAGGAAGATAGCATATGCCTGATGTCTCGCTTGGACCTGCAAAATGCCTGAAGGGCGAGGTGATACCGCCTTCGGACAAGTCCATTTCACACAGGTCCATAATGCTTGCTTCCCTTGCAAAAGGAAAAAGCGAGATAACGGGCTTCCTGCGTTCCGAGGACACAATGTGCACGGTCAATGTATTCAGGGCCCTTGGTGTTGATATTGAGGAAAAGCCGGACAAGACCACCTTTGTCGTGGACGGCAAGGGGCTTGACTCGCTAAAGGAAGCCCAGGGGATACTTGATTGCGGGAATTCAGGCACTACCATGCGCATGAGTTCAGGTATCCTTGCCGGGTTTCCCTTCATGTCCATACTCTCCGGTGATGCCTCGCTTTCCAACAGGCCGATGCTGCGTATCGTAAACCCCCTTCGGGAGATGGGAGCGACCGTCCTTGGCCGTAACAATGGAGAGTTCCCCCCGATTGTCATCTCTGGCGGGGACCTGCGGCCGATCATCCATAAGACCCCTGTGCCAAGCGCCCAGGCCAAGTCCGCGGTGCTCCTTGCGGGGTTGTTTACCGAAGGCACGACCGGGGTCATCGAATCCGTCCGTTCCCGTGACCACACCGAGCGCATGCTCAGGGCCTTTGGCGCTGACGTAAAGGTCGAAGCGCTCAAGGTCAGCGTGAAGGGAAGGCCGGAACTTACAGCACTAAATATTGACGTGCCCAGTGATTTTTCATCCGCTGCCTTCTTTATCGCAGCCGCCCTGCTTGTGGAGGGCTCTGAACTGACAGTGCGCTCCGTATGCCTGAACCCTACACGCACCGGGCTCCTTGATGTGCTCAGACAGATGGGGGCTGATATCGAGGTTGTTGGCAAGGACGCCGTGTCCGGCGAGCCTGTAGGTGACATACACTGCAAGAGCTCCGGCCTCAAGGGGATAGAGGTCTCCGGCGATATGATCCCGTCCTTCATTGATGAGTTCCCTGTATTCTGCGTGCTTGCTGCCGCGGCTGAGGGAGAGACGGTCATACGTGATGCCGGGGAGTTGAGGGTAAAGGAATCCGACAGGATCACGGCCATGGCCAAGGGCCTGAGGGCCATGGGCGTTGAGATAGAGGAGTTCGTGGACGGTATGCGCATAAAGGGGGGTTCCCCTCTTAAGGGAGCTGATATCCATAGCCACGGGGACCACCGTATCGCCATGGCATTTTCCATTGCCGCCCTGATCGCCGAAGGTGAGACCAGGATCGAGAATTCCCAGGTCGTAGATGTCTCTTTCCCCGGGTTCTACAGTGTGCTGGAGGGGTTGATCGAGGGATGAGAAAGGTCATAGCCATAGACGGCCCTTCGGGCGCTGGCAAAAGTACCGTTGCAAAGCGCCTTGCAGCCGAGTTCGGTTTCAGGTATCTGGACACAGGCGCGCTTTACAGGGCCATAGCCCTTGGGCTTGTAAATAATGGGATCAGGGAAGACGCATCAGACGAGACCATCAGGAGAGCATTGAACGATATGAAGGTTGAGTTCACCCGCGGGCGTGTCACGCTGGATGGCCTTGACGTGGAAGACAGTATAAGGCTCCCTGAGATAGGCCACTGTTCAAGTGTGTTTTCCGCTCGCGGGCCTGTGCGAGAGCACCTCATGCCTGTCCAGAAACTTGCCGCTGAGAACAATGACATAGTTGTGGAGGGCCGCGACATGACCACGGTGGTCTTCCCGGATGCCTGGATAAAGGTATACCTTGACGCCTCTGTGGAGGCCAGGGCAAAAAGACGTTTTGATCAGCTCAGGGAAAAAGGAATAGAGGCGGACATGGAAGGCGCCAGCAGGGACGTGACAGAGCGCGACGAGCGTGATTCCTCACGAGACATCGCACCGCTCAGGCGCGCAGACGACGCCCTGTACATCGACAGCTCCAACCTGTCCGCGCTTGAAGTGATAGCAATGGTCAAGAAGGCCTGCGACAAGGAGGCCGTACGGTGAAAGTGCTCAAGGGCAAACACTCCGGCTTCTGCTTTGGTGTCAAGCGCGCCATAAACATGGCCTTTGAGATCGCGGCAGAGAGGCGCAATGGCGTTGTGACGCTGGGGCCGATAATCCATAACCCCCAGATGACAGAGAAACTGAGGGCCGCAGGTATCCCGCACATCGAGGATATCTCCGGGCTGGACGACTTGAACGGTGTAAGTACCGTGATAATCAGGACCCACGGCATACCCCAAAAAGACATGGAAACACTTAATGAGAGGGGTATTGAAATAATAGACGCTACCTGCCCCTTCGTGAAGAAGGCCCAGGACTACGCAAGGCTTCTTAATGAGAACGGATACATGGTGGTAATACTTGGAGACAGGGAGCACCCTGAGGTCAAGGGCATTTTGAGCTTCGCGGGCGAGGACGCCACTGTCGTAAAAGACCCCTCGGAGTATCCTAATATCTCCGGGCGCATAGGCATTATCGTCCAGACCACCAAGCATATGGACGACCTCAAGGCGCTCCTTCCCGTTGCTATCGAAGGCGCAAAGGAACTGCGTGTGTTCAACACGATATGCAATTCCACGGACATGAAGCTCAAGGAGACCGAGGATCTCGCATCAAAGGTGGACATAATGCTCGTGGTGGGAGGCAGAAACAGCGCCAACACCACAAGGATCGCCAACCTGAGCCGGTCCCTGTCGGTACCCACTCATCATATCGAGACAGCCTCGGAGATCAAGGACGAGTGGTTCAATGGTTTCAATACGGTCGGGGTGACAGCAGGCGCTTCAACCCCTGACTGGATCATAGATGATGTGACAAATAGAATAAAGGATATAGGAGGGTAGAGGGTTCATGGAAATCCAGAACGAAGATCAAACTGACGACAGAAACGAAGAAATGGAAAGGTTGTATGCCGAGACCTTCCAGGGGATCGAGGTGGGAGCGATCCTCCAGGGCACGGTTATCTCGGCAAAGCACGACGGCGTTATCGTTGACGTTGGATATAAATCGGAAGGCATCATCAGGGCCGAGGAGTTCACAAGTGAAGAGATAGACGACCTGAACCCCGGCGACCTCCTGGAGGTATTTGTTGTCTCTATCGCTGATTCCGAGGGCCTTGTCGTGCTTTCAAGGGACCGGGCGGTCAAGATAAAGTCCTGGGGCAAACTTGAGGATATATTCAAGGACAGCCTCCCCATAGACGGTGTTATCTGCGAGAAGACCAAGGGCGGGGCCTTTGTTGACATCAACGGGATCAAGGCTTTCCTGCCGGGCTCGCATATCGATCTGAGGCCGGTAAAGGACATTGACTCGCTCATTGGACAGAAGGTCACGGTAAAGATCATCAAGCTCAACCACCGCAGGTCTAATATAATAGTATCCCGCCGGCTCCAGCTTGAACAGGAGCGCGAATCAAAGAAGTCCGAGACGCTTGAGAAGCTGGAAGAGGGCGTTGTCTTGAACGGGATAGTCAAGAACATCACGGACTACGGTGTGTTCATTGACCTCGGCGGCATAGACGGCCTTCTCCATATCTCGGATATTTCCTGGGGCCGCATCTCACACCCCTCAAAGCATTTTGAGGTTGGCCAGGACGTGGAGATCGTCGTGCTGAACTTCGACCCTGAAAGCGAGAAGGTGACGCTTGGGTACAAGCAGAAGATGCCGGACCCCTGGGCTGAGGTGGACGTAAAGTATCCCATCGGCAGCCGTGTGTCCGGCAAGGTCGTGAGCCTGACCGAGTACGGCGCCTTTGTCGAGGTGGAGGAAGCGCTTGAGGGGCTTGTGCATGCATCCGAGATCGAATGGGCCCCCCGTCCCAAGCACCCTTCAAAGTACCTGAACGTGGGTGACGAGGTAGAGGCCGTGGTCCTCAAGGCTGACAAGAACGAGAGGCGGCTTTCTCTGAGCCTGAAGCAGCTCAAGCCAAGCCCATGGGAACTTGTCTCCGAACGTTACAGGGAGGGAGAAGTGATCGAGGGCAAGGTCAGGGGCATAACGGATTTCGGAGTGTTCGTTGGCCTTCCAGAGGGTGTTGACGGGCTTGTGCATATCTCTGACATCTCCTGGACCAAGCACATCAAACACCCCTCCGACGTCTACAAGAAGGGCGACGATGTGAAAGCGGTCATATTGAGCGTCGAGCCTCAGAAGGAACGCATTGCGCTTGGCATCAAGCAGATGGCCGAGGACCCCTGGAAGAACGACATACCCCAGCGCTACACCCTTGGTGACGAGTTCGAGTGCGAAGTGCTCCGTACCACGGAGTTTGGGGTGTTCGTGGAGCTTGAGGGCGAAGTGGAAGGACTTGTGTATGCCTCAGAGGTGCCTGAGGAGCTTGAAGACGATCTGAACGAGGGCCGCAGGATCAATGCTCGTATTATTAAAGTAGATCTTGCCAACAAAAAGATCGGCCTGAGCCTGAAGGACGTCTCGAACATTATGGTTGAAAGCGATGTGCCGGATGATGTGGCTCCAGAGCCGGCAGAGGAGCTTGAAGCTACCGAGGAAGAGGTTTCAGAGCCGGTAGAGGAGCTTGAATCTACCGATGAAGAGGTTTCAGAGCCGACGGAGGAGCTTGAAGCTACCGAGGAAGAGGTTTCAGAGCCGGCAGAGGAAGCTGAATCCACCGAAGCAGAGGCTGAGAGCGAAGAATGAAAAAGCTTCTCATAGGCTTTTGCATACTGTTCGTGATCATCGTGCTGGTGAGCGCGGCGGTGGCATTGCTGTGGGACAACGGCATATCCCTTGGGCAGAAGGTGGCTGTTGTATACATTGAAGGCCCGATCATAGGCTCAGAGGACATTATCGATGAGCTCAAGGAGTACGAGGATGACCCTTCCATAAAGGCCCTTGTGCTCAGGATAAACAGCCCCGGAGGAGCGGTGGCTCCCTCGCAGGAGATATTCAGCATTGTCCGGAGGATAGCACAGGATAAGCACGTTGTGACATCAATGGGCACGCTTGCGGCTTCTGGCGGATACTACATAGCCGCTCCCAGCACGCTGATAGTCGCGAACCCCGGAACCCTCACCGGATCCATAGGCGTTATTATGGAGATACCCAACGTTGAGACCCTTATGGACAAGGTTGGCATCAGCACCGAGGTCATAAAGAGCGGGGAGCTCAAGGACATGGGTTCTGCCTTTCGAAAGATGAGCGAGAAGGACAGGAAGGTGCTCCAGGGGATAATAAACGAGGTATACGAACAGTTTATTATAGACGTGGCCGAGAGCCGCGGCATGCCGCTGGAGGTGGTGCGGGAACTTGCCGATGGCCGCATCATGACCGGAAGCCAGGCGCACAGGAAGGGTCTTGTGGACGAGTTGGGCGGCCTTGACGATGCCATAGACCTTGCGGCAGAGCTTGCCGGCATCGAAGGAGAGCCTGATGTTGTCACGCGGGAAGACAAAAGAGGACTGCTGGAACTGCTCAAAGGTGAGATAGCTGGAAATTTATCTACCATTTTTCCTCATATTACGATAAAATACATGATAAGTCCTTAAGGGGGTTATAGAGACATGACGAGATCTACGTTGATCGAGAAGGTATCGGAGAAGGTAAAGGACCTGACGCTGAAGCAGACCGAGATCGTTGTCGAGACAGTCTTCGAAAGCATAAAGGAAGCTCTGGCTCACAACGAGAAGATCGAGATCAGGGGGTTTGGCAACTTCAGGCTGAAGGAGCGTCAGCCAAGAAACGCCAGGAACCCCAAGACCGGTGAGAAGGTTGAGGTCCCCAGTAAGATGGCTGTCCGCTTCAAGGCAGGCAAGGCCCTCAGGGAGGCGTTGAACCCGGACCTCATCAAGGGTTAGACCTCTTATTGTTTTAAAGATGATGTTCCTTTGATACAGGGAAACGATCGTTTCCCGCGCAAGTTATGTGCGGGGATTTTTTTATGTTTACATGTCGGGGAAGGCCGGGGTTACATTCCGGGGAAGGGCATCTGGGGCATCTTGCCCTTTTTCTGAAATGTCTTCATCATCTTTTTCATCTGCTTGTGCTGCTTGATGAGGCGGTTTACGTCCGCCGGGGTGGTGCCGCTTCCAAGGGCGATCCTTCGCTTGCGGCTTCCATTTAGGAGCTTCGCGCTTGCCCGCTCCCTGGGCGTCATGGAGTTTATGATGGCCTCTACCTTGATAAGCTCACGGTCGTCCACCTGCGCGCCCTTGAGCTGCTTGCTCATGCCGGGTATCATGCCAAGAAGGCTCTCAAGCGAGCCCATGCTCCGGATCTTCTTCAGCTGGTCGCGAAGGTCCTCAAAGGTGAACCCGCCCCCGGTCATCTTGTCCTGGAGACTGAGTGCCTCCTCGGCATCAAAGCTTTCCTCGGCCTTTTCTATAAGGCTCATCACATCGCCCATGCCAAGGATGCGGTTTGCCACGCGGTCCGGATGGAACTGCTCCAGCATCTCGATCTTCTCGCCAGTACCCATGTACTTTATGGGCTTGCCAGTGACCGATCGAATGGAGAGAGCCGCGCCGCCCCTGGCATCACCGTCCATCTTGGTAAGGACAACGCCGTCTATCCCGATCTGTTCGTTAAAGGCCGTGGCGCTGTTTACCGCGTCCTGTCCGGTCATGGCGTCAGCCACGAAAAGCACCTCATGTGGGGATACCGCGTCTTTTACGCTTCTGAGCTGGCCCATGAGCTCTTCGTCAACATGGAGCCTTCCGGCTGTATCGAGTATCAGGATGTCTCTGCCGTCTTTTTTGGAGATGCTAACGGCCTCCGAACACACCGCAACAGGGTCTTTTGAGTCCATGGAGTAGTGCACGGGGATGCCGGTCTGCTCCCCAAGGGTGATGAGCTGCTGTATGGCGGCGGGGCGCTGGAGGTCCGCGGCCACCATCATGGGCCTGCGACCGTCCTTCTTGAATGCTGCGGCGATCTTTGCCGCGGTGGTGGTCTTGCCAGAGCCCTGTAGCCCGGTAAGCATGATTATCGTGGGGGGGTTTGCCGCGAGTTTTATCTTGCCGGATTCGCCGCCAAGGAGTTTCGTAAGTTCAGACAGGACTATCTTCACCACCTGCTGCCCGGGCGTCAGGCTCTCAAGAACTTCCGAGTCGATGGCTCTTTCCTTTATGCCGGATATAAAACCCTTTACGACCTTGAAGTTGACATCAGCCTCCAGAAGCGCGATGCGCACCTCCTTCATGGCTGCGTCGATATCCTCTTCCTTGAGGAACCCCCGGCCCTTGAGCTTTTTTAAAATGGATTCGAGCCTGTCGCTTAGAGAACTAAACATTGTCCTACAATAGCTCCCTTATGTCTTTTTCCATGTCCTTGAACATCCCAGGGGCAAACCCCCGGTGGGTGAGGGCGACATTGCCCTCCTTGTCAAGGAGAATTGAGGTCGGTATGGTGTATGCCTTGTAGATGTCGTCCACGCCTTTGTTATCAAGCAAAACAGTATATTCTATCCCGTGTTCCTCGACAAATCGTCTGATCTTGGAAAGTCTGTCCTTAACAGCGATGGCAAGGAGGACAAATTCCTCATCTTTCATGTTCTCGTGAAGTTGCTTGAGTTCGGGTACTGCCTGCCTGCAGGGCGGGCACCAGGTGGCCCAGAACTCAAGCAGGACAACCTTGCCCCTGAAGCTCTTGAGGCTCACCTCGACTCCGGCTATGTCATGGAGGGTGAAGTCGCCCATTTCCATTTTTATGGCCTGCTCCGGCTTATCGCAAGCAAAGAGCGCAAGAGCGCATAGCAGCAGAAGCGCCGTGAGTGTCAGCAGTCTCATATTGATTGTTCCTTATTAGGCCAGGAAGGAATCTATCTTTGACTTGATCTGTGGTTTGGGCACCGCGCCCACCATCTGGTCCACCTTCTCGCCGTTTTTGAAGAAGATGAGGGTGGGGATACCCATGATCTTGTACTTGCTGGCAATGTCGGGGTTCTCGTCGGTGTTGAGCTTTACGACCTTGAGTTTCTCTCCGTATTCCTTTGAGAGTTCCTCGATGGTCGGGGCGATCATCTTGCATGGGCCGCACCATACTGCCCAGAAATCCACAAGGACCAGACCCTCGTGATCAATGACGTCTTTGTCCCAGCTTGCTGTTGTTGAAGTCACTATGGAGTCAGACATTGCTACCTCCTTACATGTCCAATATTTAAGATTGCCTGCAAATCAGCAAATCGATTCTTGTATTATACACGAACTTTCACTGACAAGACCACAGGGGAGGAATATATTGCCATTGGCGGCCCGCAAGTACGGGAGTCCTTGAAATAAATGGGGTAAACGTCTATTCTATCAGGAA
This sequence comes from Nitrospirota bacterium, assembly GCA_030638335.1. Taxonomy (GTDB): domain Bacteria; phylum Nitrospirota; class Thermodesulfovibrionia; order Thermodesulfovibrionales; family JdFR-86; genus DAOWET01. The sequence goes on from DAOWET010000002.1 coordinate 12,143, forward strand.
TATTGGATCGCCCGATGGAGGATAATATATGCGTTATACAAGCCTTTTTGTGCCAACCCTGCGTGACGACCCCGCTGATAGCGAGGCCATAAGCCACAAGCTCCTGATGAGGGCAGGGTACGTGCGCCAGCTTGCGGCAGGCCTTTACATATACCTGCCCCTTGGTTGGAGGGTCCTGGAGAAGATCAACAGGATAATGAAGGAGGAGATGGACGCCATAGGGGCCCAGGAGGTCTCCATGCCTGTGCTCCAACCGGCCGATGTATGGCAGACAACAGGCAGGTGGGATGAGATAGGTCCCGAAATGTTCCGTCTCAAGGACAGGAGCGACAGGGACATGTGCCTGGGCATGACCCATGAGGAGATAATGACATGGCTTGCGGCCCTTGAGATTCGCTCCTACCGCGACCTTCCCCAAGTGTGGTATCAGATCCAGACCAAACTCAGAGACGAGGCCAGGCCCAAAAGCGGGATTCTCCGTACACGCGAGTTCATCATGAAGGACTCATACAGCTTTGACATGGACACCGAGGGGCTTCAGAAGAACTATGACCTCCACATAAAGGCGTACAACAAGATCTACTCCAGAGCCGGTCTCAAATTCTATATGGTGGAATCAGACCCTGGCATGATGGGAGGGGCCATGGCCCACGAATACATGGCCCCAAGCCCTGCGGGAGAGGACACTGTTGCCATATGCGAGGGATGCGGCTACATGGCCAATGTGGAGCTTGCCCGGAGCGTGCCGCCTGCTGCAAAGTGTCTTGAATCGCCTTATGAAGAAGTGCATACACCTGAGAAACGCACCTTGCAGGAGGTCTCCGGCTTTCTGGGCATTGACCCCTCGGGGTTCATGAAGAGCCTGCTTGTCATTACCGAGGAGCATGGCCCCGTGCTGGCCCTTGTGCGAGGCGACCAGGAGCTCCATGAGCTTAAGCTCCAAAGAGCGGTGGGCGCCTTCCGCCACGCGAACAAGGACGAGATAAAGGACCACCTTGGTGTGGAAGCGGGATTCATAGGCCCTGTGGGTCATGAGATAATGACCGTTGCCGATGAAAGTCTCAAGGAGGGCGCGTATATAAGCGGAGCCAACAAGAAGCACTATCACATGAAGGGCATCGTGCCGGGCGAGCACTTTACTCCCAAGTGGCACGACCTGCACGAGGCACGCGACGGGGACGCATGTTCTGCCTGCGGCGCGCCTCTGCGTACTGAGAAATGCATCGAGATAGGAAACATCTTCAAGCTCGGCACCAGGTATTCCGAAGCGCTGAAGGCGGTATTCCTTGACGAGGAAGGTCTGGAAAAACCGATCATAATGGGGAGCTATGGTATCGGGCCTGCCCGTATCATGGCTGCGGCTGTGGAGCAGGGCCATGACAAGGACGGGATAATCTGGCCTGCCGCCCTCTCTCCTTTTGACGTGCAGATAATACCGCTGAATATTTCTGATGAAGAAACGGCCAAGGTTGCCGAACAGCTTTATAAGGAGCTTAAGGACGCGGGCATGGACGTCCTCCTTGACGACCGTGACCTGAGGGCCGGGGTCAAGTTCAAGGACGCCGACCTTTTGGGCGTGCCCAAACACATTGTCATTGGCGGGCGCGGGCTCAAGGAGGGTGTTGTTGAGATAAAGGACCGCGCAAGCAAGGATGTGATAAAGGTAGCTCCGGCTGACGTTCTAAAGACACTGGGGGGCTGATGCCTTCAAGGGAAGAAGTTGATGTGATCATAACCGCCGACCATGTTGTCACCATGGACGGACCCCTTGGGGCCGAATCTTCTGGGGACGGGTCCCCTGGGGACTGGTCCCCTGGCGTTATAGCGGACGGGGCGGTGGCGGTCAGGGACAGCGTCATAGTGGGCGTGGGCCCGCAAAGCGAGATACTCTCATCCTTCAAAGCCCCGAACACTTACGGCGGCAAGGGCAAGGCCCTTATCCCCGGGCTTGTGAACACACACACCCACGCAGCCATGACGCTTTTGCGCGGCATTGCTGACGACAAACCTCTTAAGGCGTGGCTTGAGGAGAACATATGGCCTGCTGAGAACAGGTGGCTGGACGAGGAGTTCGTTCGCGACGGTGTGCGGATAGCCTGTCTTGAGATGCTCCTTTCAGGCACTGTGGCCTTCTCTGACATGTATTTCTTTGACGAAGTGGCAGGAGAGGTTGCAAACGAGTTCGGTATGCGCGCCCTGCTTTGCGCAGGCATAATAGACCTGCCCACAAAGACCACAAAAGGTCCTGACGACTGCCTGAGGAATGCTGAACAGCTCTACGAGCGCTTTAAGGACGATGATATGGTCCGCCCGGCCATTGGCGCGCACTCAATATATACATGCTCTCCTGAAACACTGAAAAAAAGCGCGCTTCTTGCAAGAAAACGCGGCATGCCGATCACCATACATCTGGCCGAGACCCAATGGGAGGTGGGGGAGATAAAAAGCCGCTATGGCAAGTCTCCTGTGAAACACCTGGACTCAATAGGGTTTCTGGGTGACGACATTATCGCGGCGCATTGCGTCTGGCTTGACCCCGAGGACATTGGGCTTCTGTCCGCGCGGGGCGTAA
>DAOWET010000168.1 GCA_030638335.1 Nitrospirota bacterium
ATGATCGAGTACTTTATTATGAATTATTTCATGAAGACCTAATAGAGTTCAATATTACTAAGTTGTAGATTAGCAATTTAAATAAAATTAAGTTAGAAATATGAGGACATGCACTATATTTCTAACCTTTATTCCTTAGAATTATCTTTGCCACTACAGCCGCCACATCATTCTCGTAACCAAGTGACGCAAACCCCTTAACCTTATCCGCTATCCATACATCATCATAGAGCTTCCATCCTCTTTTATTAAACAAAGCATTTACTTTTTCACGTTCACTGTCAGATGACATCTTGCCAGTTGCCAGGCATAGTTGAACTTCGGAAGATTCATTACACAGTTCCTCTTTTACCATCTGCTTTTTCATCCTAGTCAGAACGATCCTTTTCAGTGTCTTGCTGTTAAATAATTTCATGCGATTTGTGAATACAGTTTTTTCTTTCCCAAAGTGCTTCATGTTCATGCCGGGTGAATCGAAGTATGACTTGCACTCAACAGCAAGTATTATATTTTCCTTTGCATTATAGGCAACCAGATCAAGCTCCCACCTTGGCGCAGACGGGCGTTTAATTGCGGCTTTCTCTCCTTTGGTCAACGCTACCTTATAGCTATTACGAACCCAGTAACCTTCGCGTTCAAGAAGAGTTGCCATTAATGACTCAAAAGCATCCATGGAGATATTATATTCGAATGAAAATAATTATTGAGAAATATATGAACTCTGGTTAGTAAAAAACGGGTCGGATCGAGTCGGATCGACTCTCGCAAGCTCGACTCTGCGCGAAAGGACGCTCCGACCTTTTCTTAGAGGGAGAATCTTATGTTTTTCATAAGGTTACAAGCCAAATATTTGTCCCCATCTATTTCAGCTATCAAAGTATCAATTCCAGGTACTTCATATATATGTATTCCTTATCTCTTTTTCTTCCCCCCACTTCTGTGAGAATGCCGAGTTTTACCAGATTAAGAACTGCGCTACGCGCAGTAGGCTGAGACACATTCATCTTGTCAGTAAGTTTCGGGACAGTTATTACTGGACTCCATACAAGCTGTTCATGCAGCTTCAGCGCAGAAGCTGCAGCTTTTTTCAATGCGGTGATCTTAGCCCGGTCCTCTTCGAGCAGGTTCATTATTTTTTTGGCTTTTTCTACAGCTTCCATTGAGACCTCAAAGACCCCTGTCAGGAAAAACTTCATCCAGTTTTCCCAGTCTCCATCTCTTCTTACAGCATTCAATCGTTCGTAATATTCACTTCTGTTTTTCATAAAGAAAAGACTTAAATACAGGAGTGGCGTTTCAATTACTCTATCGTGACAAAGCATAAACGTTATAAGAAGCCTTCCTATTCGCCCATTACCGTCCAGGAACGGATGGATTGTCTCAAACTGCGCATGTGCTAGTCCTGCCTTCATTAGCGGAGGGGTGCCATTGTCCTCTTGTATAAATCGTTCCAACGCCCCCATGCAACGTTCCACTTCATGAGGGGGAGGGGGAACAAAGTTGGCATCCGAGGGCTTGGTCCCTCCAATCCAGTTTTGGCTTCTCCTGTATTCACCAGGATTCTTGTGCCCGCCTCTTGTATCTTTCAGCAAAATGGCGTGTATCTCCTTAAGCAGCCTTGAACTGAGAGGCAGGGTTTCGAGGCGGTCCAATCCGTGGTATATCGCTTTCGTATAATTTGAAACCTCATATGTGTCATCAGGTGTACTTTTCTTTTCAAGTCCAGCTTCAAATTCCAGAAGATCTGTCATTGAGGCCTGTGTGCCTTCAATTTGAGAACTTAGGACCGCTTCTTTTCTTACGTATATATACATGAACATCTTGGGATTCGGTAATATGGAGGTAATGCTGTCAAGCCGCCCCAATGCCCTGTTAGCCTTTTCGCTCAGTATTTTAATCTCATCGTCATAATCCATAGGCGGTTCAGGCGGCAGAGGTTTGGGAACAAATGATTGGTAACCATCCGGTCCGCTCATTTGCGTTATGATCTGACCTGCCCTATCTGATCTAGTAGAAAACATGGGGACATATCCTTATAAAAATGTTAAAGATTTATACTTTCCTTAGAGTGATGCTTAAGAAAGCTATCAGGCATAAGCTTTCTTAAGCATGGGAGCTAAAGAAACTATCCTTTGTTATCCTGACTACTTAAGAAAGGATAACCCATTTCCCCTTCCTTGTCAAGCCCCTTAACAAATCAAGCAACTGCAATCATATAGGTGAAGTCAAAAGTCATCTCCCTTTGACTAACTAAAGTATATTTGACAAGGCAATTAAGGCTTCTATATACTTACTGGAGAAGCCGTTCCTCCGTATCAAGGGGGGCGGCTTTAGTGGTTTTTGGAGGTGATTAACTGAAGTTAATCAGCTACATACAGCTTTTGCCCCCTTCCCAACCCCCTCTCAACATAAATTCAGGAATGAACAAAATGAACACTTGGAAGGGGCGATTTTCGGCGCAAATTCGAACAGTTGCGAAGAAAATCGGCCCGGAGAATGAACAGCATAAAAACAAAGAGAAGAACAGGAGGGATGGAGACGCAGCTATTTCAAGCTTCGGAATCAGTCCGGAAGTGAGCGCCCACGGACTCGCGTCGGGCCAGGGCGGCATCGGTGATGAGAATCCCCACCTGGATCATGTTCTTGAGCTCAAGCTCCCTGCGCGTCTGGTAGTGGGCCTCAAGGATGAACTCCCACCGAGAGAGCTCCTCTCTGGCCTCGGTGAGGGATTTTTCGCACCTGATGATCCCCACCCGCTCCCACATGAGACGCCTGAGCGCGCCCCTGATCTCGTCATGGGCCGGGATGGTGCGCACCGGGGCGAGGGGCTCTACCTTATTGAGCCCCGAATGCATTGCCTGCCCGGCGGCCGTGGCGCCTGCGCGCGCTCCGTATACGAGCCCCTCAAGCAGGGAGTTGCTTGCCAGCCGGTTGGCCCCGTGGATGCCGGTGTTGGTGCACTCTCCGGCAGCCAGGAGTCCATCCAGGTTGGTGGCCCCGTCCTTGTCCGTGCGCACCCCGCCCATGATGTAGTGCATGGCAGGGCTTACGGGCACGGGCTCGCGGGAGATGTCGAAGTCGAAGCCGAGGCAGGTGCTGTATATGTTCGGGAAGCGTTTCTGTACGAAGGCAGGGTCCATGTGCGTGAGGTCGAGGAACACGTGCTGCGCCTCGGTCCTGTGGAGTTCGGCGGATATTGCGCGGGAGACGATATCACGGGGGGCGAGCTCGCCCTTTGGGTGGTATCGCTCCATGAAGCGCTCGCCGCAGACGTTGATGAGGAGTGCGCCCTCTCCGCGCATGGCCTCGCTGAGAAGGAAGTGAGGGGCCCAGGGGTGCTGGAGGCTCGTGGGGTGGAACTGTACGAACTCCATGTGGTGGGTGACGGCGCCCGCGCGCGCGGCCACGGCTATGCCATCCGCGGTGGCCCCGATGGGGTTCGTGGTCACCGCGTAGACCTGGCCCGCCCCGCCTGTGGCAAGCACGGTGGCAGAGGCCAGTACCGCGCGGAGGACTCCGTGCTGGATCACGTAGGCCCCCACGCACCGGCCCTCGTGCATGATGAGGTCCACCACCACCGCGCTTGGATACCTGCGCACCGAGGGCAGGCCCTGTACCTTTTTCAGCAGTACGCGCACCAGTTCGCGCCCGGTGGAGTCGCCATGGGCGTGGAGCACGCGCTTTCTGGAGTGCGCGGCCTCCAGGGTGAAGGAGAGCTTGGACGCGTCCGCGCCATCGCGGTCGAACTCAGCGCCCCAGTCTATAAGCTCTTGTATGCGCTCGGGGCCTTCTTCCACGAGCACCCGCACCGCCGCCTCGTCCGAGAGGCCCGCGCCCGCCTTGATGGTGTCCTCGTAGTGGATGCCCACCTCGTCCTCGTCCGAGAGGGCCACGGCTATGCCGCCCTGTGCGTGCCTGGTGGTGCTCTCGGTGGGGACGTCCTTGGTGGCCACGAGCACATCGCCATGGGGGGCAAGCTCGATGGCGGCCCTGAGGCCGGCCACGCCGCCGCCGATGACGAGGAAGTCCACGCGCTCAATCTCTATGGGCATCTTCCGCTCTTTTTCTCATGGCCTGGATGGCCGAGATGGGAGGTCTCATGCCGGGGCGAAGAGGTCATTGAAGTCTGTTATGGAGGGGAACTCTTCGGAGTTCTCGGGGGCCTTTGCGCTGCTGGAGCGGGCCTTATGCACCACGAAGCGCACGCCGAAGTCCCGCGCAGCTCTGAGCACCTCTACGGTGTCGTCTATGAAGAGACTGCGTGCGGGGTCGAAGCCCGCGAGCTTTGCCGCGGTGTGCCAGTACTCCATGTCCTCTTTAGGAGAGCCGAGCTCGTTGGAGGTGAGCACGGAGGTGAAGTGATGCCCGATGCCGGTGCGCTGGAACTTGAGGCTCACGGATTTGTGGTGCGCGTTGGTGAGGAGGTGTACCTCCCTGCCCTCGGCTCTCATGCGGGACAGGAACTCCTCTGCGTGGGGCAGGGGGCTGATGAGGTGCCTGAGCTCGTGCTTCATAGCCGGGATGTCCATCTCCATCTCCTGGCTCCAGAAGTCCAGGTCCGTCCACTTCAGCGTTCCCTCATGGCTGCGGTAGGTGGTGAAGAGATGCTCCCTTGCCTGCTCCACGCTCATGCCCTTGGCCTCTGCATAGCGGCCAGGCACGAACTCCAGCCAGAAGGTGTCGTCGAAGTGCTTGTCCAGGAGGGTGCCGTCCAGGTCCAGCAGGACGTAGGAGACATCCTCGAAGGGTATCATAATCTCAGGCATCTCAGGCATCTCGCGGTTCCTCCCCGTTTGAGATCTTGTGCCTATATTCTCATACATATCAGGGAGCTAAGGCAAGCTGGCAGGTTAGGCCCTGATGCCCGCGCCCTCCACCTCGATGGTGAAGTCCCTTGTGCCGGAGGGGGAGAACACGCTCCACCTGGCAAGCACCCTCTCTCCTCCGCCTGGCAGCCGGGTATATACCTTTATCCTGATGGCGCTCTGAGGTGCCTCGGGCAGGGCCCTGTACCTGACCCTGAACACGTTCCTTCCGGCGATCAGGCTGGCGGGCAGGGTGGCGGGCGCTGTGTGGTTGTAGTCCATCTCTGGCTGGCCCGGGACGGAGTAGAGCGTGGAGTCGTTGAGCAGGACAAGCGCCTCGTAGTTCAGTACTTGTATCTGGACCATGACCTGCATGGGCTCGTCAGAGTCCGCCCTTACGCGCACCGTCCTTGGAGATGCGTCGTCGGTTACGGAGAAGCTTATGTGGAAGACCTCGCTGCCTCCCTCCATGTCATGGAGGCGCACGTCGTAGGAGCCGGGCTCCACAGGGGCCACGAATCCGATCTTACCGCTTGTGCGACCGCCAAGGAGCTTGAACACGGTGGTGTTGTCGCGGTTGAGGGACTCGTCTCCATGGGGCAGGGCGGAGGAGACTATGCCAGCCCACCCGTAGGCCGGGAACCCGGAGGGGACGCTGAAGCCGACGGATATATTGTCGCCAGGGGCGAAGTCCTCCTGCTCAAGCATGAGGCGGGGTGCGCCATGAGCAGCAGCCTCCACGATGAAGTGGTAGCGGGCCCTGATCTCATATCCTCCGTTTGGCCAGTCGTGGAATGCTCGCACCTCGTACTGGCCCGGCTCAAGCCCCCTGAACTGCATCGTGCCCTCTGTGACCCCCCCGGTGTAGAAGTACTCGCCATAGGAATCCTCGCTCGCCAGTGCGCCTGCCACCGTGACCCAGTCCTGCTCGTTTCCTGGCATGCCGTGATAGTTGACCGTGACGGGCTCGCCCGGGGCGTATGCGTCCTTTCCGGTGGAAAGCTCTGTTGTGCCTTCGGGGCTTGTGATGGAGGAGAACATGTCGGCCTGCTGCCCGGTCTCCATGTCCTTGAGCGCGCCGATGAAGGGGACAAGCAGTGCCGCGATCACCACCACTGGCAGTGCGCTTCCGGCAAGGCCCGCAAGCGGCCACTTGAACCTGCTCCACGTGTCGGCGGGGTATGGCGTCTCCGTTCCCTTTATGCGCACGTGGTCCCTGTACATCATCACTATAAAGAGAAGCATGAATGGAACACCGACCAGAGGGCCTATGATGGGCACCGAGCCCACCACCATGTACAGCACCATTATGACAACGAGCTTGAAGAACACGTCCCAGCCATGGCCGCAGACGTATTCCCTGCTCTTTAACAGTGCAGGCATTCCCCGCACGTCCTCGGTGAACATGATGAAGGGGGCAAAGGCGAACCAGACCATGAAGATAAAGCCCGGGACAATAAAGAACATGAGCCCGCCCATGACGATGAGGCTCTGCAGGAACATTATCCAGATGAAGGCGGGCGCTTTCGAGATGCCCGTCCTTATGGCCCCTCCAATTGACAGGCCCTTGTCAGCGGCCGCGGCAAAGAGGGTCCCCATGGCGGCAAAGGCCACCACCAGCGCCAGAAGCACCATTGCGCTTATGAGTGCTCCAAGGGTCAAGGGGTCGGGTTCCTCTGAAATAAAGGAAAAGATAAAGGCCATCGGGATAATAGAAAGCACGACCACGACTATGTACAGGATATTCAGCGTTACTAGCGTAAGCCAGCGTTCCTTGAATATCTCCCAGGTGCGTTTAAAAAGCTCCTCAAGCTCCATGGGCCTGGCCGGGTCCAGCGCTCCAGGGGTCGCGGGAGCCGCTGCAGCCTCTCCCGGGGCCGGAGGTCGCGCCGGGGGCATGGGTGGGGCCACGTCCTCCCCTGCCTTCTTGCGCTTTATGTACCGGGAGTATGCCTTGAAGTCCAGCCCGCATTTCATGCACAGCGCCCTCAGTGGCTGCTCGGTCTTGCAGTACGGACAGCGCACGTTGCGCCCGGTCTGGCCGGTCTGGCCCTCCTGCTTTTTCCTCCTATGCTCTCTGTACTTTTGAAAGTCCAGGCCGCAGGAGACGCAGGTGGGGCCTTGGGGCTGTTCGTGTCTGCATCGGGGGCATCTGATTGTCTCTGCCATGAGCTGTTACCTGTATGCGGGGCCAGTGGACTCCGGGTTACCTGATATATGCCTCTGTTACGTAGCGGCGCATCATCCGGTGGGTATTAAAGTAATAGGCGTTCTTGCCGATGGCGTTCTGCATCATGCGGGTCCATATGTGGCGGTTGTCGTAATATGTGGGGATGATCTGTTCCTCAAGCTTATTGTAGAGGTCCTTTGCGTCCTGCTCGTCCGCGTTCTCATCCAGGGAGACCTCGGTGGGCGCGCTCCCGATGGACCAGCCCGTATAGCCCTCGATGTGGCCCTCTATCCACCACCCGTCGAGCACGCTGAAGTTGACCACGCCGTTGTGCGCGGACTTCATCCCGCTGGTGCCGGAGGCCTCGTGGGGCCGCTGCGGGGTGTTGAGCCACACGTCCACGCCCGATACGAGGTCCAGGGCGAGCTTCATGTCATAGCCCGGCAGGTACACGATCTTCATCCGGTTCTCAAGCTCCCTCATGCGCCGGAAGATGAGCCTGATGTTCTCCTTGCCGGGGATATCCCTGGGATGGGCCTTGCCCGCATAGATGACCTGGAGCTTCCCGCCGGTGACTTCCATAAGCCGCTCCGCGTCGTAGAAGAGCAGGGGGGCTCTCTTGTAAGCGGTTGCGCGCCTTGCAAAGCCGAAGGTCAGCGTGTCGTAGTCCATGCCCACGCCGGTGCGCTCGTTCACGAGGTCGATGAGCTTGCGCTTTGCCTCCATGTGGGCCTCCCAGAGCTCCGCGTCAGGGATGCGCCCTATGCGCACGAACAGCTCCGGCTCGTTGGCCCAGCCGGGCAGGTATTTGTCAAAGAGCCGCTTCATGCTCTTGCACGTCCAGGTGTAGGAGTGCACGCCGTTTGTGATGGCTGAGATCTCGTATCCGGGGAACATGCTCTGAGAGACCTCCATGTGCTTCTTTGCAACGCCGTTTACCCACTCGCTCAGGTTCAGGCCCAGCAGCGTCATGTTGAGGTTGTCCTCGCCCGCCAGCTTGCGGAGGATGTGAGGGGGCAGCAGCTCTCCCACCACCTCGTCCACCAGCCGGTAGTCGAACTTGTCGTGGCCCGCGGCAACGGGAGTGTGGGTGGTGAACACGCAGATGTTCTTTATCCTCTCCACGTCCCACACGAGGTCTTCGTCCCAGACCTCCTCTATGTCACGCTTGTATTCCCTCAGCAGCTCGATGGTGAGCAGGCTGGCGTGGCCCTCGTTCATGTGGTATTTCTTTACCTCGAACCCAAGCTCCCTGAGCATCCTCACGCCGCCTATGCCAAGCACCGCCTCCTGCTTCAGGCGGTAGCGGTCGTCCCCTCCGTAGAGCCTGAAGGTTATCTCCCTGTCTTCCGGCTCGTTGCCCTCAACGTCCGTATCCAGGAAGACCATGGGGACCCGCCCGCCGGTGAGGCTCTCCTGGATGTAGAGCCAGGCCTGCACAGCCACATCGCGCCCGTCCAGGTTGACGTGCGTCCTGGCCGGCATCAGGGTCATATAATCCGAAGGCTCCCATTCCGCTGGTTTTTCCACCTGGGTGCCGTCGTCCTCAAGTTCCTGGGTGAAGTAGCCCTTCTTGGTAATGAGCGTTACAGCGACCATGGGCAGCTTCAGGTCAGCCGCACTCCGGATGGTGTCGCCCGCGAGGACCCCGAGGCCGCCTGAATAGGTCTTTGCCTCGTTCATCACGCCGATCTCCATTGAGAAATAGGCGATCTTCTGCTCCTTCACGAACTCGCTCAGTATGGCGTTCATTGAGTCCATATAGAGTCCCGGTGCCCTCCCCGTATAGTGTATGATCGCGTGTTAATGGATGTGATTTATAGCATAGCATAAGTATAGCTTGCGAGCGAGTTATTCGCCCCCATGGCGATTGTGATAAAAGTGCCGGACTCCTTTGTTCAAATAAATAACGATCCGGTATGATCAAACTGCGGCAAAGGATTTCAATTAATAAAGATCTTGATACGGAGCTTCTCTTAATAAATATAAAGGGTAGTTCGCATGCCTGACGGAGAGTGCCACGGGCACTTTCTTAGGTGTAGTCGTTGTTTTTACCCCTTAAGTACGCTTTTATTAGAATGTCTTTCTATTAGTAGTTTTCCTTAGTTAAGCGAAAGTTTACTTGTAGACGAAGATCGTCTGCTATTTATTAATTACTTGCCGATACAAAATTCGGAGAATATGCGGTCCAGTATCTCCTCCGTGCTGACCTTGCCCACTATCTCCCCTAGTGAGTCCAGCGCCTCCCTGAGCTCCAGCGCCGGCACCTCAAGCGGGGCTTTTTCTTCAAGCCTTGCCAGTGCATTGCCCAGAGCCTTATGGGTCTTTACCAGTGCCTCCTTGTGCCTCTTGTTGGTGATGACCATGCCCTCGGCCTGGCCGCCGCCCCCCTTGCCAGGAGTCCCCCGGAGGGCTGCATCATGAATTGCGTCCTTTAGGGCCTCAAGGCCCTTGGCCTTCTTTGCCGAGACTTTCACCGTGTTGAGGCCCTCGAACACGCCCTCTTGCCCTTCTGAGGGCAGGTCTGATTTATTAAGTGCTATGATCGAGTTTTTCCCTTCGATCTTTTCGAGCACCATATGGTCCTCCGGGTGCAGGGGGCAGCTTGAATCAAAGACCGCCAGCACAAGGTCCGCCTCTTGAAGGGCTTTTAGACTCCTCCTGACCCCCTCGCTCTCGGCCATGTCGTGGGACTCCCTGATGCCTGCGGTGTCCATGACCACGACGGGCAGGCCCTTTATGTTAAGGGTTTCCTCTATAACGTCCCTTGTGGTGCCGGGCGCGCTTGTGACAATGGCCCGGTCCTGCTCAAGCAGCAGGTTCAAAAGTGAGCTCTTGCCAACGTTTGGCCTGCCCACGATGGCGGTCCTCACCCCCTCGCGGTACAGCCTTCCCTCAGAGAAACTCTCGGCAAGAGCGCGCGTCACAATCTCCGCCTCCCTTATGGCGGCAAGTATCTTCTCACTTGCCTCCGGCTCGATATCCTCCTCCGGGAAGTCTAGGTGCGCCTCCACGTGCGCGCAGATGCCCACCAGAGTGTCCCGTATCTGTCCCACCTTCAGCGAGAGCGCCCCCTCAAGCTGGCTTAGCACCAGCCGCTCGGCAGCCTCTGTGCGGGCCCGTATTATGTCGAGTGCCGCCTCTGCCTGCGAGAGGTCTATGCGCCCCGACAGAAACGCCCGCTTTGTGAACTCCCCTGGTTCCGCGACCCTCGCGCCCGCGCTGACCACGGCATCCAGAACCCTTGCCGTGGCCACTGCGCCTCCGTGACAGTGCAGTTCCACCACATCCTCACGCGTAAAAGAGCGCGGCGCTGCCATGTAAATCATCAGGGCCTCGTCCAGCCTTTCGCCGGACACGGGGTCGACCACATAACCATAGACAACGCTGTGGCTTCTGAGCGCGGGGGGTTTTTTACCCCCGGGCCCCTGGAACACGGCCCTGGCAATGCCCGCCGCCGCCTGCCCGCTTATGCGTATGATGCCGATGCCTCCCTCGCCGTGCGCGGTGGCTATGGCCGCTATGGTATCCTCAAATTGTATCTCAGGCTGCATGTAGATAACCTAACCCAGAGGGGATATGGATGTCCACAGAAGCGCTCAGAAAAAGCAGGCTCTTTGAGGGCACGGGCATAGCGGGCCTGAGGCTCAAAAACCGCATCGTCCGGGCGGCCACATTTGAGAAACTCGCTGACGAGAACGGCGCGGTGACCCCGGAGCTCCTGGACCTGTACGGGGAGCTTGCAGAGGGTGGCAGTGGACTTATCATCACCGGAGGGGCCCTGGTCCACCCCACGGGCCGAACGCTCAGGCAGATGGTCTCAGCGCATGCGGATTCCTTTTCCGGGGGATTAAAGCGTCTGGCGGACACGGTGCACGAGGCCGGCGGCCTTGTTGCGCTTCAGCTCACACATGGCGGCCGCCATTGTCCGCTAAAGGTCATAAACTTTGAGACCCCGCTTGCGCCCTCCGAGGTGCACGACACCTCCACGGACACCACCCCCCGGGCCATGACGGACGCGGAGGTCTGGGAGATGGTGGATGCATTTGCCTCTGCCGCCTTCCGGGGGCGCGCGGCGGGCTTTGACGCGGTGGAGCTGCACGCGGCCCACGGGTATCTCGTAAGCTCCTTCCTCTCCCCGCGCACCAACCTGCGCGATGACTACTGGGGCGGTGACGAGGAGCGCAGGAGCCACTTTAGCGAGGAGATATTAAAGTCCATCCGCCAGGAGGTTGGCAGGGATTTTTCGGTTATAGTCAAACTCAACGCGGAAGACCACATGCCCGGAGGCATTGCGCCTGAAGAGGCCGCACGCATTGCCTGGAAGATGGAGCTTGCGGGCGCGGACGCCATAGAAGTGACCGGGGGCACCCGCGAGAGCGACCCGCCTACCTTAAGAAAAAAGATACAGGGTGACGGGCCAGAGGGGTACTACCGCTCAGCAGGCAGGCTATTTAAACAGAAACTCACAGTCCCGGTCATACTCACCGGGGGGTTCAGGACGCGCGCGGCCATGGAGGATGCATTGGTAGCGGGGGAGGCGGACCTTATCGGGCTTTCCAGGCCCCTTATATGCGAACCCGACCTGCCGAGGCTGTTCTTTGATTGCGCGGAATCTTCCGACTGCACCTCCTGCAACAAGTGCGCGCGCTTCTCCCGAATAGATTCTGTCAGGTGCCTTGAGAGTTTCTGATCGTCCTGCTTTTATGGACAGCACCTGCAAGTCAACAGAGTCTTGATCTGGAAAACCGAGCCCGTTGGCTAAACAGGGGCATCAGTATCCGTCATCCCCTTTTCAGCAAGGAATTCTCCAAGGTCCATGTCAATGCCTGCCACATGTTTCTTTAGCCAGGTGGCAAGAAAGTCATATACAGAAAGCGACAAGCCTGTCTTGCCTCTTTTTATATCGGCAATAACACTGTTTACTTTTGAAGTAAAATCCCTGTGTGCGGCAATATGCTCGTCCTGTTTCGGGTACCCAAGGGCTCTCATATGATCTTCTTCGGTCTTGAAATGCAGCTCAACGTATTCAAGCAATTTCGGTATGATCTGTTGCAGCCCCTCCTCGTTCCTTCCTGAGAGGATGGCGTCCTTGAGGCTTGATATAGCCTCAAGGAGCTTGCGGTGCTGCATGTCGATCTCCCGGTTATGGGTCAAGTATTTATTGTCGTCCCATATCAGCGGGGGCAGCGTATGCCTCAGCAATAATACCCTGAACTCAGTACCGCCCTCGCAGAGTATCTGCACGTCAGAGCCTATCTGCCTTGAGAGGGAAGATACGAGTTTCATGCCCAGGGTGGTTGTCTGGTCAATGTCGAACCCATCAGGCAGCCCCTTTCCATTATCACGGACAACAAGGTGCATGCGGCCTTTTCCGTCCAGTTCCACCCCAATGTAGATCTCAGCGATGTCCCCTGGCTCAAAGGCGTATTTCAGGGCGTTTGAGAGCAGCTCGTTTACAATGAGCCCGCAGGGTATCATCGTGTCAATATCGATCTCCAGAGAAGGAATATCTGTCCTCAAGGCAATGCTGAGACCCTGGGTCCTGTAGTTGTTAAATAGAAGTGTGGCAAGGCTTTCTATGTACTCCTTGAAGTCAACCTTGGACATGTCGGATGATTGATAGAGCCTCTCATGTATCATGCTCATGGCCGTCACCCTGTTCTTGCTCTCATCCAGAATGCCCTTGGTGCTCTCATCCGGGGAATGGGACGCCTGCAGGCTCAGAAGACTCTGGATTACCGCGAGATTATTCTTTACCCTGTGATGGATCTCCCTGATAAGAGTGTCCCTGTCCACAAGTGCTTGCCGAAGATCTTTTTCCGTGTGGATATGCTTTGTAATATCACGGCAGGTCTCCACGATTGCATGAACATCTCCACCCTCTCCGGTTATGGGTGAAGCCAGGACTTCAACGTATCGTTCCTCACCTTTTTCATCCTTATGTATATGAAATTCAGAGAAGGGCTTGCCCGACTCGATAACTTCAGTCAAGGGGCATTTGTGGTCTTCTCCTGAACAAGGCGAATCTCTATGATGTGACACTTTATAGCAATAAACAGGCGCTGACTCGTCAGTAAACCTTTTGGCGTTACGCCTGGCATGATCATTCATCATCAATATTTGATAATCTGCATTTATGACCATAATAGGCTCTTCTGTGCTATTGAGTATGCTTCTGATAAACATCTCGTTTTGGGCGATCGCCTCTTCTGCCTTCTTTCGCTCGGTTATATCCTGAACAGTCCCTGTAATCCTTGATGGCTTGCCGCTGTCATCTAAAGTAACGGACCCCTGTTCCTGAACCATCTTGATCTCGCCATTTGGCAATACTATTCTATGGTCAATATTAAAGGAATGTTTTTCCTTGAGGGCATTTTCAACAGCATCGCTGACAAGCCCCCTGTCGTCGGGGTGGACGGTATTGATGAAACCCTCGTAGGTGGCGGCAAAGGCCTGCGGCACGAGCCCGAATATCCTGTATATCTCATCAGACCAGTAGAGGGTATTGTTCTCAAGATCCCAGTCCCAGTTGCCGAGTTTTGCGATTTCCTGAGATTTCTGCAGGCTCTTCCGGCTTTCGATTATTTTCTTCTCTGCGATCCTGCGCTTCTGGAAGATGATGGCATTGCGCCATGACAGGACCGTGACAATGAGCATTGATAACAGGTAAAGTGCCAGTGTCGTAGTGGCCAGCCTGCCGGAATAAGCCGTGAACTGCTCTTGAGGTATATGGAGTACCGCCTTCCACCAGTAATCCTTGAAATCTATCGGGTGCCTGCTTGGTGTATAAGGCTCCACAGCTCCCGTGCTTGAGATCCAGGGTTCTTTCAATGGAGGGATTGTGATAAACGAGAATAATCCATCCGGGGTTATGGCATGCCCTGATTCACTGGAGGAG
The DNA here is from genome assembly GCA_030638335.1 of Nitrospirota bacterium. Taxonomy (GTDB): domain Bacteria; phylum Nitrospirota; class Thermodesulfovibrionia; order Thermodesulfovibrionales; family JdFR-86; genus DAOWET01. Next base: position 13,877 of record DAOWET010000168.1, read on the forward strand.
ATCTCTGCCCAGGCATCAGGGTAGCGGCCCTGGAAGGTCTTGTTGTTCTTGAGCATGAAGCCCCATTCGTCCCGGACGTCAGGGGACATGAACCAGTAGCCGTCCTTATTGAGCAGCATTGGTGTCCCATTGCCATATGAGAGGCTGTCCTTCATGCTCTGGAGCATCCCGCCCGCCATGAAATTAAGTACGATGACCCCCCGCTTGTTGCCATTATCGTCGTAAACAGGCGTGCCGAACCGGACCATGGGCTTGTATGGGACTTCTATTTGCCCATGCTCGATATTCAGGTCAAGTGGAGAAATATATATGTCGCCCTTGTCGAGCTTCATTGAGTCAATGAAGTAATATCTGCCCCTCTTGTCCTGGAGTTTGCTCTTCGGGACAACTGACGGGCTGCCATTGTTGTAGTTGACGCGTACAACCTCCATCCCGTCAGAGTCGATATATCTGATCTGGTCGTATATGCCTTTAATCCTGCTTAATTGCAGAAAGTCATACTCTATGTCGTCCATGTGCTCTTCAGGACTTCTTGTGAGGATATGCCTCAGTTCATGATTTTCGCTTAGATTCAGCAGGTCGGATGCGATGTTGTCGAAGGTGTGAATGATCTCATTTTTCTGTTGAATCAGCAGTTGCATCTCGTGGTTGAAGAGCTCGGTGCGGTCACGATTGACCTCGGATGTGTACACATATGCTGAGATAACACCAAGCACAAGAGCGACGGGCAGAATGATGATCAATGCCCTGAGTACTATTTTCCTGCTTTCACTGGCGGGCTCCATAGTTAATGCTATATTTTATACTTTAGATTGTCAATAATATATTTATTAGGGCTGGCAACGCAAAACCGGGACTGTCATTAATCAATTCATTTCATTGTCCAGAAGGTTTATCCGTAATTGAGAGGAGTTCCATTAAACGAAAAGGAACTACTCGGTTTTTCCTGCCCGCTACCCCTCTTCTTTTAGTCTTCGGGAGTCCGAGGAACAGATAACTGTCAAGTACAGGAAGCACTCGCAGGCCAGCGGACCGGTTTCCTGCGGGTCGATCGCTTCTCCCGAATGGATCCTGTCAGGTGTTATGAGAATCTCTGATCAGCGCTTCTGGTACGGCACTATACTCAGGGTGTGGTTGTCCTCGTCAACGTATATCCAGTATTTGTCCCTTCCAAGGTGCTCAAGCACGCGCTCTTTCAGGCGCTGGCCGTTCATCAGGAACTGAGGGTAGCGCCAGTCCAGGGCATGTTCTTCGTTTACATATGGATTGCCGTTCCAGTGTGCGGTCCATTTATTGAAAAGGCCCTGGTAAGTGTTGATCCAGATCGCTAGTGCACCGGCGGCCAGAAAGACTGTCAGAGGTTTTTTGAGGTCCATGCCCTTTTCATTCATTACCCTCAAGATCAGGAATGTGAGCAGTATGTATGCGGGCAGGGAATCGGTCAGGAGCCTTGATCCAAAACAGTTGCCTCCCCACCAAAAACTTGTGTTGCTTACAAGGGCTATATGCAGAACAGGCCAGGACAGCACAAGCCAGAAGATCTTGAACCCCTTAAGCTGCTTCCTGAGTGCAAAGGCATATATAAGCACCAAGGCGATGAACGGACTGAATATAAGGAGCCCGCGTGAAGGGCTTAGCAGGACTCCATAGAAAGCCGTAGGGATGCTACCCCCGCTCGCTTTTGTAAAGTAGTACGGGGGCAGTATCATGCCGTACGTGTATAACGAGAAGGCCATGAAAACGACCAGGCCCGCAAATGATGCGGCCGCAGTTTTGAGAAGCGCGCGTATGTCCGTGAGGTAGAGATAGAGGAAACAGGCAAGTATGAACAGCGCGGCAGTGGGCCTGCATGCGAAGGCCAGCGCAAGCAATACGCCCAGGAGGTACGGCTTAGGGGATGAAAGCCTGCCTCTGTCATGTGCCGCGAGCAACAAAAGGCAGAACGTTATAAGCAGCACCTCGAAGTTCAGGTTCC
>DAOWET010000061.1 GCA_030638335.1 Nitrospirota bacterium
AGGTATCCTTGTCCAGCCTGTGCACAACGCCCGGCCGCAGAGGTCCGCCTACATTGGCCAGAGAACCAAAGCGCGCCTTGAGTGCGTTCATGAGAGTACCGTCATAGTGCCCTGCCGCCGGGTAGACAACAAGCCCGGAGGGCTTGTTCACGACCACCACATGGTCATCGCTGAAAAGGATATCAAGGGGGATGTCCTCGGGCACCAGGGCTGCCGCCTCCGCGGGCTCAGGCATATTGACCTGCACTTTCTGTCCCGGGCGCAGGGATGAGGACGCCTTTAAAGGCGTGCCATCAACCGTGACCAGACCCTCTTTTATCAGCTTTCCGGCCCGGGAGCGTGTAAGCTCGCAACGAGAGGCAACGAACAGGTCGAGCCTCTGGGTGGGGTCGTCAGGATTTACGGTAAGGAACAATGTTACAAATCCCTGTGGAGAACATTAACGTCAGGGACCTCGTCCCTGAGCATCCCGGCCAGCCGTTCCACTATGGCGGTGGAGCGGTGGCGGCCCCCTGTGCATCCGATGCCGATGGTGAGATAGGCCTTGCCCTCCTTCTTGAAGTGGGGGACAAGAAATCCGAGAAGCTCCTTTACGCGCTTCAGGAATTCCTGTGTAACGTCCTTGCCAAGCACGAACTTGCTAACCGGCATGTCTCTGCCGGTAAGTCCGCGGAGTTCAGGGATGAAATGCGGGTTTGGCAGGAACCTCACGTCAAAGAGCATGTCCATGCCCTGGGGGAGCCCGTTCTTGAACCCGAAGCTCATCAGCGTGACACGCATGCCTCCGCCCACAACACCCTCCCCAAAGACAGAGGAGATGTACTCGCGCAGCTGGTGCGGGGTAAAGGGGGAGGTGTCAACAATGCGGTCTGCCCCCTCCCGAAGGGTGTTTAGAAGCCCCTTCTCAAGGGAGATGGCCTCCTCAAGCCCGCTTACATCGCCCTGGGCAAGAGGGTGCGGCCTCCTTGTCTCCTTGAAACGCCTCAGCAGAATATCCATCTCCGCCTCAAGGAACAGTATGTTGAGCTCGTATTTCTCGCCAAGCAGTGGAAGCACATTGTCCAGAACGTAAAGGAAGTCCTTCTCGCGGATGTCAATGCCCACGGCCACGCGCACACGCTGGCCGCTCTGGGTGATGGTGGAGGCATAGGAGTCTATCAACTGTGGGGGCAGGTTGTCCACACAGGAGAAGCCGCTGTCCTCAAGCGCCCTGAGGGCTATGGTCTTTCCTGAGCCGGAAAGGCCGGTCACTATAAGGACATGCGGCTTCACGGTGCCGGGTATCGCCCTTACTTGACTACAGGCTCGATGAGCCCGTAATCCCCGTCCTTGCGCTTGTAGATCACGCTGAAAAGGCCGGTCTCGGAGTTGGTGAATACCAGGAAGCCCCTGGTGTCCATGTCCAGCTGCATTGCGGCCTCATCCGGGGGCATGGGCTTCATCTCGTAGTCCAGCCTTATGATGGTGACGTCCTCGGGCGCCTCGTCAGCCTCCTCAACGGATACCGCGGCCTCCATGCTGCCCTTGCCCTTGCCAACGTCCCCCTTGCGGTGGGATTTCTTCTTGTCCTTGAGCCTGCGAGCCTGCTTTTCAAGCTTGGCATAGGCGTCGTCAATGGATGCGTAAAGCTCCTCTGTCACGCCCTCTGCCTGCAGTACCGTGCCGTTTGCGCGGACAAGCAGGTCTACCTTGTGAAAATGCTTCTGGATGCTGAATGTCACCGTGGCCTCGGTGATCTTCTGCAGGTACTTCTCGAACTTCCCTAGCTTGTCCTCGGCATACTGCCTGAGGGCCGGAGTAACGTCCACGTTTCTGCCGGTAACGGTGATCTTCATAATCAACCTCCTTTACCTTAATTAGGCAATTCAGTCTATGCGCTTCCTGAGGTACTGGGGCGGAATCCTCAATTCCTCGCGGTACTTCGCGACCGTACGACGGGCCACCTTGATATTGGATGCCTTGAGTATGTCCATGAGCTTCTGGTCGCTCAAGGGCTTTGCCTGGTTCTCCTCGTCAACTATCTTCTGTATCATCTCCTTTACGCTTGTGGATGACACCGTGCCGTTGCCGGTCTTCAGCCCGCTTGAGAAGAAGAAGCGGAAACCGAACAGACCGTGCTGGCACGAAAGGTACTTGTTCGACGTGGCCCTGCTGATGGTGCTCTCGTGCATGCCCAGGTCCCTGGCCACGTCCTTCAGGTTCTGGGGCCTAAGCACGCTGACGCCGCTTTCGAAGAACTCGCGCTGGAACTTGAGAATGCTGTCTGTTACGCGGTAGATGGTCTTGTTGCGGTGGTCCAGGCTCTTCAGCAGCCATTCCGCAGAGCGAAGGCTCTCCCTGAGGTACTCGCGCTCGTCCTTCGCCAGCGAGTTCTTCTGCCTGAGTATCTTGCGGTAGTAGCTGTTGATGCGCAGGGTGGGGATGCTGTCGTCGTTTAAGATTATGCGGAAATTCTCGCCGTCGCGGACAACGTATACGTCTGGCTTGATGTAGATGGGCTCTGAACCGCTCATGGCCGCGCCGGGTTTTGGCTCAAGTCCCTCGATGACCTTTATGGTCTGTTTGATCTCCTCAAGCCCAACGCCGTAGTGGGAGGCCATGTCCTGATACCTCCGGCGCTCGATGTCTTTCAGGTTATGCGCAATGAGCTTCTCCACCAGAGAGCCACGAAGATCCAGGGGCTCCAGCTGGAGCACGAGGCATTCCTTCAGGTCGCGGGCGCCCACGCCAGAGGGGTCAAACCCCTGCACTACATTAATGGCCTCAAGCGCCTCCGTGATCTTCACCTCAGTATACGCGGCTATCTCCTCCGATGTGCTCTGGAGGTAGCCGTTGTCATCAATGTTCCCGATCACCGCCAGGGCCGCCTCCTTCACCGCCGGGGTGAGGTCCACGAACCTGAGCTGCCACTCAAGGTGGTCAGAGAGGTCCCCGTCCTTGCTCGTGTACTGGTCAAAACTCTGGGTGGGATTGTTGTCAGGGGAGAAGTAGCCAAGGTCCCTGCCGTCGTAGCTGCGGTTGTCAAAATAGTCGTCCACCCCGGTGTTCATCAGGCTGTCAAAGGGGGTCTCGGCCTCGTCCCGCCTTGTCTCAATGGGCTCTTCCTCTGAGACGACGTTGTCCTCGGCCACGGGCTCCATCTCGTCTCCCGCCTCCTCGAGGAAGGGGTTCTGGACGAGTTCCTGGTTAAGGGTCTGGGAGAGTTCGAGCTGGGGCATCTGAAGGAGCTTTATGGCCTGCTGAAGCTGAGGCGTAAGTATCAGCTTCTGGAGCATCTTTACTTCAAGTCTTTGCTCAAGCGCCATTAGAGACTGAACTCCTCTCCAAGATATGCGTTCTTGACCTCGGGGTTGGCCACGAGCTTCTCCGGCACGCCATGGTCAAGGATCGCCCCGTCGCTGAGTATATAAGCCCTGTCCGTGATGGAAAGTGTGTCACGGACATTATGGTCCGTGATGAGAATTCCAAGCCCCCTGTCTCTAAGATATTGTAGCATCTTTTTAAGCTCCACAATAGCTATGGGGTCTATGCCCGCAAAGGGCTCGTCAAACAGTATGAACTTGGGATGAGTGGCTATGGCGCGGGCTATCTCCGTCCTTCTGCGCTGCCCGCCCGAGAGCCTCACTCCCTGTCTTTCGGCAAAATCCTTGAGGTCGTATTCCTCCAGGATGTTCTCTATGATGACCTCATGCTCGTTGGCCGGGATGCCGCGTATCTCCAGCACCGCCTGGATGTTCTGGCGCACCGTCAGCTTCCTGAATATGGAGGGTTCCTGCGGCAGGTAGCTTAGTCCCATTAGCGCGCGCTTGTACATGGGCAGGCCGCCAATGTACTGGCCGTCCAGGAAAAGCTCGCCCTCCTCATGAGGCACCATACCGGTCATCATGTAGAAAGTGGTGGTCTTGCCGGCCCCGTTGGGGCCCAGGAGGCCCACGATCTCTCCGGAGCTGACCTCGAGGCTCACGCCCTTGACCACCGCGAGGCCGTCATATTTCTTTACAAGGTTCTCAGCACTCAGGGTATGCATATCATCTGCCCCCCGGCCTGCCGGTAGTTTTTTCTATGAATATCTTGCTGCCCTCCACAAAGTACCTGTCCTCGTCTATCATGTATGTGATCTTCGTGCCCACAAGCACGTTTCCGTCCTCCACAGCGCGGGCGTTCCCGGTAAAGACCACCACCCTGTCCGTGGCGTTGTAGATGGCCCTCTCGGAGGTGACTATCCTGCCCTCCCTTATGAGCTTCACCGAGCCGTCGGCCTCTATTCGCTCCATTTCGCCCCCGCCCTCTGCGTAGAAGACCTTCATCCTGTCGGCCTTCATGTTCATATCATCTCCGGTGGCGACAACCGAGCCTATGAAGGTAGCGGTGCCGCCGGCCCCGTCGGCATGCAGGGTGTCGGAGACTATGACTATCGGCCCCGAGGACTTCTCCTCCTGCCCGGTCTGACCAGTCTGCCCAGTCTTAATAACCTGCCTGGAGGTCTCCTGCGCCTGAACCACAGGGGAAGCAATAAGAAGCACAAGCGCCACAAAAGCCAGTCTACTCAACCTGGGCCTCCACCTTCTCTATTATCCTTACCTCTTTGCCCCTGGCCCAGAACCCGCGGCCCTTGACCGTGAAGCCACTGCCCTCCACCAGAACGTCGTCATTGCTTACCACCTCTCCGGTGGACGCGTTGAAAATGGCGCTCTCTGAGTGCAGCACAAGCTGTCCAGTGTCCGCCACCACGCCGCCTGCAAGCCTCAGATCTCTGCTTGCCATGTCATAGACACCCGAGTTTGCCTTGATGACAAGGCCCTCGGCCGGGACTTCCATGTCCACGGTGCCAAGCCTTGCCATTGAGCCCCCGGAGGGCATAACGGCATGGTCCGTGCGCAGTTTCCAGAGGACTTTTCCGTCCCTTGAGGCAACTACGCTCACACCTTCCATGACAGCCTCTACGTTTGCCTCTATGGAAGGCCCCCCTGTGTCGGCCTGGTCAGTGCTGAAGGCAACGGCAAGCACTAAGACAGCAAAAACCACTGCCGCAAGAACGATGAAAACAGGCTTCATATCCCAATATTAACACAAGGAGAGGAAAGTAGATACAAGAAACGTGCCAGAATCAGCCAAGAGACTTGACAAGTACTCTTTTCATGGTGTCCACGGGGGGCCTGCGGCCTGTCCAGAGCTCTGAGGCAAGCACCCCCTGCCACAGTAACATTCCAAGGCCGTTGAGCGTTGTGCACCCCTTTGAGGCGGCCGCTTTCAATAAAGGCGTGGCCCAGTAGATGAGGTCCACCACGGTCTGGCCCGGGTGGAGAGGGTCAGTGGAAATGGGCAGCGGGTCGTTGTCCTTTAACCCCAGGGGCGTGGCGTTTATGATGATGTCCATTGAACTCGTAGCCGCCTCGTCCTCAATGGTCTCCAATAAAAATACGTTCTTGTAGTTAATGGCCAGGTCTGCCACCAGCCGCGAGGATGTCTCGGGTTCTATGTCATATATGTTCACCTCCGCGCCCGCCTCCGCCAGGCACCAGCTTACCGCCCTTGCGGCACCGCCCGAGCCCACAATGAGCACGCGCTTTCCCTTGACCTCAACACCTTCTTCCTCCAGGGACATAAGGAATCCCCTGCCGTCGGTGTTGTGGCCGGTGAGCCTTCCGAGGTGGTCTGATACCACGGTGTTCACGGCCCCTATGAATGAGGCCTCCGGGGATACCTTGTTGAGCATCGGCATGACCGCCTCTTTGTGGGGAACGGTCAGGTTGAAGCCGCGGAAACCCATTGCCCGTAATCCAAAGACCGCGTCCTCCAGGGACTCCGGGCGCACGGGAAGCGCTATGTAGCACAGCGGCTCTCCCATCTCTGCAAAGGCCGCGTTGTGCATGCCAGGGGAAAGGCTGTGCTCAACAGGCCAGCCCAGCAGGGCTATTATGCCGGTCTTTCCAGTTATGTCCATCTCAGTGCCCATCTACTCCATAGCCTCCAAAAGCCCCTCGGGGCATGACTCAATTACCTTAACACGAATGCCGAGTTCTCGCCCAAGCACCTCCACGTCCATGTCATCAAGGAACACGCCGTGGCCCTCTCTGAGCACAACGTCAGGCACTAAAAGAACATCACGGCCCCGGCTATGGGGGGCAAGCTGGCGGGCAACGTCACGGCCCGTGAGCAGCCCCGCCACCGTGACCGAGCTGCCAAAGAAATCGTTGGTCACCGGGACGGCCTCTATCTTCATGCCCCCGCGCTTGAGCTTGCCTGTAAAACGCTTTAACGATGGGTAGAAGGACGTGCCTGTGAAGGTCAGGTGTTTTAGTTTTGTTCCATGTGGCGTTATCTTTTTTGCCTCGTACCGGAACAGCGGGACCATTCCCACGCCGTTCTCGTACTGAGGCAGGTCGCCATAGTGTGAGAGCACGGGGAAGGCGCGCCTGGCCTTGAGGTAAAGCTCGTCGGCTGAGTACACAAAGGCCTCCCCGTGTTTACGCATGGACCTCCGGGCAAAGGCGTCAACAATGTCCAGCGCCTTTATGGCATCGGCCTTCAAAACCGGCCTGAGCCCTGTGCGGCTGTGGTCCGTGAGCCCAAGGGGCACTACCGCCACGCTCATGACCGAAGGGTGGAGCGTGTAGAGGTCCCTTATGGTGCGCTTTAAGGCCTGCCCGTCGTTGTATCCGGGGCAGAGCACTATCTGCGCGTGGAAGCGGATGCCATGAGCGGCGAAGTTCCTCAACTCATTCATTACGTCGGGGGCTTTAGGGTTTCCAAGCAATTCGTTTCTGATCTTTGTGTCAGTGCTGTGCACGGAAACGTAGAGCGGGCTCAGGTGCTGGCGCAGGATGCGTTTGCGGTCACGATCGGCAAGGCCGGCAAGGGTGACGAAGTTCCCGTAGAGGAAGCTCATGCGGTAGTCCTCGTCCTTTATGTAGAGGGGCCTCCTGAGGCCCTTTGGCAACTGCGAGACAAAGCAGAACTTGCACTTGTTGCGGCAGGTGCGCACTTTGAAATGCTCAAGATCAAGCCCCGCGTCCTCGCCGTGGGAGAGCTCTACCTCCAAAATGTCCCGCTTGCCGCCGCGCTCCACCTCCATCTCGGCCACAGGGCCCTCGAGGTTGAACATGTAGTCTATGAGGTCTTCCACACGCTGGCCGTTGACCCTCAAAAGCCTGTCGCCACGGAGCACTCCGGCTTGAGCGGAGGGGGAGCCGTCCCTTACTGATTCAACGAGTATTCCTTTGGGGGCTGAGCTGGACAAGAGTTGCCCCCGGCCCTATGGGATGTTCATGGGGAACGACTTGTACGAGTGCTTAATGCCGAGCTTTTTGTAGCACTCCACCGGCCCACCTTCGGCAAGGAGCTTTCCGGCGGCCAAAGCGTGGCAGCCCTCCACAGCAAACCCCCACTCTTTTGCCTCTTTTACGGCCTCGGCGATAAGTGTCGTTGCACGTACCTTGTTGCCCCTGATGGCGTTTATCTCCGCAATGGAGAGTTTGCAGTAGATTATGCCGCGTGGGTCAGCGGTCTTCTTAAAGAGGCTGCGGGCCTCCTTCAGGTACTTGTAGGCAAGTACGGAGTATCCGGTCATCACGTGGGTCTTTGCAAGGCTCCACAGGGTGTAGGCGTAGCTTACGGTGTCGCCGATGCGCACGTAGAGCTGGGAGGCGCGTATGAACTGCTCGCGCGCCTCGTCATGCTCCCCCTGCATGCGCAGGGCGTTGCCCAGGCCGCAATGGGAATACGCTGTGCCGAATGTGTCCTTAAGGTCCCTAAATACAAGGTTGGCCTTTGTGTAATGCTCTTTGGAACGGGCCGGCCTGCCAAGCACACGGGCGGTGCCGCCCATGCCGCAGAGGCAGTAGCCCTCGCCGCTTATGTCGCCAAGCGTCTTAAAGAGCTTTCGCGCCTCCGTGAAACTCTCGTATGCCTGCGGGATGTCGCCCTTTATGCGAAGCGCCCCGGCCTTTGCCCAGAGCGTGAAGGCAAGGCCCTCGCTGTCTTTGTTCTTCTTGTAGAAGGCATCGGCCTTTTTCAAAAGCGCAAGGGATTCCTTCCAATGCCCCAGCGCGCGCTTTGAGAGCGCCAGGCCCACCGAGGCGTCTATTGACGCCTCCTTGTCAATGGTACTGGCAAGCTTTACCGCACGCTCGTAGTGAGCAACCGCCTCGATAAAATCCCCGGTCATGCGGCAGGTGTCGCCAAGGGCCATGCGGCAAAAGAGCTCGTCCTCGTCGCCTTCGGCCTTATTGAGCGCGCGGCGGTATTTCTTGAGCGCCTCGTAGTACTTTGAGGCGCTCGCGAGTCTCTCAGCCTCCTGGATGAACTTTTCCATTACTTGAGGTTCTCCATGGTGGTGCTTACAACAGCCGCGTAATCGTCCGAGCCATAGAAGGCCGAGCCCATGACAAGCACGTCCGCGCCCGCCTCCACCACCTGCCGGGCATTGCCGGGCTTGATCCCTCCGTCCA
>DAOWET010000021.1 GCA_030638335.1 Nitrospirota bacterium
ACAAAGGCAAAATGGGAATGAACAAAATGAACACCCGTAAACCTCGAAAATCGGCGCAAATCCCACGAGTTGCGGCGATCTGGAACCCCGAGAATGAACACCTATAAAAATAAAGAACAAGCAGACAGACCACGGGCACGAGCATATCCACAGCTCCAGTATAAGGTAATGTATAATTACTTAGACCATACAGACCGTGTACAGGAGGCTATGCCATGTTTCCGATAGTAAGACCAAGAAGAATACGAAACAACGAGGTGATGCGCAGGATGGTCAGAGAGACCAGCCTCAGCACGGATGACTTCGTATACCCCATGTTCATAGTAGAAGGCACAGGTGTGCGCAAGGAGATATCCTCCATGCCAACGTGCTTCCAGGAATCCATTGACAAGGCCGTGGAGAACGCCAGGGAGATACACTCGCTTGGCATCCCGGCAGTGATACTCTTTGGCATACCCGACCACAAGGACGCAGAGGGCACCGAGGCCTACAACGACGACGGCATCATCCAGCGCGCTGTCCGCGCCATCAAGGAGGCGGTGCCGGAGCTCTACGTCATCACGGACGTCTGCCTGTGCGAGTTCACGGACCACGGGCACTGCGGCATAGTGAGCGACGGAGAGGTCTTGAACGACCCCACCATACTGCTGCTTGCGCGCGAGGCCGTGAGCCATGCCAAGGCAGGGGCGGACATGGTGGCCCCCTCTGACATGATGGACGGCAGGGTGACCGCCATCCGCGAGGGGCTCGACGAGGAGGGATACACGGACACGCCCATCATGAGCTACGCGGCCAAGTACGCAAGCGCCTTCTACGGCCCCTTCCGCGAGGCGGCCGAGAGCACCCCGCAGTTTGGCGACCGCAGGAGCTACCAGATGGACCCGGCCAACAGGCGCGAGGCCATGAAGGAAGTGGCCCTGGACATAGACGAGGGCGCGGACATCGTGATGGTCAAGCCCGCGCTTAGCTACCTGGACATCATCTCCGACGTGCGCGAGCAGTTCGACGTGCCCGTTGCCGCCTACAACGTGAGCGGGGAGTTCTCGCTGGTGAAGGCCGCAGCCTCGATGGGGTGGGTGGACGAGGAGCGCATCATGATGGAGATACTGACCTCCATCAAGCGCGCGGGCGCGGACATCATACTTACCTACCACGCCAAGGACGCGGCCCGGGCACTGGGGGGCTGATGCTCCGTAGGCTGGCCCTGCTTGTTGCCGCACTTTCCATGGCTCTCACGTCGGCATGCGCAACCACTGCGCAGATAGGCAGGCTCGAGCAGGTCTTTGCCGAGGTCGGCCACAAGAGCGAGGGATATCTTGTCATCAGCGACGAGATATACACAAAGAGCCAGCGCAATATCGAGGAAGAGATATGGAGCGCTGTACTCACCATCCGCAACAACGCCCCCATCTCAAGCAACTGCAATATCTTCCTGAAGGTTTTCAACAGCAATGGAAGCTTGCTTGATGAGTACCTGCTCTTTAACGACATGCTTGGGTACGAGAGCACCATAACCCACCGCGACGAGATATATATCAAGAGCACGCACCTCGGACAGATCAGCTTTGCCAGGTACCACTATAACTGTGTGAAGAAGGACATCCTCGGAGGCCAGGGGGCTCCGGTGCCGTTGCACTTAGGGCCATGACGTGCTATACATTAGACAGGATTCCCGAACAGATCATCCTGGGAGGTTGCGACCATGCCGGTTGAGATTGTCTGCACCAGATGTAGCCAAGCCAGCACCTTCGATGACACCGAGGTCTCGGGCGGCGAGGTGGAGTGCCCGAAGTGTGGTTCCACTATCCGGGTGGATGGGGGCGACGCGCTCTCGGAGACCATGCGCATAGACCTGAAAGAGTAGCACAGGGGAGAGGGTCGGCACGGTGGAGAGGGCCGGCACTTTTTGCCTTGTATCTTCCCTTATAACTGGCCGCGTTCGCGGAAGCTGTAGTACCCGTCACGGCAGACGATCAGGTGGTCGTGAACCGTTATCTGCAACCCCTTGGCAACCCGCACCAGTTCGGCCGTGATGAGCTTGTCGTCCTTTGATGGGCGGCACGCGCCGCCTGGGTGGTTGTGGACGAAGATCAGCGCTGTGGCTCCATGGTGCAGGGCGCGCTCCATGACCTTGCGGGGGTAGACCACCGACTGGTTCACGGTGCCCTCCTGTATTACCTCGTCCGCGATGACCTCGTTCGAGGAGTTCAGGAACACAGCAAGGAACCGCTCGTCCTTCAGGCCCGCGAGCTTGACGCGGCAGTAGTCAAGGAGCGCTCCGGTGGAGGCTATGATGTCACCCTGCCGGCGTGAGCGGCCTCTCAAGTACAGGGCCGAGCAGTCCTTTAGCACCTTGATATAGGTAGCCGAATTTTCTGTAAGACCATCTTCCTCCAAAAGCTCCTCAAAGGTCGCGTCAAGCACCCCCTGCAACGAGCCAAAGCGTTTTATAAGGCGCTTGGCAAGGGGTTTCACATCGCGCCGGGGTACCGCGTAGGTGAGCAACAGCTCAAGGGCCTCGTAGTCCTGGAAACTCTCCATGCCGGTCTTCCTGAAACGCTGGCGCAGGCGGGCGCGATGGCCTCTGTAGTGGGGCTCGTCCATAGGGACTATTATATCAGCCAGGCGTTTTCGCCCGCTGATCTGGAACCATCTCAAAATAGCTTCCGGCTGCAAGAGACCCAAATCGCGCCATGCGGCGTCAGATAGCGAAAATCGTCCTCAATGCAGCGCTGCTGCGCCTCCGGGCGATTTCCCCCCTCTTCCTTGTCTGCCCCGATTTCTTCTCTCTTTCGCTTTGCAATCAATTCTGAGATAGGTTCCAGTAGTTTGCAAAATTCCACACCCGCCCGTATCATAGCCCTATGGCAATGGAGGAATTCATCAAGATCATGGCCCGCCTGCGCGAGGGTTGCCCATGGGACAAAAAGCAGACGCACGAGAGCCTGAGGCCATACCTGGTGGAGGAGGCGTATGAGCTTCTGGAGGCCCTGGATTCCGGCCAGGACAGTGCCATCCGCGAGGAGCTTGGCGACCTTCTGCTTCAGATAGTATTCCATGCAAGATTGGCTGAGGAGCGCGGTGCGTTTAATATGTCAGATGTAGTGGAAGGCATATCCCAGAAGATGATATCCAGGCACCCGCATGTCTTTGGGGACGAAAACTACGAGACCGCCGAGGAGGTTGTGGGCCAGTGGGAAGAGCGCAAGCGCGAAGAGGGCAAGATGCGCGATAGCCTTCTGGACGGGGTGCCGCAGACCATGCCAGCGCTTTTGCGGGCAACGCGCCTCCAGAGCAGGGCCGCCAGGGTGGGGTTCGACTGGGAAGAGATCGAGGACGTTATAAAAAAGCTCGAAGAAGAGATAGGCGAGTTCCGCGCCACTCTCAAGGAACGCAGGCCCGAGGAGGTGGAGGACGAGCTTGGGGATGTTTTTTTCTCGCTTGTCAATGTAGCCAGGTTCGTTGGCGTGAATCCCGAGGACGCGCTCAGGAAGACCATATCAAAGTTCATCAAGCGCTTCAGGCACATTGAGATGCGCGCCTCCGGGCAGGGCCGCGAACTAAGCGGGATGAGCCTTGAGGAGATGGACGAATTATGGGATGAGGCCAAGGGGGAAGAGGCCAAGAAGGACGAGGCCAAGAAGGACAAGGCAAAAGACAAGGCGCTATAAACTCGCTTCAGAGGCCCGCCTGTCCTCGCATAATCGGCGGATATCAATGCGCTGCACGTCCTGCCTGGTCTCAAAACCTGCCCTGCGCTCTTCATCCACCTCTACTATGAACCTCCGGCGCACATCCTGCCTGCGCTCGGCCCGGCTCCTGCGGTCCGGGGTTTCCCTCCTGTTTGCCTTACGCCTCTCTGTGCTCATATATAAAAACCCTCCTGGTCTTATATGCAATATTTCTGCCTAATAATACCCCCGGGCCACTGTTTGTAAGGCTCCGACCCTCTGCGCGATGCGGCATTGACGCAGGAGAGGAATTCCCTTGACACTCTCTCCTTTAAACTGTATGATGCTACTTATGGTAGTACTTCTCAATGGGAGCATACTCGGCAACAGACAAGGAGGGGGAGTCATGAGGAAAGAGATCATTGTGGTGATGGCGTGCCTGGCCGTGCTCATGGGGTGTCAGGCGGAGCGCACGGTTCCTGATACGCAGCTCGACGTGGTAAAGGCCCTGCCGCCTCTTGATGGTAACGATATATGCAAGGTGACGAATCCGGGTACAGGAGGAGGCATTCTCATTAAGGGCTTTATCATTAACGGGCCAATTGCCAATCTTGGATGGTACGTGTTGATAAACTCAACAGGCATCATCGAGTGTGTGGATAACGATTGCTCGTCGAGCCCCTCTGCGGCCACGGCCACAATAATCGACTGTAATGACGCGTCGGTCTCGCCGGGGCTGATAAACCCCCACGACCACATCAATTGGAACATCTCCTGGCCTGACCTCTCCGCCACATATCGCTACGACCAGCGCAATGACTGGCGCAACGGGTGCCGGGAGCACACGGAGCTGAAATCCTACTCCGACACCGACAAGAGGCGTGTGGCCTGGAACGAGCTCAGGCAGGCCATCTCCGGCACCACGAGCGTGGCCGGAAGCGGCGGGGTTGCAGGGCTGCTGAGGAACTTCAACAAGGATGGCTACCTGCAGGAATGGCCTTCCGCCAAAATGGCGGACCTGAAGGTGGACTACAACGTGTTCCCTCTGGCCGATTACAACCACACCCAGTTCGAGACCTCCTGCACCGGCTACTCCGACAGGCGCGACACCCCGGCGGTACTCCACAACGACTGCTACATCCCCCATGTGGCAGAGGGCGTGGACTACGTGGCCCGTAACGAGTTCCTCTGTTTAAGCGGCCGGTTAAGCGACCGGCGGGCGGGGAGCTACGACCTGGTCAACACGGTGAGCGCCTTCATCCATACGGTTGGCACCCTGGCCCCCGATGCCAAACGCATGAGTGATCGCAAAAACACGGTCATCTGGTCGCCACGCTCAAACGTCTCGCTCTATGGGAACACCGCGCAGATACATCTGTACAAAACCCTGGGAGTCCCGCTGGCTCTCAGCACGGACTGGCTGCCATCGGGCTCCATGAACATGCTGAGGGAACTGAATTGCGCTTTATCACTCAACAACACCTACTTCGCCAACACGCTCAGCAACACGGAACTCTGGCAGATGGTCACCAACAGCGCGGCTTATGCCGTGAAGGCCCATGACCGCATCGGCCGCCTCAGCCCCGGCTATGTGGCGGACATAGCTATATTCAATAGCTACAGTCCCGGCTGGCCCGACGCTTTTTTTAGCGTGGTCAACGCAACTTCGGAGGACGTGGCACTGGTGCTCAAGGCGGGACGCCCGCTGTTTGGCGAATCAGCGGTAGTGAACGCGCTGCGCTCAAAAGACCCTTGCTACAAGATGGAGACCATGTGCGGGCTTGACAGGAGCGTTTGCCTTCCTGAGTACCTGGGCACGTACGATGAACTCGCCAAACACAACCTGATCCAGAACTCCCCGATAACGAATGCCCCGTCGTATCGGCTGTATTATTGCAAAGGAGAAACCCCTAAGGGCGAGCCCAGCTGCACGCCGTACCGCCAGATCCCCGATAAGGTCTGCGGCAACTACACCGGCGAGCCAACAACGAATGACATCGACGGCGACGGGATCCCAAACGACCTGGACAACTGCCCGAGCATATTCAACCCACCCCGGCCTCTAGACGGTGCCTACGAAAAAGCCAGCGGGTGCAAGCAGGCTAACTGCGACGGAGACACATTCGGGGACGCCTGCGACAGCGACCCCTTCAGCGGTGGCTCCACGTGCAGCTACTACCAGCCCAAACTGGCCATCGGCAATGTCTGTGCCAACTGAAGCGGAGGGGCTCAGGCGGCAGGAGGGGCTCAGGCTTATGCGGCAGCGCGTGCGATGAGCATTGCGGCCGCGCCGCCGGTACAGAACACCGCGGCCAGGAGCCCGAGTGCTGCGGTGAGTTCGTGCTGCATGAGGGTCAGCCCGAGGCTGTAGAGCGCAGCCAGCACAAGGGAACATCATTCATCAGGACGAGTCGCGGCCTCTCCGTGGGGCCCGGTGCATGCAGGCGCGGATCTCGGTTGCCACCTCGGCCCCGCCGCTATACCTTTGCTTGAGGGTCTTTGCGAGCATCCTGGAGATTATTTCGGCTATGCAGTCCGGCACCTCCGGCACCACCTCCTGAATTGATGCGTATTTGCACTTGGTGATATTGAACATGATGGTGGCGATGGAGTCTCCAATAAAGGGCTTCACTCCTGAGAGAAGTTCGTAGAACATGGCGCCCAGGGAGAAGATGTCCGAGGGGCCGGTGAGCTTCTTGCCCTCCACCTGCTCGGGGGACATATAGCTCGGGGTGCCAAGGACCGTCCCGGTCTGTGTCTTTGAGGACTCCACAACGCGGGCGATGCCGAAGTCCGTGACCTTCACGATGCCGTCCTCCAGGCGCATGATGTTGGCGGGCTTTATGTCGCGGTGCACCACCCCCTTGTTATGGGCGTAAGCAAGGGCATCGGCCACATCGGCCACCACCCGCAAGGTCTCTTCCATAGGCAGGAGTTTTTCTTTTGAGCAGTAGCGCTTCAGGTCATCTCCCTTTAGCACCTCCATGGCCATATAGGCCAGGTCGTGCTCCTCGCCAGCGTCGAATATGGTCATGATGTTCGGGTGCGAGAGCCTGCCGGCGGCCTCGGCCTCCTGGAAGAACCGCTGCTTGACCGCCTCCAACTCCTCCGGGTCCACCTCATCGTATAATAATGTCTTGATGGCCACCTCGCGGTTGATCTTGGGGTCGCGGCCCAGGAAGACCGTGCCCATGGCCCCGCGCCCAAGCTCGCGAATCACCTCGTAGCGGCCAAGGGTATGGTACACGCCCGTTGACTCCGCTACCACCGTGCCTTCGGCCACGGTGCCTGCCGGAGCGCCCCTGCGGACAGAGGTATCACCACCGGTGCCTGTGATAGCGGCCAAGCGGTCGGCAGCGTCCTTGTACGGCCCGGCAGAGAGGATGTGCTCATATATGCCCTTGGCCTTATGGGGCATCCTCTTGCGCTCAAAGTCCAGGGCCAGGTTATAAAGGAGATCCTTCACCGAAGGGTCTCTGACCGGACATCGCATGAACTTCTCAAGGGCCAGGTCCAGCATGCCCTGCCCCTGGAAGGAAAGGCCGAGCATCTTGTTGGACTCCACTGCCTCGACATGGGCAAGGCTCTTGCCCCCCAGGCTCACGTACTCCAGGCCCGTGACGATGGCGAACCCCGACACAAGGAACAAGGTGGCGCTCCCGGCCATCAGCCAGTACCCTGCGGCCAGCATCATGGCAAACGTAGCCACCCAGAGCGGAACAAGCGAAAGGGCCATTATGAGTACTCCCGCCCGCAGCCTCACCCTTGGAAGGATGAAGGATACGAATACGCCAAAGTAAGCCATGACAAGGAACTCAAGCCCGAAGGCCCATACGGGCCGGACCACCTGGGACCCGGACAGCATGTCCTGTATGCTCCTGGCGTGGAACTCAAGTGCTGTGAGCATTCTCCCGTCGGATGATCTATACCTGAGCGCTCCCTTTGAGATATCTCCGATGAGCACGGCCCTGCCCTTGAACGCGTCCTCCGGAACCATCCCGTCAAGCACGTCCATGAAGGAGAACATGGGAGGATCGGGCATGGGGCTTGTGAGCATGTCCATGCCGCTGCCGGCCGGGATCTTCAGTCCTCCAAAATTCAGCCCTTCCACTCCCCGCTCCCTGAACGTCCCCTTATGATCCGAGAGCTTCAGCCCCCTGTGCCTCAGGGCCATCTGCAGGGAAATCGAGGGGTAGAGCCTCCCCGCGTAGGAGACGAGCAACCGCTCCCTCCTGGCTACACCGTCCCAGTCCGGCACAACACTGGTATGCCCAAGGGCCATGGACCTTTTCGCAAGCCCCTGAAAGGGCGCGTCCAGACGCGATGCCTCTACAACCGGATTTCTGAGCGCGTGCACAGGGTTGCTCAGGGCCGCAAGGTCCTTCCAGAACCTCCCGGACTCCTGGGCAGCGGACTCCAGGGAATGCCTCGTGACATATGAGGGAGGGCTCAGCACCTCTTTATCTCCAGCAAAATAAGACAGGGGGAAAACCAGTCTTGTCTTGACCTTCAGGGCCTTTAGAAGGGCGTCGTCCGAATCCGATAAATGCTCGGCGCGCAGGAGTTCCTTGTATATCCCCCTGGCCTCCTTGTCCTTAAGGAGTTGCTTGTCCTCTTCCAGGCTCTGCACAAGCTCACGCAGCGCGGTGAGGGCCGGGCTGATCTCCTCATCCTGAAAAAGCATCTCAACACCCACAGCGCGCGCATCGAGCCCTGAGAGCCGCCTGATAACACGGGCCAGGGCCATGCGCGGAGCGGGACCCAGCTTGCTTATTGTATAATCGTCGACTCCCACCAGGACCACGTCAGAGTCGGGCACCACCTGCCGCATGGATGCAAGGGCGTCATAGAGCTTGTACTCGACATGAAGAAGGGGCTTGGCCTCGGCCACGAACAGGACAAGCATCAGCACTGTGAGCGCTGCGCCCGGAAACCATTTTTTCCGGGAAACGCCACTTAGCCAAACCCTGGCCCTGGCAAGCTTTATTACCAGAATGGATAAGTCCATAATAATTAGAGAGTTGTCCGCTTGACCATGCCAGCGGACTCACAAGATTATAGCACGGTTTTGCCCGGAGTAAAACATTTTCTGCTTGTAAATAAAAACCTCTCAAGCCACAAACATGTAAAACCACAATGCGTTGTTTGCCGCGTGTACGCTGACGCTTGCCCAAAGGCTTCCGGAGTACTCAAAGACCAGAGCAAGAAGCACCCCCTGCACAAAGGCCACCGGGGCCAGGCCGTGCATTATCGCAAACAGGAGCGTTGAGCCAAGAAGCCCTGTAACCAGACCGTGGTGCTCCCTCAATATTGCGTAGAACTGCCCGCGGTAGATGGACTCCTCAAGCACCGGCCCGATAATCACGAGCGCGAGCACATAAAGCGCCTTCTGGTAAAACGTGAGACCTTGAAGAAAAAGCCTCACTGCCCCGCCCGCATCAGGCGCTGTCAGCCAGAGCGCCCAGAGGCCGATCAATACGACCAGAAGGCCAAGGGCTGTGGAGGCTGTAAATCGCTTCAGATCCTCCGGTATCTTAAATCTTAACGGGCAGAGCCTCCACAAAAGGGCAATGGCAGCCAGATCGATTAAAAAGAAACCATAGAGAAAGAAGATGGGGTATTTGATGCCTGAGAAATATGCTCCGTATGCCCTTGTTATGGCTATCAGAAAAAAGGCAACAGTAAAGACCGCTATCCAGCCACGCCCCTCACGGAGGGGTTTTATTAACCTCTCTTTCATGCAAGCCCAAGTAAAAGGTGCCTGTGGCACCCACGCCGGTCACGGACCGGCCAGCCACAGGCTGGATCTAATAGCTCCCTACGGGAGCCAGACCGTAACGTCATAAAGTTCAACCATTGATTGCCGTAGCCTCAACGTATCTTTCCTTCAGTATGTTCCATCATCCCTCCTTATAGCAACGATTTGCCGCGCATCATTGGTACGCAGTTCTGCCAGTTGATCCCATACCAGTCAAGTACGGTACAGGCTATATCTCTTTGATTTATTACCGTGTCCCGAATTGGCAGGTTCGTAAGCATAAAGGCGTATGGCGCATTATGGTGTGTGCCGTGGCCCTCATCAAACTCATCAAATCCATGATCGGAGCTTATTATTATCGGTGTATCCACAGGCATAAGAGCTAACATCTCGCCCAGTACCCTGTCTGAGCGTTCATACTCATGGAAATATCTCTCGCTCCTACCTCCACGCATATGCCCGTATTTATCGGGGTTTGTGTGGACAAAGCAAAAGAAACTATGCCCCTTATCTGTCTGGTTGGCAATGAATGCCTTGGCCCGGTCAGAGAGGTTTTGCAGATATTCAGGCCCATAGCTAGGGGAATGCAGATAATGTCCGTCAGCGTTCTTGTAGATAGCTCCCAGGGGGCCGCGATTGAAGGGTTTGCTCACGAAAAACCCCGTCTTTATTCCCACTCGTTGCAGTCCATGGAAAAACGTGTGGCGATATGGAATCTCCCTTATCCAGAAGTTCATGTGTCGGAACTTCTTATAAAGACTGTTCCATTTGAAGGGCCAGAACCCCTTACCATCCCGCCGTTCCTCGTCGTAGAAATACCAGTTACCCATAGCTCCGGTTTGATCCGGGTCAAGCCCTGTCATGGCACGGGGCCAGTTGTTGCCCGTGTTTGTGGGGCCGTGGTTGTCAATGGCGTTAAGGGTGAAGCCTTGGGCTATAAGTCCGGACATAACAGGAAGCCGCCCCGCGCTCATCATATCTTGTAATACGCGGATGTCTGCGCCATCGATACCGAACCACAGAAAGGAATTGCTAGCGGCTTGAGCATGTAGTGGTAATTTAGCAAGGAAAACCGCCGCGCCTAAGCTCTTAACAAATGTTCTCCTGTTCATTATCCCTCCTTATCGTTATGGATGCATAATCATCCGTTTATTGCAAACCCAAGTAAAAGGTGCCTGTGGCACCCCAGCCACGGGCTGGACTTAACCGCTCCCTACGACCCAAATCGTAACCTCATAAAGTTCAACCATTGATTGCCAGTTAAATGGGGTCCATGACCACCGGTCACGGACCGGACTTATATTCTCTGCCGTAGCTCCAAACTATTGCGACCCCCTCGGGTTCGAGGTACTGTAGATGCTAGGCGCGCGAGTCGTCGCGACCTACCGCGAATGTCGCGCAACAACGCAGATGCAGTGCCTCGGGCCTAGAGAGTGCCTTTGGTGGAGGGAACGCCGGATACGCGCGGGTCCCTCTCCACAGCTTCTTTAATGGCTCGTCCAAGAGCTTTAAAAATACCCTCCACCATGTGGTGCGTGTTGCGCCCATAGGGCACGCTCACGTGCAGGGTCATGCCGCTCTTCGTCACAAGGGCCTGGAGGAAATCCTCAACCAAATCCACGTCAAAGGCTTTTATCTTTTTCTTCTTGATCAGAGAGGCGTCATAAAGTAAATAGGGCCTGCCGGAAATGTCCAGGCTGACCTCAGCCAGAGCCTCGTCCATTGGCGCACGCGCGGAACCGTAGCGCCTGATGCCCTCCATCCTGCCAAGGGCCTTCGCTATCGCCTCCCCCAGCACAAGCCCCACGTCCTCCACCGTGTGGTGGTCGTCCACGTGCAGGTCGCCAAGGGCCTCTAACTTCGCATCCATCAGGCCGTGCTTGAACATAAGCTCCAGCATGTGGTCGAAAAAGCTTATGCCCGTCACCACCTTGTACCTGCCCGTGCCGTCGAGGTTCAGGTCGAGCTTGATCTCTGTCTCCTTAGTGCTTCTTTGGACCTTTGCTTTTCTTTTTCCCTTTGCTCCAGGTTGGGCCTTTTTCATTGAATATCTCCTTCATGGCTTTAAGGAAAGCCGTGTTCTCCCTGTCCTTGCCAACACTGACCCTGAGGGCGCCCTTTACAGCGCCGTCCAGATTGCGAACGAGCACGCCGCGCTTTAAGAGCTTTGCGTGCACGGCGCCCGCGCCGCCTTTTCTCACCCTGAACAGTATGAAATTCGCCTCTGAGGGATAGACCTCAAGGGCCGGGAATTTCTCAAGTTCCTTGATCAGCCTCCGGCGCTCGCGCACCACTGCCTGTATATACTGTCTCGCGCCCTTCCTGTCTGCAAGGGCCTCCTGCGCGTGGGCCTGGCTGTAGGCGTTTACGTTAAAGGGAAGCCGCACCTTATTGACCTCCTCGATTATCTCCTCAGAGGCGACCATGTACCCGAGCCTCAGGGCCGCAAGCCCCACCTTGCTAAGCGTTCGCATTATTATCAGGTTTGGATAATCCGCAAGAAGCGGGGCGAAGCCCCTCTGGCTGGCAAAGGGCATGTAGGCCTCGTCCACAACCACTATTGCCCTTGATGCCTCAATGATCTTCAGCACCGCGCCTGCGGAGAGGCAGTTGCCGGTGGGGTTATTGGGGGTCGCAAGGAAAGTGAGTTTGGGGCGCTCTTTTTTAAGTGCACGAAACATTGCATTTGCATCAAGGTCAAAATCGTCCCCGAGAGGCACCCCGAGGGCTCGCTCTCCAAGTGCGCGGGCGATATGGCCGTACATCACGAAGGTGGGCGTGGGGTAGAGGACCGGACCGCCAAAGGTCGTGACCAGATAATATATAAGCTCGTCCGAGCCGTTTCCAAGCATTATCCGCGCCTTTGGCACGCGCAACTGGCGCGCGAGCATGCGGCGCACCCCGGTGCCCTCGGGGTCGGGATAACGGTTTGAGGCGATGGCCCCTCGCGCGAGCGAAAAACCGTATGGGCTCTCGTTGGCGTCGAGCTTCACGCGCACCCCGGAGGGCTCTTCGGCCTGGTATGCCCGGAGCTTTCTCACGCACGGCTTTACAAGCCGCTTTATGTCCATCTTGCCTGCCATGTCCAACAATTATAATACCACGGCGCAATACCACGCAAAGGAGCCACGGGCTCTTTACTTGAACGAGGTCCGTGACCCCTCATTACTTAGATACCCAAATAAAAGGGGTCCATGACCCCAAGCGGCTTATGGCGAAGCAGGGGCCAAGAGCCCATTTACAACGTTTCGAATGCTTTATAGCTATGCAGTGAAGATATCCGTGAAAAAGTGCCCGTGGCCCTCAGTTAATAAAAGGGGCCCGTGGCCCCCCCGCGCTTCATGAAATAGAACGGGTTGGGGGCAGGCAGCAGTATCAGTTTCTGCCAGTTCTGAGGATAATGGAAAGGGTCTTGAGCACTTCCGTAAGGAGGGAGTCGTTCTTGGGTATGAAGAAGTTGGCCCCCGCGCGCATGGCATGGTTCACGGTCAGCTTGTCGGACTTTCCGGACATGGCTATAATGGGCTTGTCCTTGTGGTCGGGCGCTTCGCGGATAAGCCCTATGAGCTTGAAACCGTCGATCCGGTCCATGAACAGGCCAGTAACCACCGCTTTGAATGGGTGCATGTTCATCTGCCTGACGGCGTCCATGCCGTCTGTGGCCACGGTCACGGAGTAGTCGGCCTCGGTAAGTTTCTCCATCATCACCTCGCGTAAGGCCTTATCGCCGTCCACCACCAGCAGGGTGGTTTTTTCCGTAGAGTCCTCATCGATCTGGCGCACGCTGTCTATGATGGTAGCGAGCCTGTCCCACTGCACGTTGCTTGCGATCTCGAACTTGAGCCCGGTGCCCGCTCCTTCCCTGCTGAACCTGACCATCGCGTTTGCGGTGAAGTCAAACCCGGGGATGTTCACCGAGACCACGGACATCTCCTCAAGCACGGTTGTGGTCATTATATAGATGCCCCCGAGGCTTATATCAATGGCTGTCGTGAAAACGCTGTCGTTTACGATCACGTCGCTCGCGAAGGCATACCGCGTGTCCTGCCTGTTGTCGCTTATTGCCATGCTTTCTGCCCTCCCCCCGGAGTTCCTGCAAAGGATCCGTAACTGATCCGATGCTTATATTTTAGCAATGATTTCGACCCCCGGCAACCCTTGAGCCCCGCCCTTCGAGCGTCTGGCGGTATATTAGAAGGCCGGCAGATGGTGATAACTTTAGCACGGCAGGGGTAATGGCAATGACAGGCATGGAAAAAGCACACAAGGTTAAAAGTCTCTCAAAAAACATCCCCGGCATCGAGGAGAAGGGCGCACGCCTGCCCCCTCAGATGAGGTGCTTAAAAGGGTCTTCCTCCTCGTCTTCGCCCTCCACGATCCGCTCCGTGCCCAGTAGCGCCGTGAGCCTCTGAAGCAGCTCGTCGAGCATGTGGTCACTCTTGGTCACAAAGTGGTCAGCCCCGGCGGTCATTGCCTGGTCCATGGTGGAGAAACCCGCCAGATCGCTCATTACAATCACGAGCTGGTCCTTGTGGTCCGGGGACTCGCGTATCAGCCTCAGCACCTCGAACCCGTCCATGCGCCTCATGTCCAGGTCCATCAGCACCGCGTGGCAAAAGTGCATGTTCATCTTCTTTATCACGTCCAGGCCGTCCTCGGCCTCGACCACAGAGAACCCCTCCGCCACAAGCCGCCGCTTCATCTGCGTCCGTAATCTCTTGCTGTTGTCCGCCACGAGCACCACGGGTTTAACCGCCATGCCCTCGGCCTGCGCCTCCAGGTTCTGGATGATCTCGTTGATCCTGGCCTTCTGCTCTCTGGTTAGATCCTCGAAGTGGATGCCCACCCCGTCGCCCGGCTTCCGGTATTTCACTACGGCCTTCACAGTAAGCCCGTAGTCGGGGATGGTGACCGTCACCGTTTCTCCCATCTTCATGGTCGCGGAACTCTTTATGTATATGCCCCCGAGGCTGATGTCCCCGGCCGTGGCAAACAGGTTATCGTTGACGATGATCTCGCTATTAAAACGATACCGATCGTCCTTGCGTTTGTCGGCAAAACCCATTAGTACACCCTCTACCGCACCTTCATGTCAGCACATCCAGGCAGTCCCTGCTTCTCATGCAACATCCTAGTATATTGTAGACTTTCCGTGCGGTTTTTTGTATCCCAGCCGGCCTCCATCAAACATCTATAGAGGATACTCCCGGAGCTTGCCTGCCACGAACTCCCGGACATCGCTATCTATCTCCTCCGATTCCTTTAGAAACCTGTCAAGGACCTCCTCTTGATTAAAGACCCCGTCCGGAACCGCGACAGGCGTCATCTTGTAGCGGAAGGGCCTGTCCTCGCCCTCATCCAGGCTCTCGTGCGAGTACCCCCTGCCCGAAAGCCAGGTGAGTATCTTCCTCTGGCCAGCCAGCTCGCCAGAGAGTTCGCCAGACCGCTCAGAAAAGACCTCGTAACTGAGCTGGAACCCTGAGGGGGCCCCTTCCTCATCCTGCCACAGGACAAGGTCCATGGCCTGTGAGTAGAACCACCTGCGCAGGGGCTCGCCCTCGTGCTGGCTCACGTTTTCGAGTTCCCTGAGCATTTTTAAAAAAACCTCCTCTTCCATCATTATATATAAAGCCCCCAGCCACGGGCTGGTATAAATAGGTCGAGTCGACCCAGACCGCATCCTCTTAAAGTAGGCAGGCTCGATACAAGAAACATAGAGTTGGAAACATCTCCTTAAGAAGGAAACAGGCGTGTAGCCCCCAGTGCCAACGGGCACTCCCAGCCACGGGCTGGTTTTAATTGCTCCTCCGGAGCAGTCACGTGATGTCTGAGGGATTACAGAAACGCCTCCGGGCTGACGGCCTCCAGCACGTTACGTTTCCTTTAAATCGTTTGAGGCTGACGGCCTCCAGTTTAAAAGAGGCCCGTGACCCCCTTCGCTGGATATGTTAAAAACGTTTGAAGCTGGACGCTCCAGCCAGCCACGGGCTGGTCTTAATAACCTTTCTATGCGTATAGCCCCAAGTCTAAAAGGGGCCCGTGGCCCTGGGCCTGAAGCCCTTTATAGACCGGTCAAAAGGGGTCTCTAAAGCGGGCATTGATTGCTTGACATTGACTACCTTTTAAACTAACCTATAAATCTATTAGTGCTGCTTATGCCAAGCTGGCCACGTGCCGGCTTAGCGACTGACAGTCACCCTTCATCAAAAGACACGGAGGAGGAACAATGAAAAGGTTTGCATTGGCAGTAGCAATGGCCTGTATCCTGGCACTCCTGGCCGCACCCGCTTTTGCTGCAAGCACCATCAAGGTAGGCGTCCTTCTGCCCCTGACGGGCAAGCACGCCAAGTTCGGTGAGATCGAAAAACAGTCATTTGAGATGGCCGTGGACGAGATCAACAAGGCTGGCGGAGTCAACGGCAAGCAGATCGAACTCATTATCGAGGACACCCAGGGCAAGCCCGACGTGGGCCGCTCTGCCATGGAAAAACTCATCACCCAGGACAAGGTAGTGCTTGTGGGCGGCGGCTACAGCTCCTCGGTGGTCTACGCTGCCGCGGGCGTTGCCGTGAACAAGGGCTTCCCTTTCCTCGTAAACACCGGTTCGGCTGACAAGATCACCGAGCCCTCCGCCTTCACAGCAAGCGGCCAGAGGGCCGACAGCATGAAGGCCAAGCTCAAGAAAGAGACCGACCCTAAAAAGAAGGCCAAGCTGGAAAAGGACGTTGCCGCTCTTGAGAAGAGGGCTGCAAAGGAAGTGGCCAAGATAATCGACCGCTTCGCCATCTTCCGCCTGAACCCGCCAGTGAGCGAGTACGCAAGCGGCCTCGAAGGTTTACTCAAAGACGTAGTAAAACCCAAGACCGCAGTCATCCTTCACGAGAACAGCCTCTTTGGCACCAAGGGCGCAAAAGCATTTGTTAAGTCCGCTGACAAGCTCGGCATCGAAGTCCTCATGACAGAGAGCTACGACGCCGGTGCCATCGACTTTAAACCCCTTCTGGCAAAGGTCAAGAAAGCCAACCCCGATGTTGTTTACATGATCTCCTACCTCCTGGACGCAAGCTTGCTGATGAGGCAGTCCATGGAGCTTAAGATGAACCCGAAACTCTTTGCAGGCGCGGCGGCAGGCTTCACCCTTCCCGAGTTCGCCGAGAACGCTGGCAAGGCCTCAGAGAAAGTCATGAGCGCCACACTCTGGCACCAGAGCCTCGCGATTCCAGGTGCGCAGGAGTACTATGATAACTTCATGAAGAAGTACAACAAGGAGACCGAGTACCACGGCGCAGAGGCCTTCGCTGCCGCCTACGTCATCGCCGACGTGCTCAAGAGGACCAAGAGCCACTCACCAAAGGACATCAAGGCAGCGCTCTCGGCCACGGACATGCAGACCGTGTTCGGCCCTGTAAAGTTCATAAGCTATGACAAGAAGATCAACCAGAATAAGCTCCAGACCTACGTTGTGCAGTGGATTGATGGCAAGCTTGAGATGATATGGCCCGCAGAGCTCGCGAGCAAGCCACGTGTCTACCCTATTGACTGGCTGAAAGAGCGCAAATAGGTTCTGTATCAAACCGCGCGACCCACAGGGGGCGTCCGGAGCGCCGGGCGCCCCCTGTTTTTAGATTCGGGCCAATATACGGAATAATTAACGGGGCTATAATAGGGGCACTATGGATCTATTCCTACAGACACTCGTATCCGGCCTCCTCAAGGGAGGCATCTATGCCCTTATCGGCATGGGCATGACGC
>DAOWET010000217.1 GCA_030638335.1 Nitrospirota bacterium
GTGGAGATGCTGGTGCTGGACGAGGCCGACCGCATGCTGGACATGGGTTTCCTTCCGGACATCAAGAAGATACTCAAGCGCGTGCCGGCTAGTAGGCAGACGCTCCTTTTCTCAGCCACCATGCCTGACGACATCCGCAGGCTCAGCAGGCAAATAATGAACGATCCGAAAATAGCTCAGGTGGACCACAGCATGCCCGCTAAGACCGTATCGCATGCCCTGTACCCTGTGCAGGAACATCTGAAGACGCCCTTCCTGATCAGTCTCCTCAAGAACATCGAATCAGAGAGCGTGCTCGTTTTCACGCGCACCAAGCACAGGGCCAAGCGCGTTACCGACAAGCTCCAGAGGGACGGGTTCAAGGCCACCCCGCTGCAAGGCAATATGACGCAGAACAGGCGCCAGGAATCGCTTAATGGTTTCAAAAGCGGCAAATACCAGATACTGGTGGCAACCGATATAGCGGCCAGGGGCGTGGACGTAGCAAACATATCTCATGTGATCAACTATGACATGCCTGATACGGCTGACGCCTATACGCATCGCGTGGGCAGGACAGGCAGGGCGGCTCGCACCGGGGAGGCATTTACCTTTGTGACACATGCTGACAAGCCAACTGTGCGGAGCGTTGAGCGTATCATGGGCCTGAAGCTTGCCAGCCGTGAGCTTGAGGGGTTTGATTATAATATGCCTGCTCCCAGGAGACAGGCCCCGGCTCCTCGTCGTAACAGTAATAACACTGCTCCACGCAAGCAGTCCGGTTCGATTTCCGGCTCGGCTTACGACAGGAACAAGTCCACTTATCCGAGGGCTAGGGCTCACAGAAGGGCATCATAGATGCACGAGCCTGCTTATCCACAATCACTGCGTTAATCGGCACTCGCGGTATACTTATACAGCTTCGTGCCTCGCGCCTTGTGCTTGTGGCAATCAGAACTCGTGCAATTTGTGGTATAGAGCCGGACAATAATCCATTCTATTTGGATCGGCAACATATTTGAATTCTAAAGGGCCAGCGTTAGCTGGCCCTTTTTTTATGTTCCTGGCAACAGATTTATCAGGCGGTCCATTCATCCCTGTCCTTTATGCGCGCATATGGACTTTAGGAAGTGCGAATGAGCATTCCACCGCGCCTGGTATTATACTTGTAGATACAGCTCACTAAAGGTAAGATTTGTATCAGGGGGTTTTTGTGACAACACTTGCTGCTCTTAAAGCTCTTGCCCTGGGTCTTGGCGGGGCCGCGGCCCTGATGTACGGCTATCTGTTCATAAGCCAGGAGGCCATGATATTCCCCGGCTCCCGCATGGGGCTCCAGAGCCCACCGGACATTGCAGATGCTTATAAAGACGTGGAGGCGTTTTTTCTTGAGAGGCCGGGGGGTGTAATCCTTGAGGGCTGGCTGATTGACCGGAGCGAGGGCCGCGGCCCCGGCTCGCCCCTGCTGATCTATTTCGGGGGCAACGCAGAGGAGGTCTCAGGAAACATCCCTGACTTCCACGAGAGGTTTCCCGGATGGTCCGTGGCGCTTTTTAATTACCGGGGGTTTTCGGCAAGCGGCGGCAGCCCCACGGAGGCAGCGCTCGTGAAAGATGCCCTCTTTATCTACGATACGCTCACAGACAAGCACTCCCCACCGAAGGTTGTACTCATGGGCAGGAGCCTTGGCTGCGGGGTGGCGGTGTCCCTTGCGACCAGCCGCAAGGTGGACGCCATGGTGCTTGTCTCTCCCTTCAGGAGCCTGGTGCACCTCGGCAGGCGTTACTATCCGTGGGTCCCCGTGGGGTTGCTCTTAAAGCACAGGTTCGACTCGCTCACCCTTGTCCCGGAGCTTAACATGCCCACTATCGTGTTGGCCGGGGCCTCTGACAGCATCATCCCGGCGGAAGAGAGCAGGGCGCTATACGAGGCCATGGACGGGCAGGCCTCTTTTGTGGAAATAGAAGGTGCCGGGCACAATGACATCCACTGGTTTGATGAGTACTGGGAGGGTGTGTCAGGATTTCTTTTAAAGAATAATTAATGAAACAGGGCCGCCTGCCGCAGGTCGTCAGACTCGATCCGAGGTCGTCAGACTCGATTCGAGGCGGCCTTTGTATTCTTTTCTTTTACTTTCCTCGATAATTAGAATAAGAATGAAAAAACAAGGCTGCCTGCCGCAAGGGCAGCCTTGTTTCTTTATAAGGCTTTTCCTTTAAGTAAGAAGTTACTTTTAATTCATATTTTAAAAAGGATCGTTCGCTTGTCTGACGTAGAGATTCGGGGTTGAGGTGAGGTAGCTGGTAGGCGCGCGGCATGAAGCTGTACTAATGTTACCGCGAGTGCCGCGCAACACCCCAGATGCCTTGCCTCAGCCCCGAAGATCGTCTAAAACTCAATGTTGGGGCGGATTATGATGGAGTAGCTGTCCCCGTCGCGGTCGTCAAGCGCTCCGGTGTACTTGCGGTCCTTGTCGTAGATGACACCAAGGGCCAGGGTGAAGGCGTATTTCTTTCCCTTTTGCGGGAACTTCTTCTCCACTGAGAACTCGTGCTGGACGGCCGCCATATGCACCTGGTCAAAGAGGAAGGTGTACTCAAAGGCGCTGTTGTGGCGGATGGAGGAACTCTCGGCCTCAAAGTCCAGGCGGCTCCTCCTGACGGCGACGTAGTATACGTTGGTGATCTCCGGGTGGCCGTGGTACTTGGCCCCTATGCGGAAGCTCCAGCTGAGTTTCTGCTTCGGGTAGTCCCTGTCGCCCTTGATCTTCCACTCTATCTTGGTCCAGTTGTCATCTATAAGCACGTTGTCCTTGATGTGGAGGTTGCCAACGCTCAAGAGGTATCCCATGAAGCCCTTGTTGCCGCCTTCGAACTCTGGGCTTCCGGAGCGCTTGAAGTTCATAACGTTCCCTAAAAAGAGCGATACGGCCCAAGGCTCCTCAAAGCCCTCTGTCACGGCCTGGAAGAAGTTGAAGTTGTCGCCCACGTCTGCCTTTGAGTAGAACTCAGGGGCCTGTTCCTTAAGCCATACGCCGGCAAGCGGCATGGGGTACACGCTGACCTCCAGCACCATGAACCTGGGGATGTAGGAGCCAAGGAAGAGGTCGCGGTATATCTCAAGTTCGCTCCTTTCCCCCGCGTCGGGGATGGGGGCGTTTGTGAGGCTCAGGAAAAGGTCCGCGTTGGTGTAATAGGGGTTTAACTCGTACTCGAAGCTTATGGTCTTTGGAGCTTCCCCTTGTGGAGGAGGTGTTTTTATAGATCCTGGCTCGGGCAGCAACTGCGGTTCCACGACCCTCGGGTTAACGACAAAGCTGTATGCCGGTGCGCCGCCCTCATGCGTTACGATGACATGGGCCTCAACGCCTTTGAGTGTCAAGCGCCTGAGGGCATTCACCGCCGCTGCCTTTGAGGTCAGTGTGGCCACCACCATATGCCCACGGCTGGGCAGCGTGGCTGGTTGCGGAGGTTGCTCCTTCCGGGTCTTCGCTGTGTATACCTCAACCACCACATGCATCTCCCCTGCCCCGACGAACCTGGTCTCTATATGGACGATCCTGCCCTTTGCGCCCAGGTTATTGACCAGCAGGAGCGCGGTTTCACGTTTCAGGAATATGTCAATATCCTTTTTCAGCATTTTCAGACGGCCCGCTTTTATTGGAGCCACTGGCGGGGCTACTGTCGGTGCCACAGGTGCAGGTGCTGCGGCCTCCACCGGGCCATGTTCGTCCACCTCTGGAAGCATGACAGGTTGTGACGGCTGCTCTTCCGGGGCTTTTTCCGTGTATATCTCAACCACCGCATACATGTCTCTATCTTTAATGCGTCTTTTCTCTATAAAGGCGATCCTGCCTTTTGCGCCCAGTTCTCTGGTCAGCTGGAGAGCGTCATCCGAGCTCTGGAATATGTCAATATCCTTTTTCAGCTTTTTCTGGCTACTTGCTTTTGCTGGGGCCACAGGTGCAGGTGTTGCGGCCTCCACAGGGGCAGGTTCGTCTTCTTTCAGAGTGCCCTCTTTTATTGGAGCCACTGGTGGAGCTACTGGCGGAGCCACTATTGGAGCTACTGGTGGAGCTAATGGTGGAGCTACTGGCCCGGGGGTGACCACAATGCTGTAGCCGGGGGTCCCGCCCTTGCCGGTCTCTATGATGAAGGCGTTTATGCCCTCAGCTGACATTTGCTTTATGGCTTTTTTCGCTGCGGCCCTGCTGGAAAGCGTGGCAGCAATGACCAGGGACTGCCCGTTCTCGTCCTCTGTCCTGGTGAGCGTGGCAGGCACTGGTGCGCGTTCATCAGGGTTTTTTGGTCTGGATATCTCCACCACAACGTATATGTATCTGGCCCCGATTGCCCTTTTGTCGATGTACGCCGTTCTGCCCCGCGCGCCAAGCTTCCTTGTCCTCTCCAGCGCGTCTGCGGCCCTCAGGAACAGGGCTGTTTCCTTTTCGATGATCTCCGGAGGCTCCGTGGATGCGGGGGATGCGGCGTTTGCGATGGTGTGAGCACATAGCAGGAACAGTATCATGGCGATGGCCGGGGGTGTGCGCGCAGGGGCTCTCATCGTTCCACTATCACCTTTAAAGCCTTGAACGCGCCCGAGCGCTCTA
>DAOWET010000268.1 GCA_030638335.1 Nitrospirota bacterium
TCCCGACCTCCACCAAAGGCTTGTCCAAGTCTACATTGCCAAGGAACTCAAGATCGCACTCGGACACTACACTGTAGATATATACAAAAGCACGCACTTTTGAAAAAGACGAACCTGATTGAGTATTAGTCCTTATGAGCAGATTCTTCTCTGAGTCATTCGCATAAGTCTTAACTCCGGCGCATGAGGACAGGAGGACAACAAGCATCATCATTCCCATAAAAAGGCACACGGCACTATTGTTTGCTTTCATAACACCCCCTTCGGGTTGAGTAGCAGGAAACAATTATTTTGTGAGGTCAGGGCAGCCCATGTTCTTTCCGGTGGCCCAGCCCTTAATGGCCTTTGTTACATTATCCCAGGCCATTGACGGGCCATAGACCTTCATGAGGGTCTTGCCCTTCTTGAGGGGAGTCGCGTCTGCCACAATTACATAAGAACCGCCAGGGGGTTCATTTGATAAATTTATGGCGCTCCTCATATGCTGCTGAAGGTGTAGCTCCACCCTGTTCTTTCCAACCAGCACCGTTGACTTGTAATCCGTGATAGTTATCTGGTTCATTCTGCTGGACCGCACGGTGCTCGTAATCGTCATGTCCAGACATTTCGAGGCCTTCTTCTTGAACGCCTTGGCAACAGCACTCATAGGGCGGTCCACCTCGTAGGTATCCACCTTGGTCAGGAAAGCACCCGCGCCGACAACCTGGCGGTACTCATCCGCTGTCTGAGGATTTTTTAGCGAACAACCGGACAGGACAACAGAGGCAAGAAATGTAATTATGATGACGTAATGTTTCATGATAACCTCCTGTTATGATGTTATTATGAATAAGACACCACACTATGTATATGAGCAATATATTCAAAATACAACTATACAAATATTAATGCAAGATTTATTATTTAATTGATTGTTTGAAACGACTGGGAAAGTTTCAGCCAAGGCCCCCTATTAGTAAAATATTCCATTTATGCAACATTACTGTATCCACCTGATATCAGCATGATCTATAATTGATCCCAGTAAAGGTGTCAGGAACTTTATCCATGGCACTGGACCATACTGCCGGAGGTGGGGATTGGGCACCAGCATCGCGCTCATAATTTTACTCGGTCTTGTCGCGGATTACCTGTTCAGGCTGGCTCGCCTGCCCGGGCTGGTCGGCATGTTGCTGGTGGGCGTGGTGACCGGCCCCTATGTGCTTGACCTGCTGGACCCGGCGCTCATGGAGGTCTCCGCCGATTTCCGCCTGATAGCGCTCATTGTAATATTGCTGCGCGCGGGCCTTGAGACCAGGCGGGACACGCTGAACCGCGTGGGAGGTACCGCGCTTGTCATGAGCGTGCTTCCGGCAGTGACCGAAGGCGTTGCGATAATGCTCATTGCGCCCGCCCTGCTCGGCATAACAATGCTGGAGGCGGCGATACTTGGCTCCATACTGGCCGCCGTATCTCCGGCCGTGGTGGTGCCGTACATGATCCGCTATATCGACGAGCGAAGGGGAATGGTAAAGGGCATCCCCACGATGATACTTGCGGCCTCCTCAGTTGACGACGTGTTCGTCATCGTGGTCTTCTCAGCCCTTATGGGCATGTACGCAGGGGCTGCGGGCAGCATATGGCTCAAGCTGCTGGAAGTGCCTGTGGCCATCGTGCTTGGGATACTGGTGGGCTGCCTGACAGGGTATGTGCTGCACAGGGTGTTCCTGAAATTCGGGCCGAGGGCAACGAAGAAGACCATGATAGTGATCGGCGTGGCATTGTTCCTTGTCTGGCTTGAGGAGGCTCTGAAACCCATTGCCCCGGTGTCCGCGCTTCTGGGGATAATGACCGTGGGGTTCATCCTGCTTGAACTGAGGGAGTCCGTAGCGCACCAGATATCGCAGAAGCTTGCGAAGGTATGGGTCATGGCCGAGATACTTCTTTTTGTGCTTGTGGGAGCCCAGGTCAACATCCATGTGGCTTGGGAGGCAGGGGCTGCGGGACTTGTTGTCATCGCCCTGGGGCTTGTGGCAAGAAGCGCTGGCACATGGATGAGTGTTCAGGGCGCGGGGTTTAATATAAAGGAAAAGATGTTCTGTGTTGTGGCCTATATCCCAAAGGCAACGGTGCAGGCCGCGATCGGCGCCATACCGCTTGCTGCTGGAGTTCCCGGTGGCGAGGTAATACTGGCGGTGGCCGTGCTGTCCATTATAGTCACCGCCCCGCTTGGTGCTATTGGAATTGAGATGACAGGCAAGCGTTGGTTACATAAATCACCTGACTAGAAGTACTTCCAAGCGGACGCCTCACGCTTGAGGGGGCATGTGGAGCTAAGAGGGAGGGGAAGGGAAACGAGGAACCTGATAGCAAAGGGATAGCGCGCCAAGGAGTCCTTAACCAGGCGCATTAATTCCCGGTAATGTTTCGCAGAAGGCAGAAATATGAATTTTGTTCTAGTCAATCAATTGTCTGTGCTTTATAATAATGGGCATGGAAAATAAGTTTTTTCTCGATACGATTGACTTCAATGTTTCAAAGGATATGCTTGCCAAATTTGACATTGTTGCTCAAGCATCATGGGAAAAACAAGCTGAATATGATTCAAAAGATATCAGATGGTCACTATATTGTTCAATTAGCTCATATATTAATTGGATAGGGATTGGCAGAGTTGAAGAATTAGTAAAAACCTATAACCACTCAATAGAAACAAACAATATTATTTCTTCTGTAATAATCATAAGGTCGATTTTTGAGAGCTTCATTTCATTACAATTTCTTGCTCATACACTAAAGGATATTGACATAGCAATAACTCCCGAGCAAATTGAGTCCATAAAAAAGATAATTGATGGTGTTCGACATAACACTACTTATCCTTGGGGAGGGGAAATTGATATTCAGACTACCCACATAATGACTATGCTCGAAAAATCATTTAATGATAACCAAACAAATGATTATGCTTTCTTAAGTAATTTTTGCCATCCAAATTACTATCCTTCGTTGAATATTCTAATGACTCAATCAAGAAGCGTTGGATTCAGTGAACCAATGAAACATTGGCAGAAAGAAACTAGTGATAGAATTAATAAGATTCAACAATATACCATCAGAGGATTACAGGATAAATTAGATCATATTATTGACAAATGCGTCAAAAACCTTTATGCAATAAAACTAAGGTAGTTTATTGACTAAAAAGAGTCAATATAAGCTACAATATTTCAAAATGGCCTGAGATCATATTAAGTTATGCATAACAGAGGAACCCATGGAAATTGACTGGTTTGAGATAGCTCAGACAATATCTATTGTTACAACACTAATATTTGTATTTGTGTCATTTAAACAAAATGAAAAAGCCTTGAAAAT
Organism: Nitrospirota bacterium; assembly: GCA_030638335.1. Taxonomy (GTDB): domain Bacteria; phylum Nitrospirota; class Thermodesulfovibrionia; order Thermodesulfovibrionales; family JdFR-86; genus DAOWET01. The sequence goes on from DAOWET010000268.1 coordinate 3,358, forward strand.
GTCTGTAACACCTAGATTATCTGCATATTGGGATATCTCAGTAGATGATGTGGTCAAAAAAGTCACATGGAGATTAAATGTAAAAAACTATTCTGATTTTCCTGTATACATAAGAACCTTTAATTTTCACCTTCCAAAGGATGACGATTTCCCAAAAGGTGGTTTAAAAGGTGGTTGGCACATTCCTCCTGGTGGCGTAGAACTAATCTATGTATTTCAAATAAGCACTGAATTATGGTTTACGAAAGATAAAAAAAGGAAGGCAAAACTAACTGGATGGCCCGTTGATGTCATCCTGGAGACATCTATCGGTGACAAATGGAAGGCACGATTTAAGAATATTGGCCCTGCGGAGTTAGAATTCATTTCAATAGAATTAAAATAAATTGGCAGTAGTTTCTTGGCCCGAGCAGACCGAAAGCAGACCGAAGAAAGAACCCCCTGAATTATTTAGATTCAAGGGGTTAAATGGTGGGCGATGCGGGGCGCGAACCCGTGTCTTCTTATGTGAGAAGACTACAATTAAAAAAAACCCGCCCTCGGATCGAGTCTAACGACCTGCATCAGGCGGCCTTGAGCGTCTAATAAATAAACTATGCTAAGCTGAGGGCTCTTTCTCAAGCTCGAAGGCGTCGTGGAGCACGCGCACGGCAAGCTCGGTGTACTTCACGTCGATCACGCAGGAGACCTTGATCTCTGACGTACTTATCATTATTATGTTTATCTTGTTCTCGGCAAGGGCCTTGAACATGGCCGCGGCAACACCGGAATGGCTCTTCATGCCCACGCCGACAATGGACACCTTTGCTATGTCCTCCACCAAGGTGGCGTCCCTGGCCCCGTGCTCGCTGGCAAAACCCTCAGAGACCTTCAGCGCCCTGGCGCTCTCAAGGTTGGGCACGGTAAAGGAGATGTCCGTGGCCTTGCCGTCGGGGCTTACGTTCTGCACTATCATGTCAACGTTTATGTTGTCTTCCGCCACCTGCTGAAAGAGCATGGCCGCAAGGCCCGGCTTGTCAGGCACGCCGTGTATGGTCACCTTTGACTGGTTCCTGTCGTAAGCCACTCCTGAAACAGCTACCTTCTCCATCTCGTCGTCCTCCTTGACCACCAGCGTGCCGGGGTTGTCGTTAAAGCTCGAACGCACCACAAGGGGCACGTTGTAGTTCTTGGCAACTTCCACTGAACGTGAGTACAGCACCTTTGCCCCAAGGCTGGCAAGCTCCAGCATCTCGTCATAGCATATTTTATCGAGCTTTCTTGCGCTGGCTACCATGTTGGGGTCAGTGGTGTAGACGCCGTCCACGTCCGTGTATATCTCGCATACGTCGGCCCCTACGGCATGCGCCACGGCAACCGCGGTGAGGTCCGAGCCCCCGCGCCCAAGAGTGGTGACCTCCATGTCCTCGTTAACACCCTGGAAACCGGCCACTACGGCCACATAGCCCTCGTCGAGGAAAGTCTTCAGGTCATCAGCACTTACGCTCTCAATGCGCGCCCTGGTGTGGGCCATGTTGGTAACGATGCCCACCTGCCTGCCGGTAAAGCTCCTTGCCTTGACACCCAGGGACTGGATGGCCATGGCAGTAAGGGCCGCGCTCACCCTCTCGCCGGAGGAAAGCATGAGGTCCATCTCCCGGTCGTCGGGAGTATCGGTGACCTCGGCGGCAAGGGCTATGAACCCGTCGGTCTGGCCGCTCATGGCAGAGACCACCACCACGACGCTGTGGCCCTCATCCACATTGCGCTTAATGCGCTCGGCAACGGACTTGATCCTCTCAATGGTGCCTACCGAGGTGCCGCCGTATTTCTGTACTATCAGCAAGTTCCCTCCACGTGGTCTATGAGATCTGTTTCATTATAAAGAAGTCCATGAGCTTGTATCCATCGGGGAATTCGTATATGCCCTTCTCGCGCGCTATGTTCTCGTCGTAGGTGACGTCGCCCTCCGTGCGTCGCGGGCTCGTGCTGTCGTAAAGCACAAAGGGCACTGGCTCGTCTGTGTGCGTGCGCAGCTCTATGGGCGTGGCGTGGTCGGGCAGCAGGAGCACGCGGTGGTCGCCAAAGGCCTTAAGGCCGCGCACAACGGGGCCCACCACAAGGGCGTCGAAGTCCTCGATGGCCTTTATCTTGTCATTGTGGTTGCCCATGTGCCCTGCCTCGTCCGGGGCCTCCACGTGAATATAGACGAAATCCCGTCGTTTAAGCGATTCAAGCGCGTACTGCGCCTTGCCCTCGTAGTTGGTGTCAAGGTATCCAGTAGCTCCGGGCACGTCTATTGAGGCAAGCCCGGCGCAGATGCCAAGGCCCTTCATGAGGTCAACGGCTGAGACCACCGAGCCCTCTATATTGTATTTTTCCTTAAAAGGCCTGAACGAGGGTTTCCTGCCCTGCCCCCAGAGCCAGATGCTGTTTGCGGGGTTTTTTCCCTCGGACACGCGCTGGCGGTTGACCGGATGTTTCTGGAGGGTATCCATGGAGTCGCGCATAATGGAGTTCAGGAACTCGCCTCCCGTACCCTTTGGAAGGTAGGCGGAGATGTCCTTGCCTATGATGTCATGGGGTGGCGTGCACTTTGCGTCCACCTCCCCCGCGCTCCATACCATCAGGTGGCGGTAGCTTATGCCGGGGTGGAACTTCACGCCCTTCCTTACTATCTTCTTGTCCAGGACGTCTATCAGGGCATGGGCCTCGTCAGTGGTGATATGGCCCGCGCTGTAGTCCTCCATCACAGCGCCCGCCCGCTCCCTGCTGAAACGCAGGGTGACCAGGTTGCAGCGGTAGGCAACCTCATCAGGCGCCAGATCCAGGCCCATGCTTGCGGCCTCAAGCGGGGCGCGGCCGGAGAAGAACTCCCTGGGGTCATAGCCCAGTATGCTCATGTTGGCAACGTCCGACCCAGCGTCATATCCCTTGGGGATGGTGGTCAGAGTGCCGCGGATGCCTGATGAGGCCAGCTGGTCCATGTTCGGGGTAAAGGCGGCCTGCAGGGGCGTGCGGCCCCCGAGTTCGCGCATGGGGTGGTCGGCCATCCCGTCTCCGAGAAGCACTACGTATTTCATTGGCTGTTATTTTTCCGCAGGGTCCGCTGGATGAGTTCCTCCACAGAGGCGGCGCCTTTGAGCCTGACAGGTTTTTCAGTGACCTTGAACACGGTGTCAGGGTCCTTTAACCCGTGCCCTGTCAATGTGCAGACTACCGTGTCCGCCTCGCTGAAAAAACCTTCCTTGTGGAGTTTCCTCACGCCCGCCAGAGAGGCGGCGGATGCCGGTTCGCAGAATATGCCCTCGCGCTCGGCTATGAGCTTGTAGGCCGAGAGTATCTCTTCGTCAGTGACGGCGTCTATGCGCCCCCCGGATTCGTCACGCGCGGCTATAGCCCCGTCCCAGCTTGCGGGGTTTCCTATCCTGATGGCCGTGGCCACGGTCTCGGGGTTGGCGACAGGCTTGCCTGTTACCAGTGGCGCGGCACCCGCGGCCTGGAAACCGAGCATTACCGGAAGCCCGTCAGAGCGCCCCGCTTCTTTATATTGCTTGTACCCCCTCCAGTACGCGGTGATATTGCCCGCGTTTCCCACCGGGAGGGCGTGGTATGCAGGGGCGGAGCCAAGCTGGTCGCAGACCTCGAAGGCCGCGGTCTTCTGCCCCTCAAGGCGGTATGGATTTATGGAGTTCACTAAAGTAATGGGATATTTCTCAACAATGTTCTTGACTATCCTGAGGGCATCGTCGAAATTGCCGTCAAGCTGTATGACCAGGGCTTCGTGCATGAGGGCCTGGGAGAGCTTGCCAAGGGCTATCTTGCCCTCGGGGATGATGACTATGCAGCGCAGCCCGGCCCTGGCCGCGTAGGCCGAGGCCGATGCAGAGGTGTTTCCGGTGGAGGCGCATATCACCGTGCTTGAACCCTCCTCCATGGCCTTGACCATGGCCATGGCCATGCCGCGGTCCTTGAAGCTCCCGGTGGGGTTTGCGCCCTCGAACTTGAAGAAGAGGCGAAGCCCGCCAAGCTCGTCCGAGGGCAGGTTCCTGGCCTCGATAAGGGGGGTGTTCCCCTCGTTTAACGTCATGTCAGGGGTCTTGGCGGTAACGGGCAGGTAGTCTGCGTACTCCCGGACTATGCCCTTCCACATCCTGCTACTCAAGTACGTCGCCCTCCACAAGTTCCACCTCGACCCCCTTGGCCTTCAGGCTCTTTATGCCCTTTTCAAGGTTTGCCTCAGTGCCCTCGAGCTCAAGTATCATCTCGCCGAAGTCCTCGGTGACCCGGGCCCTCCTGATGTTGGGCATGATGTCGTACTTCTTCGCCATCTTGAAGATGACCGGCTCCTTGATGCGCTCCTGGGGAAACGTAAGCTTCACACGCTTTTTCATTTCTCACAGACCTCCCGGGATCTAAAGATAACCATTTTCTCCAGCTTCTGAGCCAAACCGTTAGCCGCCAGCAATGGCAGGCACTATGGAGACCTCGTCGCCGTCCTTGACCTCGGTCTCTTCCGCCTTGAGGAAACGGATGTCTTCCTCGTTAAGGTAGATATTCACAAAACGCCTTATCTTGCCGTCCTCGCTGAGCCTCTCGCCGATGCCGGGATAGTTCTCCTCGAGGAAATCGACCAGGGCGATGATCGAACCTGTCTTGCCCTCCACCTCGTCCTTGCCTCCGGTGAGGCTCTGAAGGGGTGTGGGTATCCTTACTTTCACAGCCATTGTTTTTTAAACCTCCTATTTCTTCTCTATTTTCTTTAAAACCTTCTCGAACGCCGAGAACTTGGGCTCGATATGGTGTTCCTCGTCCAGATGGCCAAGAAGGGCCTCCTGGGTCTTGAGCCCGTTGCCGGTTATGCATATCACGGTGGATTCGTCCTTATTGATCTTGCCCTGCTCTATGAGCTTGATCATGGCGGCAAGCGTTACGCCGCCCGCTGTCTCGGCGAATATCCCCTCGGTCTCCGCCAGGAGCTTCATGGCGTCGATTATCTCCTGGTCGGTCACGTCCTCACCGCCCCCGCCGGACTCCTTTACAGCCTGGTAGGCGTACACGCCGTCTGCGGGGTTGCCGATGGCCAGGCTCTTGGCCACAGTGTCGGGCTTGACCGGCCTTATGACGTCAGTGTCGTTCTTTATGGCCTCGGCTATGGGGCCGCAGCCCTCTGCCTGTGCCGCAAAGACCTTTGTCCGCACATCACCCAACAGCCCGATCTTCTGCAGCTCAAGCAGGCTCTTCCAGATCTTTGTGAGCAGGGAGCCGCTGGCACATGGCACCACCACGTTGTCAGGGGCCTTCCACCCGAGCTGTTCCACTATCTCATAGCCCTGGGTCTTTGAGCCCTCGGCGTAGAAGGGCCTGATGTTTATGTTCACAAAGGCCCAGTTGTACTTGTTGGCTATCTCGCTGCATAGGCGGTTGACGTCGTCGTAGCTGCCGTCCACCGCTATGAGGTTTGGATTGTACACAAGCGAGGCTATGATCTTGCTCTTCTCCAAGGTGGAGGGGATGAATATGAAGCGGTTGAACCCCGCTCTCGCCCCGTGTGCCGCCACGGAGTGGGCCAGGTTGCCGGTGGAAGCACAGGCCACGGTATCGAAACCGAACTCCTTTGCCTTGGTAAGGGCCACCGCAACCACCCTGTCCTTGAAAGACAGCGTGGGATGCACCACCGTGTCGTCCTTGATATAGAGTTCCTTCATCCCAAGCTGGCGGGCGAGTTTGCCGGCCTTTACCAGGGGCGTGTAACCCGAAGAAAGCCCCACCTGCGGCTCGCCGTCAATGGGGAGAAGTTCCTTGTACCGCCAGAGGCTCATGGGGCGGCTCTCTATCTTTTTTCTCGTTAAAACCTTCTTTATTTTCGGATAGTCGTAGGCGACCTCCAGCGGGCCGAAACAGAACTCGCACACATAGATCGGTGCTACCTCGTATTCCCTGCCGCACTCGCGGCATTTAAGCCCCAAAACATGACCCATCTCAAGCCTCCAGCTATTATTTCCCTTGTTTTATTAAACTTTTATTTTACTTTAAACAGCTTGTCTATGGCAATTGCTATATCAGCCCGTTCTATTTCATCAAGGACGGGGGTGCCCATGGCACTCAAACATGATTTATCGTATCCATGGCTCATCTGCTGCGCCATAAAACATTCGAAGTAGATGAGCCTCGACATACCAGTAAATGGGTCGTAAGCGAGTCTAACGACCCGCATCAGGCGGCCTTGTTTGTTTTTATAGTGAATTTACATCATTTATCTTAAGTGGGGTCGTTCCCACCCCCACTCCCCAGGGGGTACTTCTTTGTTTGCCCAAAGAAGTACCCAAGAAAGTGCAGTTCTACTTTTCCATAAGATCGCGAGCCGGATGCGCGCTCTTATTATGGAAAAACAACAGGCATCATGACCCCGCGCTTCGCGTCTACCCTTGTTCTATGTTGCTTGCTTTAGCGTTCACTCAGGGGCGCGCAAAACTGCAAGGATAAAGGCACCGGCACCGATTCCCTGTCAAAGCAGAACAGGGGAAGCGCAAGGAATTGAATAATTATTATTAGAGGAATTCTTTGCAAAGCTTATTATTGTAAGGATTGAGGCTGACGTCCTCCAGCTTAAAGGGGGTCCGTGACCCCTCCAGTTGGAATGGTGTCCGTGTCACCCCGGTTCAGATTGTTTGACCGGGCACAAATATACATGCCATAATTATAAGATGCGTTATGGCACGGCAATAACACTGGCATTGGCCGCCCTCATGCTCTGCGGGATGTCCACTGGCACATATGCCAGCCAGCAGGATGCAGAGCACGTGCCCTCCCCGCTCCAGGATGTCCTCGTCCCGAACGCATACTATCATTTTGTCCTTGGATACCAGGCTGAACTGCTGGGGGACCTGGACACCGCTGCTGATGAGTACGCTCTGGTAATAAGGGCTGACCGTTCCTCGGCATACGTAAGGACCCAGCTTGCGGGGGTCCTGATGAAGCTGGAACGCAATGAGGAGGCGGAAGATGTCGTCAGGGAGGCCCTCGCGCTTGAGCCTGAGAACATAGAGGCCCTGACCATGCTGGCCCAGGTGCTTAACAGCCAGAAGAAATCCAGAGAAGCCATAGAGGTCTACGAGAGGGTCATGGAGGCAGACCCTGAAAACGACAGCCTGCGCCTGCACCTGAGCGTGCTGCTGGCGAGCACCGGAGACCTGGCGCACGCTGAAAAAGTGATCAAGCCCGCCTCTGACGATGACATGCGGGCCTCTGGCTACTACTACATCGGCGTGCTGGCCGCCGGGATGGACAAAATAAAGCTTGCAAAGAGGGTGCTGAAGGAATCAATAAAAATAAACCCGTCCCTTGACGCCTCGTACCAGTACCTCGGGATCATCGAGCAGAAGAACGGCAACTTCCGGAAGGCAGAGCAGTATTACCTCAAGGCCCTAGAGATAAACCATGCCAACATTGGGGTGCTGGAGAACATGTCACAGCTCTACATGGATAATGATAAACCGGAAAAGGCCCTTGAGATGGAGCGCGCCCTGGGCACGATGGAGCCGGGCAACGCGGACCCCATGCGGAAGATGGGCCTGATACACATGAACCTCCAGCAGTTCGAACAGGCTGCCGCGCAGTTTGGAAAAGTGCTTGAGCTTGAGCCCGGCGATATGGAGTTCCGCTTTTACCTCGCCATGGCCCTTGAAGAGATGCAGCGGTTCGAGGAGGCTCTCGGGCATCACCTGATACTGATCGAACGCGAGCCGGACAACACAAAGGTGCTCCTTAACATCGGATACCTGTATTCCGTTCTGGGCCAGGACGAGCGAGCCGCGGAAACATACGAAAGGCTCATATCCCTCAAGCAGGACGTGCCTGATTTCTATGTATACCTGGCGAGGAACTACATTAATACAGACCGTGACGAGGACGCACTCAGGGTACTCAGCGACGGGATCGCACTGTTTGAGAACAACGCGGAGATGCACTTTGCGATGTCCATATTCCACGAGCGCTCCGGCAACTTCGACGATATGGTAGCGCACCTGAAGCGGGCCATAGAGATCGACCCCAGGCACGCAGAGGCAATGAACTTCCTTGGCTACAGCTACGCTGAGAAGAACATCAACCTCAAAGAGGCCCTTGTGCTGGTGAAGGAGTCCCTCTCGCTTAAGCCAGGAAACGGCTACATCACCGACAGCCTCGGGTGGGTGTACTACAAGATGGGCAACTACAAAAAGGCCCTGAAGATACTCAAGAAGGCAACGGGCATAGTCCAGGACGACCCTGTGATATTCGAGCACCTTGGGGACGCATACATCGCTACGGGCAACAGCGCCAAGGCAAAAGAGGCCTGGCTCCGGGCGCTTGAGTCCCATGAGAAGACCGGGACGGAAGAGGACCTGCCGGAGCGCGTTGAACAGAAGATAAGAGACCTGGAAAACCAGTGATGCTCTTCGTCAGCGCCCCTGCCAAGATCAACTGGCTCCTGAGGGTCAAGGGCAGACGGGACGACGGATACCACGAGATAGAAAGTCTCATGCAGTGCATATCCTTGAGTGACACACTCACCTTTGAGCCCTCTGATACCATTACGATCGAAACGGACGCGGATATTCCCCTTGAGGACAACCTTGTGTACAAGGCCGCAAACATTTTGCAGAAAGAGACCGGAACAAAAAAAGGAGCATCGATCTCTCTTGAAAAAAAGATCCCTGTTGAGGCCGGCCTTGGCGGGGGGAGCTCTGACGCGGCGGCAACGCTTATGGGGCTGTGCAGGCTATGGGGAGTTGAGGTCAAGAAGGAAAAGCTCATTGAGATGGGAGCAAGGCTTGGCTCTGATGTGCCCTTTTTCATAGGGTCGGAGGCGGCAGTTGTCACGGGCCGGGGGGAGTGCGTCCGGACGGTCAATATGGATAAAGTGTATCATCTTGTTCTTGTGAAACCACCTTTTGGGGTCTCTGCCGGATGGGCTTACGGGAACCTTGGTTCTTTTAATATGGAAACCCGTGGCGTTGATGCACTTATCAAGGCGCTGAACGCCGGAGAGATAGTCGAGGCGTCAAGGCTTGCTGTAAACGACCTTGAGGCCCCTGTAATCAGGACGCACCCTGTGATAGGAAAAATAAGGGCCGCGCTCGTGGATTCAGGCGCTTCCGTGGCCCTTATGAGCGGAAGCGGGACCACCGTGTTCGGGGTGTTCGAAAACAGCGAATCCGCCGAAGATGCGGCACAGGGGCTTGGGGAAAAGTGCGGGCCTGATTACCTGGTCGCAAAGGCCGAGACCATCCCTTCAGGGGAATCAGGAACAACATCATAATCTCAAACAGGGCAGGGTCAGGCCTGAACATGCTGATTAATAAGGGAGAAAATTGGGATGTGTCCCTAATTATCCCCTAATTGTCTCCATCAATGGGGTTCTGAAGGGTGCGTGCTACACATAATGCAATACTGATTACGGGAACACCGCTTGATGCCTGATCACTGCACTTTCCTTTTCAGAATTGCCATTTGATGCCCCTCAAGCGGGACCTTGACCGCATGCACCTGGCCCCTTTTCTCCACTGCAAGGATACGCTGCCCCTCAAGGAGGTCTAACATCTCGAATCCTTCCGGGTTCAGATTGCTGTCCACGATAACATAGTCGTTCCTTCCATCCCTGTCCAAGTTCATGGCTACAAGTATCTCGGTGTCATCCAATACCCTTGAGTATGCCAATGTGCACCTGCCGTCCTCAGGATGCCCGAATCCGTTACCGTCCCCCGATATTTGCCTGAAGTACTGCCTGCCGTAGCGTAGAGCGGGCTCACTCTGCCTGATGGCCGCGATCCTCGAGATTTCCTCGTAAATGGGATACCGGGAATCGAAAAAATGACAGCCCATGGTATCAAATGCTCCCCACTTGCCTCCGAACATGCACTCCCTCACGTACCTGTCGTTATCGCCGCCTCCGTCAAAGCCCTGCTCAGTGCCATAGTAGATGCACGGCACCCCCTGGCTCGTCAGCAGGTATCCCACGGCCATGACGGCTTGCTTCTTATGAGGGTTGCGATGCATGAACCGCCTGTACGGCCGGCTCATCTGGTCATGGTTGTCCACAAATGTCACAAAATAGCGGCCCGCCTCTCCATGGTCCGAATAGAGGTTCCTGAAGTCCTCATAACGATGCCGCAACGCCGAGGGGTTGCTGAATCCCTTGATGACCTCCTCGAGAGTGAAATAGAGAGGGAAGTCCAACGCAGCATCAAGAGAGGGGAATCTCTCATTGCTCCAGGGCATGCGTGTGTTGCGGCCTATATATCCATCTATGAGCCTGTCGTCTCCCACTATCTCGCCGAAGATAAAGAAACGCTGCTTCCCTATACTTTTAGCGTACTCGCGTATGGCGTTGCAGAAAATGGCGGTGGCCGTGTTTTCCATATGCTTTACCGTATCCACCCTGAAACCGTCCACGTCAGCGTAGGCAATCCAATACTTGTAGGCCTTTATCAGCGTATCAAGCACCTCCGGCCTGTTGATATCCAGCTCCTTAAGGCTGAGGAAGTCCCCGTTAAGTGCCTCCTCAGGGCAGCACCAGTCCCTTATCTCCCCCCTTCTCTTGTAACAGTGCTCTTTTTGGAGTTCCTCGGGCCAGACCGCGTCATGGGGCCACTGGAGCCCTTCTGCATCGTCCACTTCCCTCCAGTATCCGAAATCAAAGGGCTCCGGCGCCTCTTTCCAATAGTAATAGGGGTAGCCCCCGGGATATGCCCAGTTGTCGCCCGTATGGTTTATGATGATATCGAGGACTATATACATGCCTTTCTTGTGGGCCTGACTCACGAGCTCCCTTAGGTCCTCCTTGGTGCCGAACCTCGGATCCACCTCCATGAAGTTCTGGATCCCGTAGCCGTGGTAGGAGTCGTCCGTCTCCATGCGGTTCTTGAATATGGGACTCAGCCATATTGCGTTGGCTCCAAGCCCCTTTATATAGTCCAGGCGGTTTATAATACCCCTGAGGTTCCCCCCCTGGAACCTGCCCCCCTCTTCGGGGTCCCTCCCCCGGGCGGAGGCTGCGGGGTCATAGGCCGGTATGCCGTCCTGATTGTTGTCAAAACGGTCCACCAGGAGAAAATAGAGGAATACATCACGCCAATCCTCTGGAGAGTGGAAGACCGTACCCTGAGGCATGAAGCTGATCTCTGACGCCTTTTTCATGATTTCCGGCATATCGCACCTCGATAAAACAATCCAAAGAAAGTCCATACAGAATCTGAAGGGTTGCCTGGCCCATAACACCTGGAGCAAAGAGTTAACCCTCAGATATATGGTCATCACCAGGAAGCCATTCCCTATCCCAGACATGATTTTCTACATTGTTTATAGTACCACTTCTGCGAGTTATGTCAAGATGACCTGCCCCAATTCATTGTATGCCTCCAAAGTTAGACTTGGATTCGCGAAAAAGTCTACCGACTTCAAACCCAAATCATCGGAGTTTCAAATCACTGCACCAGCGACTTAGGAGGTGAAACATGCAAGTGAATTTTGCAGATTATATGTAGTTCCTTAACGCCAGTCCTGCCAAATTTGAGAATATCCAATGCGGCTTTAGGGTATTGACATAATAACGACTGGTTGCCACTATCAGTCGGTTGCGAGAGGGGCTGGGAATTGATTTGCGTTCTTCCTTCTTCTTATCCATTTATCGATCTCAACAGCGATTACAATAGTCACGGTGACCGATCCAATTTCCAGCCATTCAGTCATTGAAAGCGGCACTGTCCTGAAGATCCACTGAAGCGCTGGGACATACAGGACCGCAAGCTGAGCAAATAATGCGGCTATCATGGCATAGAGGAGAAATGGATTGCTCATGGGGCTCATGCTGAAAATAGACCTGGTTTCCGATCGGCAATTGAGTGCCTGATAGAACTGAAAAAAGACCATTGTTGTCAGGGCTGCCGTGCGAGCCCTCTCAAGGGGCACTCCCGCATGGATGTCTGCTATGAACACAACCAGTGTCCCCGCGGCCAGAACGATTCCCATCAGGACCGTCCTCTGGATCATGAGACCTGAAAGGATGCCCTCCTTTGGCTTCTTTGGAGGGGTTTTCGAACTCCCCTCTTCGGCTGGCTCAAAGGCAAGGGCAATATCCTGCAGCCCGTTTGTAACAAGATTTAACCAGAGGATCTGGGCAGGAATAAAAGGTAAGGGCATCCCCATTAGTATGGTTGCCATGATAGTGATCAGTTCACCAAACCCACATGATACAAGGAAGAGCGTAACCTTCCTTATGTTTCCATATACGACCCTTCCTTCCTCGACCGCGGCAAAAATGCTCGCAAAGTTATCATCCGCAAGCACCATGTCCGATGCCTCCTTTGCCACGTCAGTGCCTCCCTTGCCCATGGCTATGCCTATATGTGCCGCCTTCAGGGCGGGGGCGTCATTCACACCGTCACCTGTGACAGCTACGACCTCTCCGTGCCTTGTAAGTTGCTGGACTATCCGTAGTTTATGGTGTGGCGCTACCCTTGCAAATACCGAGACATCCTCGACCACACTGAAAAGTTCATCATCTCTCATGGTCTCGATCTCCCTGCCTGTCAGCACGCGGGACTCCTCAGTTGTTATGCCGAGCATTCCGGCTATGGCGGAAGCCGTAATGGCATGGTCTCCCGTAATCATAACGATCCTTATGCCTGAGTCCTTGCAGCCCTTGATAGCGTCAATGGCCTCCGGCCTTGGAGGGTCCAGCATGCCCTGAATACCTGCGAAGATCAAATCGGACTCAATATCATGGTGTGTGATCTCCTCCAGGGCGGATGGAGCTTCCTTGCAGGCCATGGCAAGCACCCTGAGCCCAGACTTTGCATATGTGTCTGCGACCTGCAAGATCTCATCCGTATCCAGACCCTCTCCATATGTCCCTTTAGTGCACATATCCAGTACCCGCTCAGGCGCACCTTTGACGAAGATGACCTTCATATCCTTGTCCTTGTGAAGGGTTGCCATATATCCAAGGTCGGACTCAAAAGGCAGCATTGCTTGCTGGCGATAATTATTTCTTTCATCTTCGCACCTGAGCCCTGCCTTTAATGCAGCAACAATAAGCGCCCCCTCTGTCGGGTCCCCATCAACCCTGTGCATATTATTCTTTTCGTAAACATTGGATTCATTACAAAGAAGCCCGATCCTGAGTACCTGCCGGAGATTTATCAGCTCACCTGCATTAACCCGAGCCTGTTCATGGATGATATCCCCTTCCGGTTCATATCCGCTCCCTGTAACCTCATATGTTTTCTCTCCATCAAATATAACCCTGACAGTCATCTCGTTCCTGGTCAGGGTGCCTGTTTTGTCAGAGCCTATGACAGTAGTGCTCCCAAGGGTTTCCACGGCAGGCAGCTTTCTGATGATAGCGTTGCGCCTTGCCATCCTCGTCACCCCAATTGCCATTGTTATGGTTACCGCAATGGGCAAGCCTTCAGGTATGGCGGATACTGCCATGGCAACGGCGGTCATAAACATATCCGACGCCTTTCCTCCGAGCATAATGCCTGCACCAAATACAAGGGTGGAAACCCCTATGACAACAAACCCTACCAGCCTGGCAAACCTTTCAAGCCTGTCCTGCAAAGGGGTCTTGAATGCTGATACCTCTCTTACTTCCTTTGCTATCTGCCCAAGGACGGTCCTCTGAGCAGTCTCAACAACAATCCCATGCGCCCTTCCACTTACAACGGCAGTACCCATAAAGGCCATGTTCCTCTGGTCCCCGGGAGTTAAATGGTCTTCCTTGATATCAGCAATTATCTTTTCAGCAGGAATTGATTCTCCTGTGAGCATGGCCTCTTCTACCTTTAGTTCGATCGTACTGAACAGCCTCAGGTCGGCTGGCACTTTGGAGCCTGAGGCAAGCAGGACAATATCTCCGGGCACGAGTTCCAGAGAGTTGATCTCTTTCTCCACGCCATCCCTGATCACCCTTGCCCTGGGCACCACCATCTCCTTAAGCGCCCGCACACTCTCCTCCGCCTTGAACTCCTGGATATACCCGATAATCGCGTTCAGGAGAACAACAGCCATAATGACACCGGTGTCTATGTATTCATGGAGCAAAAAGGTAACAATGGCAGCTATCAGAAGAATGTATATAAGGGGACTTGTGAATTGATGAAAGAGTATCTTGAGCTTGTTTATCTTCTCTTCTTCGGCAAGCTTGTTCGGGCCGTATTGTACAAGACGGTCCTTGACTTCCTTATCGCTCAACCCTTCTTCCGAAGTCCCGAGTTTCTGGAAAATGCTCTTTGGATCAAGCTGATACCAACTCATTGCCATCTCTCTGATCTATGAAAATGCTAAATTACAAATTACCCGGAAAGCCGCTGAAAAAGCTCGACTGAACACTCCTTTTGCATGATCAGGAATCACAGTATTGCAGTTGGCACTTTACACGATTACATCATATCACTGAATGCGGATTTATGGAAGGACACCTGAAGCAGGACATCTTGACTTTCAGTGGCTTATATGTATAAGCCCTCAACACCTTTCCTGCCAACGCAGAGAACATCCAATGCGGGTCAATCTGAAAATCATTTATGACAAGACCGCCACTACATCAGGCGGGCTTGTTTATCTAAGGTATTGACATAATATTGACTGGTTGCTACTATCAGTTGGTTGGGAGAGGGACCAACAAAGGAGTATATCTTATGGAAATCGCAAATATAATACTTGAATATTTAAAAGTATTAATCTGGCCCGTGACGGTATTCACACTGGCAATTATATTCCGAAAGCAGGTTGAAAATATACTCTCAAGGATAAAGAAAGCTGAACTACCTGGAGGCATATCAATAGAAACTTTTCCAAAACAAATTGAAGAAGCCAAAGTATTATCAAAAATAGTTAAAGAAGAAAAACAGTTGCCAAAAATGAAGGAAGGGCCTGTTCTTCCGTTGAATGAAGTTAATACAAAAATGTTAAATTTAGGGTTAATTCCCTCATCATCAGGTCTTAATCTTTCTTATTATCGTATTCTGGCTGAGAAGGATACTGCCCTTGCATTAGCAGGATTACGCATTGAGATAGAAACTATGTTAAGAAACGTAGCCAAAGGATTTAAGGTTCAAATTAGCAAACGAGATACAATAAGTATCCTGGTCAAGAAATTACTTGAAAATGGCGCGATAACATATCATCAAGCAGAACTAATTACTTCTGTGACCCAGCTATCCAATGCAGCAGTGCATGGCCTCAATGTTACTTTTTCACAGGCAATAGACATTTTAAGTATCGCCGATGTTTTACGCGATTATTATATCTCTTGGCTAAGCTGGGGGTTCATTGATAAATAAGGAACTCAAACAAAGGTTATACTGTTAAGCGGAATTTAGTATTGCGGGATGAGGGGAAAATGTGATGGGAAATACAGGCATCTACAATGGAATTAAATAAAAGCACTAGACATTCAAAAATAACTGGCGACTTTGCTGAAAATCTTATTCTATACTGGCTCTCAAAATATGGCTTTGAGTGTACTATTGTTGACCATACTGGAATTGATATCATAGCCAGAAATCCACACACAAATGAACTAATGGGGATATCAGTAAAGGGACGCTCAAGAGACATGGGGAAAGAAGAAAATTATTTACAGATAAATAAAGACAATTTCATCAAAGCTGAAAAAGCATGTAAAGCATTTGAATGCAAGCCTTACTTTGCAATTGTTGTTGATAGCGGGAATATGATATATGCATTCATAACACCAATGGAACATCTCTTAGAATTGTTTCCCATTAAAAAGACTGGAGCTGGATGGAAAATGACAACAAAATGGTTAGAAGTTTATCGGAATGATCCAAAAATAATGATTTTTGAATTCTCACATAAAACAGTCAGATGGTGGAAAGATTATTAAGAATGGAAAAGTGGAGATAAAAAAGACAAAAGCATATTCTTTGTTATCGCTCCTTACCTTAGGAGAGGTCTTTTATCTGTTTTAGTGAGAACAGGACGCATGTAGCAACCCCTTGCAAGGCACCCTCCAGACACCATACCCCAACTACATCTTGCGCTTGTCTATCACCCTTACGGCCTTGCCCTCTGTGCGCTCGATGGTCTTCTTCTCCACAAGCTTAACGTCCATGCCGATGCCAAGCTCATGCACAAGGGCCTTGTTTATCCTGTCTATGAGGCCCTTCTGGAGCTTCATCTCGTCAAAGAATATCTCCTCAGTTGCCTCCACAAGCACAGTGGCAACGTCAAGCGCGCCCTTGCGCTCCACTATTATCTGATAATGCGGCTCCGTGCCCTCGACCTCGAACAGCACGCGCTCTATCTGCGAGGGGAATACGTTCACGCCCTTGATGATAAGCATGTCGTCAGTGCGGCCCCTGACCTTCTCTATCCTGTTAAACGTGCGTCCGCACGGGCACTCGTCCGTGATGAGGCGCGTCAGGTCGCGCGTGCGGTAGCGGATGACCGGGAAGGCCTCTTTGGTGAGCGTTGTGATGACAAGCTCGCCCACCTCGCCGGGGACAACGGGCTTCAAGGTCTCAGGGTCTATGACCTCAATGATGAAGTGGTCCTCGTTGATGTGCAGGCCCTTGCGCTCAAGGCACTCGCCAGCCACGCCAGGGCCCATGACCTCGCTCAGGCCGTAGTTGTCCGTGGCGATTATGTTCAGCTTGCTCTGAAGTTCGTTCCGCATGGCCTCGCTCCAGGGCTCGGCCCCGAAGAGGCCGTATTTAAGCGAAAGGGCGTTCACGTCAACACCCATCTCGTACATGGTGTCGGCCAGGAGCATGGCATAGCTCGGGGTGCATACGAGCGCTGTGGATTTAAAATCCTCCAAGATCTGTATCTGGCGCTTTGTATTGCCGCTTGAGATGGGGATCACAGAGGCGCCAATACGCTCCGCACCGTAGTGCAGGCCAAAGCCGCCCGTGAAAAGGCCGTAGCCAAAGGCTATCTGCACCACGTCGTCCTTTGTCACGCCGCCCGCGGTAAGCACGCGGGCGACGAGGCCCGACCAGCGTTTGATGTCGTTCTCTGTGTAACCTACCACTGTGGCCGCGCCTGTTGTGCCTGAGGAGGAGTGCACGCGCACCACGTCTCTTAAAGGCACGGCGAACATGCCGTAGGGATAGTTCTTTCTCAGATCATTCTTGGTGGTAAAGGGAAGGTTTCCAAGGTCACTAAGCGAACGGAAATCGTCAGGCTCTATGCCGGCATCGTCAAACTGCCTGCGGTAGAAGGGCACGTGCATGTACACGCGCGAAAGCACGGCCTCCAGCCGCTCAAGCTGAAGCTGCTCAAGGTCCTCCCTGGCCATTGTCTCGTATTCCGGTTCCCAGATCATTGTAGCCTCCCTATAATTATAGACACACGATTATATTTTAGTCTCCGAATCAAGGTCCCTGCCAAGGTAGGCGCGCTGGACGTCCCTGTTATGCAGGAGTTCCTCCGAGGGTCCCTGAAGTATTATGCGCCCGGTCTCTATGACATATCCACGGTCAGCTATGGCGAGTGCGGCCTTCGCGTTCTGCTCCACTAAAAGAACCGTCGCGCCATCTTCCCTTAAGCGGCGGACCACATTGAATATCTCCTTGACTATGAGCGGGGCCAGCCCCATGGAGGGCTCGTCCATCATCACCAGCTTCGGAGCGGCCATGAGCGCGCGCGCTATGGCAAGCATCTGCTGCTCGCCGCCTGAGAGGGTTCCGGCGTACTGGCCCAAGCGCTCCCTGAGTACCGGGAACAGGCCGTATACATGCTCCAGGACGCCCTCAACCATCTCATGTTCCTTGCGCTTGTAACGGACGTTCGCGCCAAGAATGAGGTTTTCATGCACGGTCATGTCCGCAAAGAGCTGCCTGCCCTCGGGAACGAGCGAACACCCGGACAAAACCCGGCGCTCGGCAGCAAGGCCGGTAATATCGGAGCCGTTAAAAAGGACCTCCCCGGAGCGGGCCTTCATCAGCCCGGCTATGGTGTGCAGGAGCGTGGTCTTGCCAGCCCCGTTTGCGCCGATGATGGTCACGATCTCGCCGGGGTTCACGTGCAGGGAGACGTGCCTCAATACACGGAGGTCGCCGTAGCCGCTTTCGAGGTTCCTGACCTTAAGCATTTACCGTACCCAATGGCTCACCCATCGTCTTCTCCAAGATACACGCGCACCACCTCTTCGTTCTTCTGTATGGCAAGGGGCTCGTCCTCAGCTATCTTCTGACCGTAACTGAGCACCATGACCTCGTCGGATATGTTCATCACCAGCGACATGTCGTGCTCCACGATCAAAACCGTCACGCCCCTGTCCCTTATCTTCTTGATAGTCTCGCCCACCTCTACGGTCTCGTGCATGTTGAGGCCCGCGGCAGGCTCGTCAAGCAGCAGGAGCTGGGGCTCAAGCGCCAATGCGCGGGCAAGCTCCAAAGAGCGCTGCTGCCCAAAGGACAGGCTCGTGGCCTCTGTGTCGGCAAGGCTCGCTATGCCCATAAACTCAAGTTCCTCCATGGCGCGTTCTCTGATTGCCCTGTCCTCCCTGCGCGCGTGCGGGAGGGCGAGCATGCCTGAGAGAAACCCGGCGCTGCTCCTTGTGTGCCTTCCAACCATCACGTTATCAAGCGCGCTCATGCCATGAAACAGGCGAACGTGCTGGAATGTGCGGCCCAAGCCAAGCGCTGCTATCTCAAAGGGCTTTTTATGGTGGATATCCCGGCCCATGAATGAAACCATGCCCTCGGTTGAGGGAAGGTAGCCTGATATGAGGTGAAAGAGCGTTGTCTTGCCAGCACCGTTTGGGCCTATGACCGCCTTGATCGCGCCCTCTTGCACGGAGAAACTTACCTGGTCCACAGCGCGAAGGCCGCCAAAGTGCCTGGAGAGGTTTTTAACTTCCAATAAGACGCTCATCAGACACCCTCCTCTTTGGAAGGCTTTGCGAACAGTCCGATCAATGCCCTGAGGTTGCCCTGCCTTAAAAGACCATCCGGCGCAAAGAGCATTATCACTATGAGTATGCCCCCAAACACAGCGTCGTCAAAGCTCCCGAAATATCCGCGAAGCGAGAGGAAATTCAAGAAAACGCCCATCACGAGCGCGCCCCAGAGGTTGGCCATGCCGCCGATGGCAACTATCGCCACATAGCGGATGGATTTCATTACGCTGGCCTCGGAAGGCCCGATGCCCGCGTTGTAGTGCGTGAGGAACACGCCGGCAACAGCGGCAAACACGGCGCTCAGGACAAATACCCTGAGCTTGTACTGCGCGGTGTTCACGCCCATGGAACCCGCCGCGTCTTCTGCACCGTGTATGGCGCGAAGCGCACGGCCCACACGCGAGTCCATGAGGTTTAAAAGCAGATACATGCACGCTATGACAAGGCCCCAAGCGATGTAGTAATTGGACGTCCTCAAGGCAATGTTTCCAGAGACAACGAGCCCGGGAAGAAGCTCAAAGGGGGGTACCGCGTTTATCCCGTCAGCCTCCCCGAAAATGGGCGTGGCACTGACTATGGTATAGATTATGGTGCCAAACGCGAGTGTGGCCATGGCAAGATAATGGCCCTTGAGCTTGAGTACGGGCCCGCCGATGAGATAGGCCACAATGAATGTCACCGCAATGGCAGCAATAAAGGCGGCCCAGGGAGTCACGTTCAGAAGATTGTCCCCGTAAAGCCCTGTTCGCTCAACAAGCAGCCCAAGGCTGTCTAATAGCCCAATGAGAGAGTTGTCCTTATACTGTGTCAGGTCGTGTGTGGTGAGCATGGCCGAGATGTATCCTCCCATGGCAAAGAATCCCGCATGGCCAATGGATATCTGCCCTGTGTAACCCATGAGCACGGTAAGCCCGAGGATGACAAGCAGATAATAGGCGGACATCGTAAGCTGTGTGAGATAGAAAAGGCTTCCCGTGGCAGAGGTAAACACCTGAACGGCAATGACCACTGCCGCGAGCAAGGAGACCTGTATGGCTTTCTTGCGCTGCATGGGGAGTCCCTAAAACTCCTTGAGCTTAAATATCTCGCGGCTTCCAAAGAGGCCGCTTGGCCGGACAAAAAGTATTATAAGAAGTATGGAGAGGGCCACCGCGTCCTTGTATGCGGCGGGGAGCACCCATATGCTTAATGACTCAAGTATCCCAAGCAGGAGGCCCGCTGCCACTGCGGCCATTGAGTTTCCGAGCCCGCCAAGTATGGCCACGGTAAAACCCTTTATCGCAAGCGGGGTCCCGCTGTTATATGCTGTGTAGGCGATCGGGGATATGGAGCATCCGGCAAGGGCCCCGATGCCAGCGCTCAAGGCAAAGGAGAAGGTCACCATGTTCTTTGCGCTTATGCCGCAGAGCCTGGCCGCATCGCGGTTCGAGGCGCA
>DAOWET010000086.1 GCA_030638335.1 Nitrospirota bacterium
AGGGCATTCTGCTGAAGCTCAGGTTCGAGCTGGACCAGTACATCAACCTGCGCCCTGTAAAACTGTATCCAGGCGTTGAGTGCCCCCTGAAGGACAAAGGGCCGGAGCATATCGATTTTGTCGTTGTCAGGGAGAACACCGAGGGCCTGTATGCGGGGGCCGGAGGAGTGCTCAAAAAGGGCACTCCGGACGAGGTTGCCATACAGGAGTCCATAAACACCAGGAAGGGTGTGGAGCGCTGCATCCGCTATGCATATGAGTACTGCCAGAGGCGCAACAAGAGGAAAGAACTCACATTATGCGGCAAGACGAACGTGCTTACCTTTGCCTGGGACCTATGGGAGAGGACCTTTAACGAGCTTGCCCCGCAATTCCCTGACATCAAGACCGACTATGCCCATGTGGACGCCATAACCATGTGGTTCGTAAAGAACCCCGAGTGGTTCGACGTGATCGTCACGGACAACATGTTCGGCGACATAATCACGGACCTGGGAGCCATGATACAGGGAGGCATGGGTATTGCCGCAGGCGGCAACATAAACCCTGAAGGGGTTTCCATGTTCGAGCCCATCGGCGGCTCCGCCCCCAAGTACACCGGCCAGAACAAGATAAACCCCCTGGCAGCCATCAGCGCTGTGGGGCTGATGATGGATCACCTGGGCGAGCAGGATGCCGCTGACGCCATTGAGTCCTCAGTGATGGAGATCACCGCCAAACACTTAAAGAGCCTTGCTGCCGGCAATATGGGAATGACGACCTCCGAGGTCGGAGACATGGCCGCGGGGCTTGTGGCCGGATGATTCTTTACTTTACTTAAATGGATAGACTAATATATATAGCTCAACAGCTAATGGAGGTGTAAGTTTTGGTAAAGATCAGATTGACCCGTATCGGCGCTAAGAAGAGGCCATTTTACCGCGTTATCGTGGCTGACTCCAAGAGCAGGCGCGATGGCCCCTTTATTGAGATCATTGGCACATACAACCCTTTGACAGACCCTTCAGAGATCAAGGTGGACCTTGAGCGCGCCAAGTACTGGCTCGGAAACGGTGCTCAGGCTACTACTACTGTGATGAGGCTGCTTAAGAAGGCAGGTCTGGAAGCGGCGTAACCTTTCACCCGAGGAGGTATTCGATGAAGACGTTAGTCGAGAACATGGCCAGGGCCCTCGTTGACAATCCGGAGCAGGTGGAAGTGAATGAAGTGTCTGGAGAAAGAACAACCGTCTTTGAGATCCGTGTCGCTGAGAGCGACCTCGGAAAGGTGATAGGCAAGCAGGGCAAGACCGCTCGCGCCATGCGTACTATAATCAGCGCGGCAGGCACCAAGCTTGGCAAACGCTGCGTGATCGAGATACTTGAGTAACAACCTCAGATGAAACGGTAATTTCCAAAGGGGCTCTCCGGGCCCCTTATTTATTATGAGACAGATAGACGTTGTAACCATTTTCCCTGAAATGTTTGAGCCTTATCTGGGCTCCAGTATCATTGGCAAGGCCAGAGAGCGCGGCCTCGTCGCTGTCAACGTCCACAACCTCCGTGACCATACGGAAGACAAGCACCGCACTACCGACGACACGCCTTATGGGGGCGGGCCGGGCATGGTCATGAAGATAGAGCCAATTGCCAGGGCCTTTGAATCCATCAAGAACGACGGACTTCCCACCCGCAGCATCCTGGTCACCCCGCAGGGCAGGCGCTTTGACCAGGGCATGGCCGAGGAGTTCTCAAAGGATGAGCGGAGGCTTCTGATACTGTGTGGAAGGTACGAGGGAGTGGACGAGAGGGTCGTGGAGCAATACATAGACGACGAGGTCTCAGTGGGGGACTATGTTCTGACTGGCGGAGAATTGCCGGCTTTGGTTATAATAGATGCTTCCGTCAGACTCCTGCCAGGAGTCCTGGGGGATGAGGGCTCCCTGGAGGATGAATCCTTCAGCTGGGGCATACTGGATTATCCCCAGTATACCCGCCCGCCGCAGTGGGGCGGAAAGGGAGTGCCGGAAGTGTTGACCTCGGGCAACCATGCCGGGATCGACCGCTACAGGCGCAAGGAAGCGCTTAGACGTACGATGGCCCGCAGGCCGGACCTTCTGGACAAGGCCCGTCTTGACAGTAATGACATGAGATTGATCGAGGAGATAAAGGAGGAAGAGTGATGGATTTTGTAAACGTGGTGGAAGAGGGGTACAGGAAAGAAATGCCCCCCTTTGCGCCCGGTGATACGGTAAAGGTGTACACCAAGGTTGTGGAGGGTGACAAGGAACGCCTGCAGCCCTTTGAGGGAGTTGTCATCTCAAGGCGAGGCAGCGGCACCGGAGAGACCTTCATGGTCAGGAAAGTTTCCTTCGGCATCGGCGTTGAGAGGATCTTTCCCCTGTGGTCCCCGACCATTGATCGCATAGAGGTTCTCAGGCAGGGCAAGGTCCGCAGGGCAAAGCTCTATTACCTGCGCGACAAGAAGGGCAAGGCCGCAAAGGTCAAGGAGCTCGATACCCGCCGCTAGAAGTTCTATCGACCGTTACAGCCGTGCGCAGAATGGACGCAAACAGTCCCTGCGCGCGGCTTTTTTTTATGGAAATGGACATCTACGAATTCGACGAGGAATACCGCAAAGCGGGCCATGAGACTGTCGCGGGCATTGACGAGGCAGGCAGAGGGCCGCTTGCGGGCCCCGTGGTGGCCGCTGCCGTCATACTCCCTTCCGGGCTGAGATTTGAGAGCCTGAACGACTCCAAGAAGGTATCAGAGAAAAATCGCAGGAAACTGTTCTTTGATATCATGGCCTCGGATGCCATTGCCTCCATAGGCATATCGGGCGAGCTTGATATAGAGAAGCACAACATCCTCGGGGCAACTCGTCTGGCAATGAAGGAGGCGGTGGGCGGGCTTTCGCGTCTGCCTGATTTCCTGATACTGGATGCTGTGAAGCTTTCGGATGTGCCCATATCGCAGGACCCTGTCATAAAGGGCGATGCAAAAAGCGCGTGCGTGGCTGCTGCGTCCATTGTCGCAAAATACGTAAGGGACAGTATCATGCTCCACTTTCATGAGAAATATCCCATGTACGGGTTTGACAGGCATAAAGGATACGGCACGCGCCTGCACATCTCAGCCATACGCGCCCACGGCCCATGCGCTATCCACAGAAAAGGATTTATAAGGAATGTGGTCAAGGCCGAACTCCCGCTTTTCTAGCCTGCATATTTCATAAAGGGCGAGGGGCTTCGGGACGGTTGCAAAACGTTTTGATCCCATAGCAAAACATCATTTATCTTAAGCGGGGTGGTTCCACCCCTCGGATCGAGTCTTTCACGACCTGCACCCCAGGGGGGTCATGTACCCCTTTACTTGGGTCTATAATCTACCAGCCCAGAAAAGGCCCTCCGTGAGGGTTCCGCTTCTACGTAAGATCATGATGCCGG
>DAOWET010000084.1 GCA_030638335.1 Nitrospirota bacterium
AAGGTGCAGTATGCGTGGCATGTCTGTCCCTGGCTCGGGAAAAAGAGCACTGTCTCGCGGTACTTATGCTGAATGCCTTCTATCGGTTCGCCGTTTTCACTTGTGGGCACGTTCTTTTCCATCTGCCCGGCAGGGTGGGGGTTGAGTTGCCAGCGGATCTCGTCAGCGATCTTCCTGACCCGCTTGCTGTCAGAGCCATCCCTGATCGTCTCAGCCATGCGGTCAAAATGACCGGGCTTGAGCATCCCCTTTTGGGGGAAATTGAGCACGTAGATGGGGTCATTGGGGACGTTGTCCCAGTTAATGAGCTCCTCGACCACGTAGTTGTTGGTCTTGAAGGGGAACACATTCCCCACAACCTCTATGTTGAACTTTTCCTCCTCAGGCAGCACATCCACCTGCGGAATGTCGCGGAAGTTCCTCAATGTATAGGGCTTATACTTTTTGGCTGTCAGCATAAACACCTCCTTATTAAGTATTCTCTATGTGAACCAGCCACGCGCCACTTGCGGCAGCCGGGGATTTTTACTTATTTTTCGGCTTGTTATGCTCGTCAAGCACGATTATCTTTGGCTCGTAACCCTCTATCTCGTCCTCTTTTAAGAAGGCAATGCTAAAGACAATGATCTTGTCTCCGGCAAGCCCCTTTCTGGCGGTTGAGCCGTTCAGGCAGAAAACCCCCGAGCCCCTGGGGCCGGGAATCACGTAAGTCTCGAATCTTTCACCATTATTCAGATTGCTTACGAGGAGGAACTCGTGCGTTTTTATGTCCACAAGGTCCATAAGGTCCTCGTCAATGGTTATGCTCCCCTCGTATTCCAGGTGGGCCTCGGTGACAGTGGCCCTGTGGAGCTTTGCCTTTAAAAACCTTCTAAACAACGTTTGAACCTCCTTTAGATCAAATGGCAACACTACGTCCTTGAATAAAATATCCTTATTCAGAGTGGACTTAGCCGCTGGAGTAACGTGTGGTCTGTTTACAGAGCCCTTGTTGGAGTATTTTCCCCCTCAACCACTCCCAAGCCTGTGTGTGGAGTATATTATATCGATATGAACCGGTAAATGGAAGTGCCGGATGGTTTTTGCTTATCAATTTCAAATGAAGTATGGTATAATAAATCTCCTATCGTTGCGATTTCATGCAACTAATCCCTGCCAGCCCTCTGATCTGCTCATGGCCCAAGTTTCCTCTGGCAAACCTTCCATGCTGCTGTTATACTATCGCTGATGGGCGCGGTTTAGCGCTTTGCGCCCGGGGGCTGATGGGACCGGCCTTTTTTGGAAATGAACCTCCCTGTTGGCAGAGGGTTTTTGGATCCAAGTCTGAGCGACTCGTCGCGAGACTCGCTCACGAGTCGAATCGACCCTAGTCGGATAAGACCCGACCCGGGACCGCAGGGGATTGTGAAAGGCATGGAATAAAAGGGGCCCGTGGCCCCCTGGTGCATTCAATCTTGACCTGTTAGAGGGGCGCTCTGAAGGGAAAACGCAAAAAAGGGGTGCTGTTGCTGGCCATACCCGCCCTGGCGCTTTATCTGGCGCTTGTTACAGGGGCCGGGAGCCTGTGGCCGGAGTACTGGCCCTATATCCTGCCATCAGCCTTTGTCCTCTACTTCTCCCTCGCTGTTTACACAAAGCGTTCTGAACATGTCACCCTGGCGATATTTGCCGGCGGGCTGCTCATCGCATGGGCTGTGCGCGGCTCTGATGTGTCCTGGCTGCATATGCTATATATCCCTTATGTCTCCATATCAGGGGTCTTCGGCCCCCAGGTGGTCCTCTGGATATTGCTGTCCGTGCCCCTGCTCGACATTGGACATTTGGCCGGAGGGGCGCCCTTTTACGAGGAGATGGCGCTTCTGGCCATATGCGTGGTTGCTGGGGCCTCGGCCGTGGTGACCCGATGGGCAATCGTACCTTCAAGAAGGGCCCACGGGCCTGCAAGGGTTCGCCCGGAGCCGCCGGATACCTCGGGCCTTGACCAGGTGGATGACGTGGAGACAAGGGACTTCCTGAGGACCGTGCTCTATGCCATGCGGGCAGGCGCCGTGAGCCTCTATCTCCTGGAAGAGGGCGAGGATCTGAGGCTTGCCGCCTCCACTACCGTGGAGCTGGAGCGTGCCCCGCCCAAGTGGTTCGTGGACAACGCCCTGAGGTTCAGGCACCTTGTGAGCACCTCTGACATATCCTCTGGCGGGGAGCAGGCGGGAGCGGGCTCCACAGGTTCAATAGGCCTGTACGGCATAAGCGCTGTTGCCGTGCCCGTGATAGACGGCAACATCATACTTGGCGTGCTCGCCATGACCGGAACCAGGGCCGGCTCCATGACAGAAACGGGGGCAGAGGGTTTTGGGGAGTCCCATCACATGGCGCTGGAACTCATGGCAGGGCAGTTTGCACGCACCCTTGGCCGGGGCCGGGTGCAGGCCGAGACCGAGGTGCATATGGAGCGGCTGAAGGTCATACAGGAGGAGAGCGCGAGGCTCGTGACCTCGCTTGACATGATGGCCATTGTTGGTATGGTCGCTGAGGCCGTGGAGCGTCTGGCCACGGAGGCTGACCTCTATATCTTCATCCGTGGTTCCGGCGGCTATGCCCTTGCCTATGACCGCGCCCTGGTGGAGGAGGCCAGAGAGGTCTATTCCCTTGAGGGCACGCTCATGGAGATGTCCGTCTCTGACCACGAGCACAAGTACTTCTCGAACCTTTTGGGCTACAGCGT
Organism: Nitrospirota bacterium; assembly: GCA_030638335.1. Lineage (GTDB taxonomy): Bacteria > Nitrospirota > Thermodesulfovibrionia > Thermodesulfovibrionales > JdFR-86 > DAOWET01. Next base: position 2,723 of record DAOWET010000084.1, read on the forward strand.
TCCGGTGCTGCCGGTGGAGGCGCATGTGGCCTCGGCCCTCATGCTCCCGCTGCAGTATGAGGACGAGGTGCTTGGGATAATAGTGCTTGCCTCGGAGGAGGTGGACATGCTCCGCCCCAGGCAGGTGGATTCCCTCAGGGTGATATCGGACCAGGCGGCCATATCATTAAAGAACGCGCTCTTCCACGCGGACATCAAGGCCCGCGCGCTCACGGACGGGCTCACCGGACTTTGTAACCACAAGCACTTCAAGAGCATCCTCGCAAAGGAGGTCCAGCGCTACACTGAGGGCATGAACCCCCTGGCTCTGCTCATCGTGGACGTGGACCATTTCAAGCGCGTAAACGACACCCACGGCCACCAGGCAGGGGACGAGGTGCTGCGGGGGGTGGCCGAGGTCATAAGGAGCACGGTCAGGGAACATGATCTTCCGGCGCGTTATGGTGGCGAGGAGTTTGCGGTGCTCATGGCCGGAGCTGACCAGGCCGAGGCCCTCCGGGTGGCGGAGCGCATCAGGAAGAATATGGCGGCATCTTCCTTCCCGGCGCGCACAGGGCCTGTACAGGTTACGGTCTCAATAGGGCTTGCCTCATGCACCATGGAGATGAAGGGACCCTCGGACCTTGTGGAGCGCGCGGACCAGGCCCTTTATCAGGCAAAGGCCAAGGGCAGGAACCAGACCGTTGTGGCAGGGTCTGACGTTTTTATGGAAAGACCGGATCAGCCCGAGCGAAGGCACCCCAAAGACTAGCCCACGGTGTCACGGGGGGCCATGGGCCCCATTTAACCGGAGCGCCCAGCTTCAGACGTTATCAACAAACGTATCTTAACTGGAGGCCGTCAGCCTCAACCGGGGGCCATGGGCCCCATTTAAACTGGAGCGTCCAGCTTCGGCCCTCTTAATGATAATACCGTTGACCTTAAACCCTGCAAAAGAAACAATCGCATACAATAAGCCCAAGGCAAAAGATTTCAATTAATAAAAATAATTCTATTCCTTGCGCCTCCCCCGTTTCGCTTCGAAGGGCATCTGGGTCGGTCGGCTAGACTCGATCCGAGTGCCTCTATCCTTGCCTTTTTGCGCGCCCATGCGTGAACGCAAAAGTAAACAACTTCTGGCAGGGGTAGACCTGAAAGGCGGGTTCATGATGCCTGTTGTTTTCACGAAATAAGAGCGCGCATCCGGCAACAGATCTTATGTAGAAGCGGACCCGCACGGGGGGGGTTTCGCGCGGCGGGAAGGTTATAGACACAAGCAAGGGGGGTCC
>DAOWET010000252.1 GCA_030638335.1 Nitrospirota bacterium
ACTATAAACAGCCGCAAGGTCAACGTGCCCTCATACATCGTCCGCGCGGGCGATATTGTGAGCCCCTCGGAGCCTGGCAAGAAGATGCCGGTCATCCAAAACAGCATGGCAACCGCAGTGCACCGCGGCGTACCAAGCTGGGTAGAGGTGGACAGCGACAACCTTACAGCCAAGGTGCTGCACCTGCCGGCGCGTGAGGAGATAGCCCTTGACGCACAGGAGCAGCTCATAGTCGAGCTATACTCCAAATAGATGATGATATTACCGCCCCGGGACTCCGGGGGCGCCACCGGGGAAGCAACTCCGGGCGGCATGAACCGAAAAATATAGGAGCGAGGCACAGGAGGCCTTCATGGATTTAAGAAAAAAGGGTTTTCAGATGCCCGAAAAGATTCACTTAGAAGAAGATACCCTTACTGATACTTACGGCAAGCTGATAGCTGAGCCGCTTGAGAGGGGTTTCGGGACGACACTTGGCGGAGCCTTGAGGCGCGTTCTTTTGAGTTCCATCGAGGGGGCTGCCGCAACAGGCATCCGCATTGAGGGTGCAGTGCACGAGTTTGCCACCATCGAGGGAGTGAAGGAAGACGTTGTTGACATCACCCTCAATATCAAGAACCTCAAGTTCCGGATGGAGGGCAGCTCCGAGAAGACGGCCATCCTGAAGGCCACCGGCCCGAAGGAGATCACGGGGGCGGACCTGCAGGTGGACGCCTCGCTTACGGTGATGAACCCCGATCAGCATATCCTCACTCTGGACAAGGGTGTGGAGTTCGGGGCCGAGATCTATGTTGAGAAGGGCGTTGGCTACAGAATTAGCGAGAGCCAGGACGTCTCTGAGAAGTCAGTGGACGTGATCGCCCTGGATTCCGTCTTCAGCCCGGTGATCAAGGCCAATTTCACGGTGGAAAAGGCCCGCGTGGGCCGCAGCACCGACTATGACAGGCTGGTGCTTGAGGTCTGGACCGACGGCAGCGTAACACCCAAGGCAGCGATATCCTATGCAGCCTCCATCATGAACGAGCACCTGGACTTCTTTGTCTTCGAGCGCGAGGCCGAGGAGGCCGTGGCCGTGGACCAGGTGGACGCAGTCAGCGAGGACGTGCTGGCCATGAACCCCAACCTCCTCAAGAGCGTTGACGAGCTCGAGCTTTCGGTGCGCGCGCACAACTGCCTTAAGAACGCTGAAATAAAGAGCATAGCGGACCTTGTGCAGCGCACGGAGTACGACATGCTGAGGACCAAGAACTTCGGCCGCAAGAGCCTCAACGAGATAAAGGAGATCCTTGGCACCATGGGTCTTAACTTTGGCATGCGCATTGACATGAATACCATAGAGGACATGGGAGAGGTAGAACCAGATGAGGCATAACGTAGCCGGCAGGCTATTTGGGCGCAACGCAAACCAGCGGAAGGCCCTTTTGAGAGGGCTGATGAGCGCTGTGCTTGAGCACCAGCGCATCGAGACCACAGTGGCAAAGGCCAAGGAGACCAGGAAGCTTGTGGAGAGGATGGTCACTTTGGCCAAGCGCGGAGACCTGCATTCAAAGCGCCTGGCCCTGGCAAAGCTCCCTAACCGGGAACTCATTGTTAAGCTCTTTGACGAGATAGCCCCCCGCTTTGCGGACAGAAACGGCGGGTACATGCGCATCATACGCACGCGCCGCCGCGTGAACGACAGGGCTGAGATGGCTGTGCTGGAGTTCGTGGACTACGAAGAGGCGGTGCTTGGCCTTGGGAAAGACAAGGGCAAGGAGAAATCCGGGAAGAAGTCCGAGGCAAAGGCAGCGAAGAAGGCAAAGCCCGAGCCAAAGGCTGAGACAAAGGCTGAGAAGAAAGCCCCGGAGGCTGAGACATCTGAGGCAAAGGCCGAACCTTCAGCGGAGAAGAAGACAACGGCCAAGAAGAAGACAACGGCTAAGAAGAAGGCCACTGCCAAGAAGAAGGCGGCCCCGGCCAAGAAGAAGGAAGATAAGTAATCTTGAACGATTTTCTTGCTTTCGGGCTTGCTGTTGCGGCATTTATCGGGCTGAGGATGTTGCTTGAAAAACTTGGCCTGCCCACATGAGGTGCATCATATTGCGCGAAGCCGGGTGCTTCGCATGATGGAGGCAACGAGGCACTCTCAGGGGGGCACAAAGAGGACCAGGAGGCCAGCCACTAGGGAGATGTCCATGGGGCGTGTTATTATTAAAAACCCCTTCTGATGTGTTGACAAGTCCTTGCGTAATCTGTATGCTTATAGTTAAGCAAGCAGCATGAATCCCCGAGCCAGGCCAGAGCCAGGCCGGAATCAAGGTAGAATCCCACATCCAGAGAACCTGCAGAGGTCACCGCAATAACTAAATAGAATACAATCAGGGCTCATTCAGTGGCCCGATCAACTGGGGGCAGACCTGAGGAGCAAACAGGGACGCCATAATTAATTATCCTCATCAGGTACGGGCTATTCATCGAAGGCCCTCATTTCACTTAAGGAGCATTAAGAAGAAAATGGACAACATCTCGATCACTGAACTCAAGGAAAAGAAGATAGACGAACTTACCGACTTTGCACAGGGTCTGAACGTTGAGGGGGCATCAGGCCTTAAGAAGCAGGACCTCATATTCGCCATCCTCCAGGCACAGGCCGAGAAGGCAGGGCATATATTTGGCGCGGGCGTCATAGAGATACTGCCCGACGGGTTCGGGTTCCTGCGCTCCTCCGACTATTCCTACCTGCCCGGGCCTGACGACATATACGTGTCGCCCTCGCAGATAAGGAGATTCAACCTCCGCACCGGCGACCTGGTATCAGGCAAGATCCGCCCTCCAAAGGACAACGAGCGGTACTTTGCGCTCCTGAAGGTGGAGGCCGTGAACCACGGCTCACCGGAAGAAAGTGTCGCAAGGCCGCTGTTTGACAACCTTACCCCTTACTATCCCACGGAAAAGCTCAGGCTCGAATTCGACAAGGAAGAATACTGCACCCGCGTCATGGAGCTCATCACCCCTACGGGCATGGGCCAGCGCGGCATGATCGTGGCATCTCCCCGCACGGGTAAGACCATGCTCCTTCAAGCTATAGCAAGGGGGATAAACACAAACCACAAGGATGCCCACCTCATGATCCTTCTGATCGACGAGCGCCCTGAGGAGGTCACGGACTGGAAGCGCCAGGTGGAACACGCCGAGATAATCAGCTCCACATTCGACGAGCCCCCGCAGCGGCACTGCCAGGTGGCTGAGATCGTCATCGACAGGGCCAGGCGCCTTGTGGAGAGCGGCAAGAACGTGGTAGTACTGCTGGACAGCATAACCCGCCTTGCTCGCGCCTACAACGCTATAATACCTGCAAGCGGGAAAATACTCTCCGGGGGCCTTGACTCAAACGCCCTGCAGAAACCCAAGAGGTTCTTCGGCGCGGCGCGTAACATAGAGGAGGGCGGCAGCCTCACAATACTTGCCACCGCCCTGGTGGATACCGGAAGCCGCATGGACGACGTGATCTTCGAGGAGTTCAAGGGCACGGGCAACATGGAGCTGCACCTGGACAAAAAACTCATAGAAAAGCGCATCTACCCCTCCATCGACATCAATGCCTCCGGCACGAGGAAGGAAGAGCTCCTCGTGGACAAGGACACCCTGCGGAAGATGTGGATACTGAGGAAGGTGCTCCATCCGCTGTCCACCATAGAGAGCATGGAGTTCCTGCTCGGCAAGCTCTCGGGCACCAAGGACAACGTGGAGTTCCTGGAGATGATGAACGGATAGCAATAACAGCAACCCATGGGCCGGCCCTGAGAACAACGGGGTCGGCCTTTTTTGGGGCCACGGGCCCCTTTTTAACTGGAGCGCACAGCTTCCAGCGTCTCCAAGAGAAGTAACGTAGCATCTCATCTTTAAAGAGTTCTTGTTGGTCCTTCAAAGGGGGTCACGGACCCCATTTAAACTGGAGGGGGCCACAGGCCCCTCTTAACTGGTGGCCGTCAGCCCCGACCGTTTTTTTAAACTGGAGCGTCCAACCTCAACCGTGTTCAGGAAAAGTAACGTAGCATCTCTCCCTTGGAACGTATTGCTCGCAGGAATAAGTAGAAGTCTCCGTGAGACCGGGTCGTGGCGACCTAGTAAAACCGGTCCGTGACCGGCGTGACCAAACGCCCCCACCGGAGGTGGCCCCTTTTACACTTGAGGGCCCGGATTATTTTGACATTCCCTCCGTAGGAGTTATATCATAAATATCCAGACATTGCCAGACATGGTGAGAATCTTTATCCAGCCGCCGGTATAGGCGGCGGTTTTTTGAGAAGGGATGGCCGGATGGCCTTATGACCATATGACCTTATGAACAGTCTGACACTCATAACAGGCGGGGCCAGAAGCGGCAAGAGCGCATTTGCGCTTGAACACGCGGCAGGGCTTGGCGCGCGCAGGGCATTTATCGCCACAGCCCAGGCCCTGGACGATGAGATGCGCGTGCGCATAGAGGCCCACAAGCGCGAGCGCGGCGAGGACTGGCACACGGTGGAGGAGCCCCTTGCCCTGGCCCAGTGGCTTGAAGACAACGCGGACAAGTACGACGTTGTGGTCGTGGACTGCCTGACCCTCTGGCTCTCAAACATAATGCTCAGTGACTGCGATGTGGAGGCAGAGTCCATGGAGCTTGCGGACACCATGGCTGGGGCGCCCTGTTACGTGGTGGCAGTGACCAACGAGGTGGGCATGGGTATCGTGCCAGAAAGCTCCATGGGGCGGGAGTTCCGGGACCTGGCCGGCAGGCTCAACCGGCTCGTGGCTGGGGAGGCCCAAGAGGTCTATCTTGTTGTGTCCGGCATCCCGGTGCGAATAAAGCCCGGCCCGCAGGGCAGGTAGCACCATGAGAAGCTTTCTCCTTGCGCTCCAGTTCCTGAGCATCGTTCCCATAAGGGTCAGCGGTGATGTAACTGAAAAGGACATGCTGCGCTCGGCCCTGGCCTTCCCCATTGTGGGCTTCATGATCGGCGTGGCGCTTTTGGCGGCTGATGTCATCTTCTCGCAGGTCTTTTCCTCCGGCCTTGTGTCCGCGCTTGTGCTTCTGGTGCTTGTGGTGCTTACAGGAGCGCTGCATCTGGACGGCCTGAGCGATACCTTTGACGCGCTTGCATGCAGGGGCGGCCGCGAGCGCAGACTTTCCGCCATGCGCGACTCATCCGCCGGGCCCATAGGCATGGTGGCCGTGATGTTCTCGCTGGGGCTTAAATACCTTGCCATCGAGGAGATAGCATCGCTTGGGTATTTCGAGCACTATGCGGGACTGGTATTCATGGTGGTGGCTGGCAGGTGGGCGCAGGTCACGGGCATGTTCCTTGGGAAGCCCTCACGCCCTGACGGGCTTGGAAAGATATTCATAGGACAGGTGGGCGCTGGCATGTACCTTGTTGTCACAGCCCTTGCGCTTGGCCTTTTTGCGGGGAGCGCTATTTTGGCAGGGAGCTATGCCCCTAGGCTCTGGTATGTATTTGGCGGGGTCGGGTTTGCGCTTGTGTTTGCAGCGAACGTGGTGCTTGTGCGCGTAAACAGGAAACACTTTGGCGGCGAGAGCGGGGACACGCTAGGAGCGGCCACGGAGTTCTCAGAGATATTGTTCTTATTATGGGTGGTGGTGTGGTCGAGACTATTTATATAATCCGGCACGGGGCCACGGTTGGCTCTGACGACGATGAGCCGCGCTACAAGGGTTCCATCGATGTCCCCCTGTCCCCAAAGGGCAGGGCTCAGGTGGTGGCAACGGCCTCCTTCATGGAATCACAGGGCATGCGCCCCGACGCTGTGTACTGCTCCAGCCTCTCGCGGGCCAGGGTGAGTGCGGAGCTGATCTGTGACGCCTTTGACGGGCTTGCTCCAATTGAGCATGCGGAGTTTAAAGAGAGGCACTTTGGCCGCTGGGAGGACATGAGCTTTAACGAGATAGCCAAGGAATTCCCCGAGGATTTCAGCGCATGGGCCAAGGACCCGCTTAACTTCAGCCCGATTGATGGCGAGAGCACACTGGAAGTCCGCGACAGGGTTATGCCGAAACTGGATGAAGTATTGAATGGTCACGACGGCGGGGCTGTGGCGCTTGTGGCGCACGGCGGGGTCAACCGCGTGATACTGTGCGAGTTGATGGGGCTCTCCCTTGAGCACATCTTCCGCATTGAGCAGGACAATGCCTGCCTCAACATCGTTCGCTTCTATGATGGCACCACAGGCCATGCCCCGGTCCCGGTAGTCAAACTAATTAATTATACACATGGCGCAACCCACTGGATGGGGGCCACAGGCCCCATTTAAACTGGAGCGAGCAGCTTCGAGCGTTTTCAGAAGATGTAACGAGAGCATCTCATCTTTAAAAGCGTTCTTGTTGGTCCTTCGAAGGAAACATTACGGCTACCGGTGGGGGAGTTTGGTCGCGACGACCAGAATCGGAAGGGCTTAAAGTTCAACCGTTTGATTCAAATGTAAGAGGGGCCCGTGGCCCCGTGACACCTGTGTCCGTGACACCTCAATCAATGCTGCCGATGCTGTACAATATCGGTAATGATTTTATTCATTCACATACTCAGGCCACGGAGGTAGAGACGTAATGCGTTCATGTATATCCAGCATATTCGGCAGGCTGTACATAAATATCTTTTTAACAATCCTTCTGGCAGTCCTTTTATTTTGCCCCGGGGCAGAGGCCCAGTCCCGCCAGGAACTACAGGCGCAGCAGGAGGGGATAATCATCACCGCCACCCGCACCGAGGCCCCGGTGGAGCAGGTTGCAGCAAGCGTGCTGGTCATCACCAGAGAGGAAATTGACCTTTTGGCCGCCACCACGGTGCTTGAGGTGCTTGAGGGAGTGCCGGGCATAATGCTCTTTGACCTCTACGGAAACGGGGCCGCCGCATCGGTGGACTTCCGTGGTTTTACCAGCGGCCGGCACACAGCAGTGCTCGTCGATGGAAGGAAGGTCAACCGCCCGGGTGGAGCTTCGGTGGACTGGAACCTGATCCCCCTGGCAAACGTGGAACGCATAGAGATAGTGCGCGGCGGGAGCGCTGGGGTGCTCTACGGTGACAGTGCAACGTCTGCGGTGATAAACATAATAACGCGCGGCGCGATGGCCGGATACGGAGTGTGGAGCCTGGACGGCCGCTACGGCAGCTCCGGGGACAAGGCCGGAAGCATCTCTGTGGGCGGCCAGGACGGAAGGATGCTCTACTACATATATGGAAGCATGGACCAGATGGACGGGCATCGCGATAACAGCGGCAGGGAAGGCCGCGACATGAACATCAGGCTCACCGACAACTTCATGGACAACTATTACTTCGGCCTGGAGTACATCTACCATGACGACGAGCAGATGCTTTCCGGGCCGCTAAGCGGCAGGCAGCTTGTGAAAGACCGGGATGCCTCCAGATGGCTCGATGTGAACGCGGACTACGAGGTGAGCAGCTACGGCTTCACGCTGGGGCAGACCATGGGCGGCGAGATGCTCATCGAGGCACAGTACTACATCGAGGAGGTGCAGGGCGCATATGATGATGCAGCACTCACGGAAAGCGACGTCCTGCTGACCACCAGGACCGCTCTGAAGCTGGTCTACGCAGACGACCAGCACTCGTTCACCATGGGCACGGACATCATCGACCATGACGGGGAGATACAATCCGACGCACCGTCCTCTGGCATTGATACCACCTGGAACTATGACAGGATAGAGACCGGGTATTACATGAACGAGAACTTCATCTTCTCAGAGAGCATGGTATTTTCAGGCGGTTACAGGGAGACTGAGATGGAATACGACCTTTCGCTTACGGGAAATGACGGCTCGGGTAATCTGGACGAGAGTAAGACCATGCAGCTTGAAGAGAGCTCGTACAACGTCGGGGCCTCGTTCATTTACAGTGCAGGGTCAAAGTTCTACACCAATTACACACGGGGCTACCGCTTCCCCACCTCTGACGAGGCCTTCGGGTTTAGCGGGGACCCTGAGCCTGAAAAGAGCGAGACCATGGAGGGCGGCATAGTCCACGGGCTTGAGGGGGGCACGAGCTTTCGGGCTACATATTTTGAGACAGAGGTGGAGGACGAGATGATCTCTGACAGCTCCGGCATCACCCAGGAATCCACCGAGCGCAAGGGCGTGGAGCTTGGCATGGGCTACGCTGTTGCCGAGGGCATGAAGCTGGACCTGAACTACGTGTACCTGGACGCGGAGATAACATCGGGCGAGTACACAAACAGGCAGATCCCACTGGTTCCGCAGCAGACCGTCAGCGGTTCTTTCTCCGCAAGGATGTCATCTTTTACCTTCGTGTTTATGGGCCGGTGGGTGGATAACCGCAGGGTGGCCGGAGACCTCAAGGGCGACCAGCCCAGCCTGAGCGAGTACATGACGCTAAACGGGAAGATGGGCTATGGGTTTGAGGGCGGGGCATTTTATATCGGCGTGCACAATATCCTTGACGAAGAGTTCGAGGCCTATGCCGAGAGGGACTCCGGGGGCAATGACTACTATTCGGCCGCCGGGCGCAGATATTATGCTGGCCTCCGAATGGCTCTTTAGCAGACGGCCTACGGGCACGAATGCACCTCATCTGCTGTGTTGCGGGGGTCACGGACCCCATTTAACTTGGGTTATATGCATTGAAAGGCAAAGGTAAGTCCAGCCCGTGGCTGGTCGCGCGCCTTGTATCCACGGCATCCCGAACACGTCTGCCTTGGTCAGACAAGCGAACTTTCCTTCACAGAAAATTATTGAACAACAGACAACGGCAAACTAATGGGAAAGGCTAAAAAAAACAAGGCCGCCCTCGGATCGAGTCTGACGACCTACGACAGGCGGCCTTGTCAGGCTTGGAGGAAGTCCTTTTTTATTAGATCGAGTATCTTTGTTCTTGCTGCGGGGTCGACTAATATGGTGAGGTGGTTCAGGTGAAAGTCCATGTGCTCCTTTGCGTAGGGCAGCACAGAGCTCCTTGAGCTTACAAGCGCGTCCCCCCTGTTCATCATTAGTTCCTCAGGCACCGTACCCTCGGGCAGCAGGCGGGCAAGGCCCTCGGGTAAGACAAGCCACGAAGAGCCAATGAGCGAGGGGTTGGTGCCGCCTGCGGAATAGCAGAGCACTCCGGGCGGGGCCTCACTGGGCAATGTGCGAATAAAGCAGGAATCCGGCAGCATCTCCCTTGCCCCGGTGCTTGCGATGAAACCGAGCGAGCGATCAAGGCTCTTCATGAACGCCGAGCGCTTTGTCTCTGGAAGCGCGTCTCTAAATGCCCTTGCCACAGGGCTGAAGATCGTGGCCCATCGAGCAAGGGAACTTCCAGCGTGTGGCGAGCAGATGGTCACAAGCCCGGTTATTCTGCCTATACTGCTCTGGCCCGCAAGCCTTCCAAGCAAGGCGCGCGCTATAAGGCCCCCACGGCTGTGGCCCACGAGCACAACCGATGAGCAGGGGATGTTGCTCACAACTCCGAGCACTGCCTCAAGCTCTGCCTCTGCCTCGGCCACCGGCCCCACCGGCCTCTGCTGGCTCCATGTAATGGCTGTGCAGCCAAGTTTTTGCACATCAAGGAACAAGGTGGTGGGGTCGTCCATGAATTCCCTCAGGAGGGTGCGAAGGGAGAGCATCCCGCCCATCATCCTCTCCTCCGTGGGATCGGTCCAGATGTGATGACTCATGCCAAGGCCGTGGATGAATACGAAGGCGGGCTTTTCAGGCTCGCCCTTGTGGACCTGCAGGTCGAGAACTCCTATGTCCACGTTGTCCGCTATAGCCCGGCCATTGTCCCCAGCATGCCGGTTATGCCAAGGCGTATCATCATCACCGCGATGGCGGCA
>DAOWET010000136.1 GCA_030638335.1 Nitrospirota bacterium
ATAAGGGCGGGAGCCCGGGAAGGCTTTTTTAAAGAAATCTTCTGCCATTTTATCTGCTTCTTCGCTGGTCATCGTCTTGTTCGTGTCGATGGTTATATGTATTTCGAAATCCGCAGGCTCAGAAGAAATTGCATATGAGGGAAGAATTTGAAGCAGAACCAATAATGCAAAGACGAAAGCCAGATGTTTGTTTGTAATTTTCATGGTTTTGTAGTTTTACACAGGCGTGTTGAATTAGCAAGAAATATATTGTCTATAAATTTCTTGAAGGACGGATATCAAAAAATACACATTCGTCATGCTTTGGCGGGCGTTCGTTGCTTATTATCCTGTCTTGCTGTAAAATCTGACGCGGCATATTCAGAAAAGCGTTACTCGTACATCTTTTTGACACCCCCAGCATAGCGCTCCAGTTGCTCCTTCAGGGCCTTGTTCTCGGCAGCAAGTTCTTCCATCTCAGTGCGCACCTTCGCAAGCTCGGCCTCTGCCGCCTTCAGCTCCTTCAGGGCCTGGTCATACTTCTGCTTGATGGCCATGACTTCCTTGTAGTCTTCATAATAACCACACCCTCCAAAAAGCAGCATGCACGCACTTATCAAAAGTATTATCGCGGCCTTTCTATTCATATTATTTCTCCTTTTTAGCGTCCCTTATGGAATCAATCACCCCAAGCGATGATTTGAACACAAGGCTCAGTGCAGTATATGGCACGACCGATACCGTGGTCAGGTACATTGCGATATACAGCAATGTGCCACCGTGCTCCAGGCTCTTCAGGCTCCGAACGTTAAGCTCAAGAAAATACGCTGTGCGCGCAATGTATCTGAAGGGCCTCCACGAGTGGTCTATCTGTTCGATGACCCGTTCAGGTATCCGCACGTCTCCCAGGGCGAATACGTCAGTGTCAACGAATATGGCTATGACTATGAACCCGGCAAAGAGTATCAGCACGTTCGTGAGCACAGGCGCGAACTCGCTTATGAGCCTGGCTATGTCCTCCTGGAACACCCGGCGCGTGAAGCTGAAATGCACATGCCTGTACATGAGCACGAAAACGAGCGCGTCCGCCGCAAACAGCCAGAGCCCCCATGGTCCTGATATGTATATGTAGACCATCAGTGAGGCTGCCGTGGCTATGGACACGAATAAGGCGACTATCCCAAGAAACGTATAGCGCTCCACCAGCCAGCGGGCCAGCCAGAACTCGCGGTTTAATATCCTCGTTATGAGCATCTCCCTGACCGCCTGCCGGAACCTGTAGAGCTGACGGAATATGAGCCAGCTCAGAGCTGCCAGGAAACCAAGCACATGTACCGGACCAAGCCACCCGGGTGCTCCCATGCCTGTCAGAAACTTGTCCGTCCATTTAAAGGAGAGCACAAGCAACAGGGCCAGGGCGCACACAGGCACGTCTCTTATGAGAGCGGCCTTTATTTGTGCTGACAGACCGAAACTATCCTCGGTTGAGTTGTCCATATGATGCTCTAATTATACTGGAAATATTGTGCATTAAAAGCTTGCTTGCAGGGAAGGGCGCTATATGTTGCTGGAAGGGCAGATATCAAAGAGCACGCACTCGTCATGCTTTGGCGCGCGCACGGCGGGAGGCTCGTGCTAAATGTGATGTTCCTCGAAGTCCGCGAAGGAGTTATTGTCCCATGCGTGTATGAATGCATCCACGATCTTCCCGTCGAACTGCGTACCCGCACACTTGTTGAGTTCCTCCAGAGCTACGTTCTTGGATCGGCGCTCTCCGTAGGGTCTGTTTGTTGTCATGGCGTCGAAGGCGTCAGCCACCGCAATGATCCTCGCAAGCAGGGGGATGTCATCGCCACTGATCTTTTCAGGGTAGCCGGTGCCGTCCAGCCTCTCGTGATGGCTCTTCACGTGCGGCATTATCTCCTTGAACCTGCCGATATGCGCGATGATCTCCACGCCATAGACTGTGTGTTTGGTCATCTCGTTGAACTCCTCCCCGGTGAGGCTGCCCTTTTTGAGCAGCAACCCGTCGCGTATGGCGATCTTCCCGATGTCGTGAAGCGCGGCCGCCAGGTCAAGCACGTTCAGTTCAGAGTGGGGCAGACCCAGTATCCTGCCGATGGCGAGGCTGTATTTCCTGACCCTGTGGGTATGGCCGCCGGTGTAGGAGTCGCGCTTCTCGATGATCTCGGCAAGGGTTTCTATAGTGCTCATGAGCATTTCTCTTTGCTCCTGGTACATGTTGGCGTTATCTATGGCAATGGCCACGAGGTTGCCGAGGCTTATGAGCACGTCCATGTCTTCCTGGCTGAAGACACCGTCGAGCTTGTTGATGGCCTGTATAACCCCAAGGAGCCTCCCCTGCATTAACACGGGCACGCAGAGCATGTCCCGGGTCTTGAACTTGCTCACCAGGTCAACCCCGTCGAAGAACCTCTGGTCGCTGGTCACGTTTGATGAGATAACGGGCTCGCGGTGCTCGGCTACCCACCCGGCAATGCCCTGTCCGGCCTTAATGCGAACCTTCTTAAGGAAACCGCTTTTCTCGCCCAATGCCACTTCGAAGTAAAGCTCTCCGCTTTCGCTGTCCATGAGCAGGAGGCTTCCGGCCTCGGTCCCTGTCAGGCTCATGGCCGCCTCTATTGTGCGCTGGCGTATCTCGTGGGTATCGAAGCTCGAGCAGATCATGGAGGTAAGCCCGACCAGCGTTTTCAGGTGCAGCTGTATATTATCGCTTTCCAATTATTGCCTCTCCCCTGAAAGGTCTTACATATAGAATATCAGACTAGACCTCATTTGAGAATCAGAATCTTTTTGGGGAGGGTGTTACTCCTCACGCGAGGGGCATATCTTAAAGAGCACGCAATTCTCATGCAAAGGCTTGCGCGCGTTGCATACGGTCCTGCCGTGGAGGATCAGCAGGTGAGACACAACGGGCCAGTCCTTTTCAGGCGTGATCTCCAGAAGGTCCTGCTCTATCTTCACCGGGTCCTTGTGCTCGCTGAGCCCGAGGCGGTTTGAGAGCCTGATGACGTGTGTGTCCACAGCGATCCCCACTGTTATGCCATGGCCATCGGTGAGGATGATGTTCGCGGTCTTTCTGGCCACCCCCGGCAGCCGCACAAGATCTTCCATGGTACGCGGGACTTTTCCATTAAACCCACTGATTATCATTTTTGCAGAGTTTTGGATGTTACGCGCCTTGTTCCTGTAAAAGTTCACTGATGACACGTCTGTCTGGAGTTCCTCAAGCGGCGCCTCGGCGAATGCCTTGATGGAACGATATTTTCTGAAGAGCTGCTTTGTTATCTTATTGACCTGCACGTCAGTGCTCTGTGCCGAGAGAATGGTGGCAACTAAAATCTGGAAAACGCTCCTGAACTCAAGCGCTGTCTTTGGCTCCGGGATGGATTTCTTGAGAAGTCGAAATATCTCTCTGGCCTGCTTCTTTCTGTCCATACGCCTTATGTGAGCAGGAATTCCAGTAATGCCTTCTGCGCGTGCAGCCGGTTCTCCGCCTGGTCGAACACTACGCTCTGCGGGCCGTCAAGCACCTCTGCGGATATCTCCTTGCCCCTGTAAGCGGGCAGGCAGTGCATGACTATGGCGTCTTTCGCCGCTTTAGACAGCAGGTTGGAGTTCACCTCGTAGCCCTTAAAGGCCTTAAGCCGCTCTTTTGCTTCTTCTTCCTGTCCCATGCTCACCCAGACGTCCGTGTAGATAACGTCAGCGTCCTTTATGGCTTCTGCCGGGTCGTTTGTCACGGTGATGGAGCCCTTTAATTTACCGCTGCACTCCTTGAGGACATTCTGATCAGGCCCATAGCCCTCGGGGCAGGCAAGTACAAGCTGCATGTCCGCCAGTGCCGCTGCCTCGATAAGGGAGTTGGCAACGTTGTTCCCGTCGCCTATATATGCGGTCTTTATCCCCTTTGCGCTTCCCTTTTTCTCAACAATGGTAAGCAGGTCCGCAAGGGCCTGGCACGGGTGATGGTCGTCCGTGAGAGCGTTTATGACCGGGATGGAGGCAAAGCTCGCGAACTCCTCTATCCGGGCGTGCTCATGGGTGCGGATGGCTATCGCGCTCAGAAACCGCGATAGCGTCTTTGCGGTGTCAGCCACTGTCTCGCCGCGCCCGAGCTGGATGTCCTTTACGTTCATGGTGACAGGCTGGCCGCCAAGCTGGTATATGCCCACCTCGAATGAGACACGCGTGCGTGTTGAGCTTTTCTCAAATAAAAGCCCAACGCTCTTGCCGATTATCGGGCATGAGCCGGCGCCCGCTCCGCCCTTCATCTCAAGGGCGCGGTTGATCAGGGAATGCAGCTCTGCCCTGTCAAGGTCTGTGACTCGCAGAAAATCCCTTTTCACACATCCTCCATGTTATCACTGGTCAAGTACATGGTCCAGTGTCTCAACGACCTCGTCTATATCCTTTTCTTCCACTGTCAAAGGCGGCATGAAACGCACAACGTTCATGTCCGTGCAGTTCAACAGCACGCCGCGGGCCATGCATGCCTTGACAATATCAGCGCATTCGAAAGCAAGCTCCATGCCCACAAGCAGCCCCATGCCGCGCACGTCCTTTATCCTATCAGGATGTTTTAACTTCAGGCCCTCAAGCTTGCCAAGCAGGTAGCTCCCCATGCGCTTGCACTGGTCCAGAAGAATGCCGCTGTCCATCACTGTGTTAAGGGTCGCTATGGAGGCAGAGCACGCGATGGGGTTGCCGCCGAAGGTGGAGCCATGGTCTCCGGGTTTAAAGGCCCCGGCAACGCCGTCTTTAGCCAGCACCGCGCCTATGGGAATGCCTCCGCCAAGGCCCTTTGCAAGGGCCATTATGTCAGGCTCTATGCCTTCGTGCTCATAAGCGAACAGTGTTCCCGTACGGCCCATGCCTGTCTGTACCTCGTCGAGTATCATGAGCAGGCCCAACTCATCGCAAAGGGCGCGCACTTCCTTGAGATATCCGGGGGAGGGCACCACAACGCCTGATTCCCCGAGTATGGGCTCGAGCATCACGGCGCATGTATCCTCGCTTATCGAGCTACGAATGGCCTCAATGTCATTAAAGGGCACGTGTTTGAACCCCTCTGGCATGGGGCCGAAGCCCTTCTTGAGCTTCGCCTGGCCAGTAGCGGCCAGAGAGCCAAGCGTGCGTCCGTGGAAGGAGCGCTCAGCGGTTATTATCCCGTAGCGGTGAGGCCCTAATTTCTCGATCGCCCACTTGCGCGCGAGCTTTATTGCAGCCTCGATCGCCTCGGTTCCGGTGTTGCAGAAGAACACCTTGTCCGCGAAGGAGTTCTCGACCAGGATGCGGGCAAGTTCCGTCTGTGGGCCGATATGGAAGAAGTTCGAGACATGCAGCAGGCGCTGTGCCTGTTTCTGAATCGCCATGACGACCTTGGGGTGGCAGTGGCCGAGCACGTTGGTGGCAATACCGCCCAGGAAGTCCAGGTATTCGTTGTTGTCCGTGTCCCATACCTTAACGCCCCGGCCCTTGCGCATGACAATGGGATAGCGGCGATAGGTGCCCATGAGATAACGGGTTGATTCTTCTATGTAATCACTGGCTTTCATACGTGATGATACCGCAGGGCAAGGGATAAAATCAAATACAGCAGACAGGCGGGTAGCCTTGCTCAGGAGCGCTGGTTGAAGGTGTTCATGGCCTTTTTGTGGCCCTCTGAGAGGATGGCCTCCACCGCGTCCGCGGCCTGCGAGACCGCTTCCTTGATAAGCGGCTTCTCTTGTGGCGCGAACTTCGAGAGCACGAAGCGGTCGGTGGGTATTATCTCCGACCTTCCAACGCCTACCTTTATCCTCAGGAAATCCTTAAACCCGGTGCGCTCGATCACCGAGAGAATGCCCTTGTGCCCACCTGCGCCTCCGCCGAGTTTCAGCTTGATCCTGCCAGGGGAGATGTCAACGTCGTCATGCACCACGATTATCTCCCCGGGTTCGAATCCGAATCGCCTCATGCCCTCTCGCACAGCGTCTCCGCTGAGGTTCATAAACGTCAAGGGCTCCATAAGGACGACCGTCTCGCCCTTGATGGAGCCCTTGTCAGCATTATATTTCTTTCTTTCCTTAAGCGTAAAGCCGTGCCTTGCGGCCAGTTCCTCCACCACCATGAACCCTGCGTTGTGCCTGGTTTGGCGGTATGAACCCCCAGGGTTCCCGAGACCGACCACAGCCCACAATTATTTTTCTTCCTTTTTCTTCTTCTTCTTCTCTGCGGGCTCTTCCTTGCCTTCTGCGCCTTCCTTGGCTTCCGCGCCCTCTGCGCCTTCTGCCCCTTCTTCGCCTTCCGCGGCCTCTGCCCCTTCTTCGCCTTCCTCTACCTCTTCCTCTACCTCTTCCTCTACCAGTGCAGGGATGACCACGGCCACAACGACCTCTTTGGGGTCGGCCAGGATGCTCACGCCCTCGGGGGCAGTGATGTCGCTTACGTGAAGCGAGTGTCCGGCCTCAAGCTCTGTGATGTCCAGGTCAAGGTGTGCGGGCACGTTTGCGGGTATGCACCTGATCTCCATCTGGCGCAATTGCTGCTCGAGGATGCCGGCGTCGCGCTTGACTCCGATGGCCTCGCCCACGAGACTCACACTCACAAAGAGCGTCATCTCCTCGTCTGCGGCCACTTCCTGAAAGTCCACATGCAGGATATTGCCGTAGACCGGGTGGACCTGGCACTTTTTTACGATCGCCATCCTGGTGCTTTTGTCCTTAAATTGAAGGTTAAGCATGGACAGGCGTCCGACCACGTTTCTGTACAGGCCCATCAGTTCCTTTTCGTTGATCATTAGAGAGGTGGACTCGCCGGCGCGATATATGACCGCCGGAAGCGTCCCCTCGCGGCGCAGGGAGCGGGCAGCGCCTTTGCCTGTCTGCTCTCTGGTCTCCACGTTAAGTGTTGCCAATTTCATTTTTATGCCTCCTGCAGTTCCTGTCTGTTATAAGAACAGCGAGTTGATGGATGATTCCTCGTGAATACGCTTGATCGCCTCAGCCAGCATGGGCGCTATGCTAAGCACCTTGAGCTTGGGGCATGCCTTTTCCTTTTCCTCAAGAGGTATCGTATTGCTTACGACTACTTCCTCCAGTACAGAATCGTTCAGCCGCTCTATGGCCGGCCCTGAGAGTACCGCGTGGGCGCATGTGGCAAATACCTGCCTGGCCCCGTTTTCCTTGAGGGCCTGCGCTGCCTGCGCTATCGTCCCCGCGGTGTCTATCATATCGTCAAAGAGAATGGTCGTGCACCCCTCCACGTCACCGATGACGTTCATGACCTCAGAGACGTTCGCCTTTTCGCGGCGTTTGTCTATGATGGCAAGTGAGGCGTCCAGGCGCTTTGCAAAGCTCCTTGCGCGTTCCACGCCTCCGGCGTCAGGGGAGACCACCACGAGGTCCTCGAACTTCTTGCTCCTGAAGAAATCGGCAAGTATTGGCGAGGCGTAGAGGTGGTCCACCGGGATATTGAAGAAACCCTGTATCTGTCCGGCGTGAAGGTCAACGGTGAGTATCCTGTTGGCCCCGGCGGAGGTGATGAGGTCAGCCACGAGCTTTGAAGATATGGGCACTCTGGACTGGACCTTCCTGTCCTGGCGCGCATAACCGTAGTAGGGGATGACAGCGGTGATGCGTCCTGCGCTCGCGCGCTTCAGGGCGTCGATTATGAGCAGCAGTTCCATGATGTTGTCGTTCACGGGAGTACAGGTGGGTTGGATCACAAAGACGTCCGTGCCCCTGATGTTCTGCTCTATACGGACGGACAGTTCCCCATCGCTGAAGGTCGTGCTTGTGGTGTCGCACAAGGAAATATCCAACTCCTTTGCCACGCTTTCGGCAAGAGGCTTGTGGGCGTTTCCGGATATCAGCATTATGCAGTCAGGCATCTGTCTCTCCTTTATGGCTGGGGCGGGAGGACTCGAACCCCCAAATGCGGGGACCAAAACCCCGTGACTTAGCCATTTGTCTACGCCCCATTTTAGTAATATCTACATGC
>DAOWET010000273.1 GCA_030638335.1 Nitrospirota bacterium
ACGGCCTCTGGGTATCTGAGTACAGGGTGGAGAGCGGCCTCAACTGCGGGGGCCACACCTTCTCCACAAGCGGCAGCCTCATGGGGCCCATACTCGAGGAGTTCAGGAAGGGCAGGCAGGACCTCATCGACGGCACATTCAAGATGCTGAAGAGGGGGCTGAAATCCGTTGGCATCGAGTGCCCTGAGGAGCCCTTTGGCGTTAAGGTCACCGTGCAGGGCGGCATTGGCGTGCCCGAAGAGGACGCGCTTTTGAGAGAGCATTACGGAGTTGACGGCACCGGATGGGCCACGCCCTTTCTGCTGGTGCCGGAGGCCGTGGTCGTGGACGAGGAGCACAGCCGGAAGCTCATGGACGCCACTGAGGACGATGTGGTCCTCAGTAAAAGCTCTCCCTTTGGCATCCCTTTCTGGATACTGAGGACATCCGCAAGCGAGAAGCTCAAGCGCGAGCGCGTTGAGGCCGGCGAGCCCGGCGCACCATGCACAAGGGGGATACTCAAGCTCAACCCGGAGTTTCCCGGCAGACCCCTCTGCGCGGGCTCGAAGACCTATATCAAAAAGAAGCTCGCGGTCATTGAAGCGGGCGGCTATGACGATGAGCAGAAGAGGCTTTTAAAGGATGAGACGCTTGAGAAGGCATGCATCTGCGTGGACCTCTCCGGCGCCGCGGACCGTAAGTTCGGTTTTAACAAGGACGCCACGCCCAGTTTCTGCCCAGGCCCCAACATCGCATACTTCGACCGTACCTATTCGCTTGAGGAGATGGTCTCGCACATATACGGGCGCATCAACCTCCTTAAGGACAGGAAGGACCGCCCGCACATGTTCATCAAGGAGCTCATGCTCTCGGTGGACCACCTCAGGGAAGAGCTTGAGCGCTATGGCTTGCGCCTCTCCACCCGCACCCCAAAGTACTTCCGCGAGTTCAGGGAAGGCCTCCTTGATGGCATCGAGCACTACCACGAGCTGGCCGAGGACTTCATTGAGGAGAAGAAGGCCCGGTTCCGCAAAGACCTGGCACGCCTGAGGGAAGATATCGAGAAGATGCCCAGGCTCAATGAAGTGCTCTCAGCAGAGATCTCCGCATAGCCCCTCGGGCCATCCTGGTTTGGTTTCGGGTTAATCCCTGGCTGCCCCAAGTCCGGATAATCACGCCCGCTTGAAGGGACCTTCCATGTATGTCATTTTCTTTTGTAATTCAGTGTGTTATGCTGATAATGGTTATGCATATGATCGCTGGACATGGAAATAACAGTGCAACACCGGGTGCCCGGGCATGAGCGACAGTGACGTATTGATCTATATCGAGGGCCCCCTTGGGGTGAGCCTGCCTGTAAAGAGCGGCGACGTGGTTGGCAGGGACGCTGTGGGAAGAGAAGCCCTTGCCCCCTTTGAGGGGATATCCAGAAGGCACGTGCAGTTCTTCTACGAAGAGGGCATCTGGAACATTGTGGACCTTGGCTCGAAAAACGGCACCTGCATCGATGGCAAGATGATCCCCACCAACCAGCGCATTTCGATCAAGCACGGACAGTCCATCAGGCTCAGCAGGCGTTTTGAGGCATGGATAATATTTGACTACGACGAGGCCATGGACCGGCAGGAGGAAGCCTGCGTGGAGAAGGAGGACGAACGGGTCACGATGGCCATCATGTTCGTGGACCTGCAGGGCTCCACCGATTACTTCCAGGAGAAGGGAACCATAATTGCCAGAGACTGGATACACAATTTCTACGGCCTGCTCTCAAGGAGCGTGGAGGCCAGCAACGGCCGGCATATCAAGAACATAGGCGACTCGATACTCGCGGTCTTCCCCACCGCGGACGACGTCTGCCGGGCGGCTCTGAAGATACAGCGCTCTGTGCACTAGCACAACAGGACTGCAAAGGAGGACGACCGCTACTACTTGCCCATCGGCATCAATATCGGCAAGGTCATATTCGAGGACAACGACATCTTTGGAAACTCCGTGAACATCGCCTCAAGGATTCAGAACCTCACGCCCCCGGGCAAGATATACATGTCGAAGACCCTCTGCGATTCGATGCTTTGCAAGGACGAGTTCAAGGTGGACGTAGTCTCCTACGAAAAGCTAAGGGGCATCAAGGAGAAGATCGGCATCTGCGAGCTTGTGATCCCCAAGGAATAAACTTCGGCTTGGCCCGCATCCGCGGAAGCGCCGGGCCTATTCAGCCGCCCTGTTCCTGATGATCTTGCCTTCCTTTTCCAGACAGCTCGTACAGTGCTCGTCCGTGGAGCCGTCCTCCCATACGACGTAGCGCGTGGAGCTCCAGCAGACCAGACAGGTTATCCAGAAGACCTCGCCAAAGCCCTTCGC
>DAOWET010000129.1 GCA_030638335.1 Nitrospirota bacterium
CTTCAGAGGAATCCACCAGCAGGAGCACCCCGTCCACCATCTTCAGCGTGCGCTCCACCTCGCCGCCGAAGTCCGCGTGCCCAGGGGTGTCAACTATGTTTATGGTGGTGTCTCCGTATTTTATGGCCGTGTTCTTGGCCATGATGGTGATGCCTTTTTCGCGTTCGAGGTCATTAGAGTCCATGACGCGCTCCCGTACCTGCTGGTGGCTGCTGAAAATGCCGCTCTGGTGCAGCATGCCGTCCACCAAGGTGGTCTTTCCGTGGTCCACGTGCGCGATTATCGCGATATTCCTGAGGTCTTCTCTTTTCTTAAGCAAGGCTCATGCTCCCTTATCAGTGGTTTTAATGTATTCCTGTCGCCTGGGCGCAGGGGGACATTAATAATAACCGAGCGGGTGGGCAAAGCACCACCTGCGCAAAACCCTCATGCTTCGAGCTCGGGAGGAGATGGCGCGCGCCAAAAATGGAAAAGGTGTCAGGACGCGGGCTTAACTTCAGTCGATAATGTGATAGTATCAAAATATAGGGGGCGCGGTCGGTATCCCGCGCCGCTGGGGAAGGCCATTGCTCAGGGGTCCGCGGCTTGTGAGGCAGGGCGTGGACACGGGAGGCCGTCTTTGTCAGCCGACCGGAAGGTGTTACCAGGGGCACAACAGGGGGCAGAACATGGACCAGGCCCATCTGCGCGAGAAAATAGCCGCCCATCTGGGGAGCGCGAAGGTGCCCAGGCGGCTCAGGGTTCTCAGTGACACCTCGGACTTCTTCCGGGTGGAGTATGACGACGTGCTCCTGCTTGAGGGCAGGTCCTTATTTATCCGCCATAACGAGCGCGAGGGCCGCTTTGGCATTGACGAACAGCCTAAGTTCTGGGTCAGGCGCGCAGTGGACCTGGAAGACGGGAGCCTTAAGGTAATAAAGATGGTGTTCCACGAGCGTTTTACCGCAAAATGCGGCGCCATGACATACGAGTGCGTAAGGAGTTCCAGCAAAGAGGCGCATATCCTTGAGCTGGTGGAGGGGCACAACAGGTTTATGCAGGGGGTGTCCATGCACGACAGCGCTGGAAACTGCGTGCGAGTCATTGACTACATACGGGGCGCTTCATATCCGCAATACGTCTCGGACCTGTGCGAGGACCACGAGGAGTACTATTTCAAGCACCTGCCCGGCCTGCTTGAGGAGTTCGTGGAGCTGGTGGAGGCGATAAGGTTCCTGCACGCTCACGACCAGACCCACGGCGACATCAGGCGCGACCACATCATCCGCGAGAAGGACACGCACATATGCAAGTGGATCGATTTTGACTACGGCTGTTTCCACCCTGAAAACCAGTACGTCTACGACATGGCAGGGCTGGCAAATATACTCGTTTTCCTTACGGGCGGGGACGATGTG
This sequence comes from Nitrospirota bacterium, assembly GCA_030638335.1. Lineage (GTDB taxonomy): Bacteria > Nitrospirota > Thermodesulfovibrionia > Thermodesulfovibrionales > JdFR-86 > DAOWET01. The sequence continues at coordinate 1,398 of DAOWET010000129.1, forward strand.
ACCGTGCAGCAGCTGGAGCGTGACAGGCCCGGGGTCTTTGGCGCTCTGGATGCGTGGGACATGAACATAATATTCAAAAACCGTGTTGCCAACCTCAAGAAGGTCTATCCGTATATCTCCGACGACCTCAACTACATGCTGCTGCATATCTCGGTGGGCGCGCGGCTTTTCTACGAGGATACTGGACAGTTCATTGAAGACCTGGGCCTGGCCCTGGAGGGCATGAGGGCAAGCCAATAACAAAGGAGAGCGTGTTATGAGCGCAAGCGGGCACAAGGGCCTGGAAACTGACGAGAAGCATATCATGATCGCCGCGACAACTGGCGAAAACTCAAAGCGGGCGGCAATGTACGTGGCGAACATGCTGGGTGGGCTGCCGGGTTTCCGGGTGACCATCTACAGCCTGATATCCGTGCCCCCGGATGACTTTTTTGAGAGCGGCGACGAACGTGATGAGTGGATAGGGAAGGAGAAAGAACAGGTGGACGAGGCGCTGGCTCAGATGCTTGAGGTCTGTCTTCAGGCCGGATTCCCCGAGGACAAGGTGGCCGTGGTCTCGGAGGCCAAGCGGTGCGCTTCGGCCTCTGATTGCCTGATCGAAGAGGCCATGAAGATCAAGGCGTGCACTTTGGTTGTGGGCAGGAGGGGGCTTTCCAAGCGTGAGGAGTTCCAGTTCGGGAGCACTTCCACCAAGCTGATCCACGACGCCCATGATTGCGCTGTCTGGATAGTGGAGTAGTTGTTAATCGTATGCGGGCTACTTGATCATGCGCTTGCGCATGGCGTAAAAGGGCAGGGGCGCAAGCACCACAACGCAGACCAAAAGCCAGAGCATGTCCCCCCATGGCAGAGCGCCACTGGCAAGCCCGCGCGTGATGTTCACCAGGTGGTAAAGCGGGGTGAAATAGGCTATGGTCTCAGCCACCGGGTGCAGCCCCTCGATGGGGAAGAACACTCCCGAGAAAAGGAACATGGGTGTCACCACGAGCGTGAAGTAGTAGTTGAAGTAGTCTATGCCGGGTACGACCGCTGCGTAGAAAACCGCCATCTCGGCAAATATGATCCCTGCCACCAGAAGCGCGGGAATGGCGAATACTATGAGCGGGGAGGCCACCAGCCCCATCACGGATATGGTAATAATGATTATTGTCCCGTATATCGTGCTCTTTGTCGCCCCCCAGAGGATCTCTCCCGTGACCAGGTCCTCAAGGTTCACGGGGGTGGCAAGCATCGCGTCAAAGGTCTTCTGGTAGGTCATCCTCACGTATGTGCCGTATGTGCACTCCCCGCTTGCCGCGAACATGGCGGAGTAGGCGATTATTCCCGGAGCTATGAAGTTTATGTAGGGCATGCCGTCCATCTCGGTAAGGTATGCCCCAAGCCCCAAGCCCATGGCGGTCAGGTACAGCACCGGCTCCACAACGTTCAGGGTCAGGCTTGAGAGATAGAGCTTGGTGTAGACCTTGAGATGCCTCTGCCAGACCCTGAAGGCCCTTTTGGGGTTAAAGAGCCTCATGGCAGGGCGCCCTCCTGCCCAACACGGGTTTTGTTTGCTTTATGCATTCTTTTATGCATCATGGCCTTCATCAAGCCGCCTGCCGGTGAGCTTCAGATATGCGTCCTCAAGGTTCCTTGTGCCCGTGGAATCCTTGAGCCCCTCCGGGGTGCCCATGCACACTATCTTGCCCCTGTCCATGATCGCCACCCGGTCGCAGATGCGGTCAGCCTCTTCCATGTAGTGGGTGGTGAGTATGAGCGTGCGCCCTTCGGCCTTGAGGTTTTCCATGTTGTCCCAGACAGCGCGCCTGCCGTGGGGGTCCATGCCGGTGGTGGGCTCGTCGAGGATTATGAGTTCCGGGTCGTTTATCAGGGCGCGCGCAAGGATGAGCCTCCTGCGCATGCCGCCCGAGAGCTTGGTTATGTTCGTATCCGCCCAGTCGTTAAGCTCCACGAACCGCAGAAGCTCCTGGGCCCTGGGCCTTGAGAGCCGGGGCGGTATATGGAAGTAGCGGGCGTACACGATAAGGTTCTCCAGGGCCGAGAGGTCGGGGTCGAGGTTGTCGTCCTGCGGCATCACTCCCTCAAGCGCCTTGATGGCCGAGGGTCTTTTTACAACGTCCATACCCAGGACGGTTACGTCACCAGCCGTGGGAGGCATCATGCAGTAAAGGATGCTCATGACCGTGGTCTTGCCCGCCCCGTTGGGGCCAAGGAAACCGAATGCCTCGCCCGAGCGTATGGTGAAGTCCACGCCCTTTACAGCGCGGAAGTCTCCGTAGTCCTTGACAAGATTTTTTGCCTCTACCGTGTCCATGGATAGTAATTATACCAGCCTTCGGGGCTGAGGCAAGGCATCTGCGGCAGAATAAGCCGCTCGGGGTCACGGACCCCCTTTAATTTGTTGCTATACACTAGAGAGGCAATTAAGTCCAGCCCGTGGCTGGTCGCGTCTTCTTCTTTGCATCTACCTCACCTCAACCCCGAATCTCTACGTCAGACAAGCGAACTTTCGCTGTAAAAGCAGAACAAGAGAAGATAAATGAATGGTAAAGAATATATTTTCATCTTAGAAGAGGTCTTTGGTTTGGTTTGTTGAGAATTCGGACGGGGTGAACCGCTATCTGCTCTGGCTTGATACAGGGCATTTGCTGCCCATAAGGGCCGAGGGCTATGACGCAAAGGGCGCTCTTGTTGAAGGGGTGCACATGGACGAGCTTAACCCGGGGGTGCTGCTCAGCAACTCGCTGTTCTCACCTTGATAAGCCGCTAATTGCACGAGTTCTGATTTGCCGTAGATACAAGCCAGAAGTCGCGAAGTCGTATAGGCATACTTCGAGCGGCTTATGGCGAAGTAGGGGCCAAGGGCCCATTTGCAACGTCTCGAATACTTTATTGCTAAGTAGAAAGTGGTGAGATCATTTAAAAAGTGCCCGTGGCACCTCGCCCGATGGGTGGAGGGCGGTAACTGGAATGGTACAGAACGTGATATATCCATATCCATAAGAGTCCCAAAAGACTGTAATGATAACAACACGATTTGTACCATTCCCGCCGCCCTTCATGCAATATGCGGGATAAGCTCGTTCAGGAGCGTCTCTCCCTGAAAGTGATCCTGAACCCGGTGCCGCCTTTCCGGTTTATGACAAGCTCGCCCTTTAGCTGTTTGACAAGGGCGTTCACAAGCCTCAGTCCCATGCTCCTGGTCTTTAAAATGTCGATCTCAGGGGACAGCCCCGGCCCGTTGTCACGTACCACCAGCTCGGTGACACCTTCCGTGGGAGAGGTTATGCCGATATGGAGCACTCCGTCCTTCCGGGATGGAAAGGCGTACTTGAAGGCGTTTGAGACCAGCTCGTTGATTATCAGGCCGCAGGGGATGAGGGAGTCTATGTCCATCTCCCTCTCAGGCACGTCAACGCTCACACTGACCTCGGAGGAGGACACGTCAAAGCTCATGAATAGTTGCCTTACGAGGTCGTTTACATATTCCGAGAGGTCCAGGCTCGCAAGGTCGTCGGAACGGTAGAGTTTCTCGTGTATCATGCTTATGCTCTGCACCCTGTTCTCGGTCTCGTTGAAAAGCCCCCTGGTCTCCTCGTCGCTGACCTGCCGGCCCTGAAGCGCAAGCAGGCTCGATACGATCTGGAGGTTGTTCTTCACCCGGTGGTGGACCTCCTTGATGAGCGTTTCCTTGTCACGGAGGGACTCCTTGAGCTGGTTCTCCATGCTCACACGAGCCATGAGGGTGGAGGCCATGCGCTCGGCCACCTTGAGGCGGGTCAGAAGGAGCTTTTCGTCCACTGGCTTGGCCAGGTAATCGTCCGCGCCTGCGGCCAGGACCTCCTCAAGGTCCTGGTCCCTGTTGCGTGAGGTTATCATGAGTATTATGCAGGCATCCCCTCCCGGCGCCTTGCGCATCTCCCGGCACAGGTCAAGCCCGTTCATGCCAGGAAGTACCCAGTCAAGCACTGCCAGGTGGTATGTGTTGTTTTTGAACTCCTCAAGGGCCTCCTCCGCTGTCTCGCAGAGGCGGACCTCGTGGCCCAGGGAGATAAGGCTGCTCTCAAGGGCGAACCTCATGGAGCGCGAATCATCCACCGCAAGAACTTTCATGGCAGAACCTCCTTCTCCCCCCCCGGAGAAGATCATTTCCTATGGCATTATAACCGGCTCAAGCTTGAAACCGGGCTGTTCAAGGCCGTCCTTTTTCTTGACAATAAGCCATTGACCTTTCTTCCCCTTCATAAGGAAGATAACAAAGGCCCCTTTTAACCATCTACCATCAAGAGAAAATTCCCATTTACCATCATCAGGGCCTCCGCCAAGGCTCTCATACTGCCCGGAGTCCCAGATGCGCACCTCGCCGGCCCCGTAGCTGCCCTCCTCAATAGTCCCCTCGAACCCGCCGTACTCAAGTTCGTGGTCCTCAACCTCAAGGGCCAGGCGCTTGTGCGCGGGGTCCATGGAGGGGCCCTTGGGCACGGCCCAGCTCTTTAAAACCCCGTCAAGCTCCAGGCGGAAGTCGTAGTGCAAAGTGGAGGCGTGGTGCTCCTGCACGACAAAGCGCGGCATCAGCGCTCCCTTCGTATCTTCAGGGCCACAAGCGCCACCGTGCCAAAGGAGAAAAGCGCACCGCCTGCAAGGGCAGGCACCGTGCCCGGGTCCCGGGTCACCTCAATAAGGGCCGCGTTACCCCTGACTTCCTTTACATAGAACCCCATGCCGCTGAAAAAGGCAGGCTTGTTGGGCGCGATACGGTGCTCCTTGACCAGGGCACCCTGGCTGTCATAGAACCCGGCATCCACCCAGTAGTCAATGGGCATGCCCCTGGGGGACAGTTCCATCAGAACCTTGACTATCCTCATCCCCTGGCCCTCGGGCAGGGTGAAACCCTGTCCCTGCCCCGCTATCACCCTTGCCTTGAACCCGCCTGAGGCACTCAAAAGGTGCGCAAGCAGCATGAGCATGAACCCCATGTGGATGATCTGAGGGGAGGCCACAAGGAGCCAGTGCCTGCCCTGACGTTTCCTGATCAGGGCGTCCACGCTGCATATTACCGTGTTCAGGGCAAGCAGGCCCATAACAACCACGGACGCCCATAACCACCAGGTGACCGTGGGCGGCGCCTCAAGCATCCACTGGAACAAAGGCATTGAGTTCATTGAAGAATATTCCTTCATGGCAGGCATCTGAAAGGCCCCTGCAAGAAAGAGCGCAACCTGCCCGGAAAGGAGCCACGAGGCGGTCCTCAATGACAGTGCTGTATCTAATATATTTTTAAACGTCCGCTTGATCAAAAAAGACCTCCGAGCGCCTTGAATAAAGGGCTGGCGCAAGTGTTTACGAATTAATTGGTTGTCAAATATTACCATAAAAAACCACTCAAGTCCCGGCAAGAACACCATGAGGAAAAAAGTTCAACACAGGTCCGTTTTTCCCCTTGAAGCCTGATGCATATGCATGTATAATTAAAAACACTTGGGCCGGTTCGCCTTCATTCCTTTGTAGAACACGGGGGGGGATTTTCTTCGGGCGAACCCGGACAGGTACATACATAACCGGGGCGGTGTTAAACAAATTTATGGAAAAACAGTTACTATTGCTATCCTCTGGCGAGGAGACGGTATCCCACGTTCGAAAGACCCTTGAGCCGCTAAAATACAGGATCACGGTCAAGAACAGGCTCTCCACGGGCCTGAGGGCCATGAACGGCAGGGAACTGGTGCTCCTGGACATGCCAGACAGCGTGCATGCCCTCCGGGAGATCAAGTCCTATTGTCCTGAGGCCACCGTGCTTGTGGCGGCGGGATCTGAACAGGCCCAACTGGCACTTGATGACGGCGCTTACCATTTTCTGAAAAAACCCATAAGAGCACACGAACTCAAAAGCGCGGTCAGGAACGCCGCGCAATCCATCTCCATGCGGAACAAGCTGGACCAGATGAAGGGTTTCGGCCCACCCAGGCTTATCATGGGCATGGGCGAATCCATGCGCAAGGTGCTTAAACAGGTTGAACGCGCCGCGGCCAAGGACGTGGCGGTCCTTGTAGTGGGCGAGCGGGGTTCCGGGAAGATGCTCGTGGCAGAGACCATCCACCGTATGAGTTCCAGGCGGCTTGGCGCCTTCATTGTGACAAATAAGCGCGAAAGCGGCATTACAGACGGGGAGAGGACCGACGACCTTATAGCGGCTGAGGGGGGAGTCCTTGTTATCAAGGACCTCCACAGGTACCCCGAGGACGAGAAGGGCAGGCTGTCCGAGCAGATGAAGAACGGGATGCAGCTGCCCGGAGGCGCAAAGGCCGACGTCAGGGTGGTTGCCACCACCGAGGTGTATAAAAAGGGCTGGCCCCTTTCAGGCCGCTTCCGCTCGATTATCCATATGCCTCCACTGAGGGAGCGCAAGGGCGACATCCCCCTTATAGCCAGACACTTCGTCAGCGAGACCGCCGGGCTCTTTGGAGATGAGGGAAAGGCCATATCCAGAGAGGCCATGAAGACCCTTGTAAGCCACGACTGGCCTGGAAACGTCAGCGAGATGAAGAACACGGTCAGGAGGGCTTATCTGCTGAGCCGGGACCGGGTTATCGAGCCATGCCACATCTCCACCGACGACGGGTCCACATACTGCAGCATAAAGGACTTCTTTGACGCCAAGCTCTCCAAGTACATCAAGGAGCTTGTCAGTGTCGGCAACTCCGGCCTGCACACAAGTGTCATGGGCGAAGTTGAAAAGACCCTTATCGAACTAGTCCTGCGGGAAACGGGCGGCAACCAGGTGCGGGCCGCAAACGCGCTGGGCATAACCAGGACCACACTGAGGACAAAGATCCGGAATTACGGCCTGAACGGCTCCCCACAGGATAAGAAAAGGCAGTAGCCCCTCTATCAACCTCCAGCCCGCTCAACTCGCGCTGCATCCCTGAAGATCCTACTCGTCCTCAATCCCTCTGATGCCGTATTTAGAGAGCTTGTGCCTGAGGGAACGGAACTTCAGGCCCAGCAGCCTGGCAGCCTCGGTCTTGTTCCCACCGGTGGCTTTCAGGGCCGCGTTGAGGTATCTCTGCTCAAGATCAGCAAGCTCTTTTTCAAGGTCCACACCCTCCTTGAGGTCAGGCTCAAGAGCCCTCTCAGCCTCCTGATAGCGAAATATCTCAGCCGGTACGTCAGCGTCCGTAATAATGTCCTGATCACAAATTATCAGTATCTGCGCAACGAGATTCTCAAGCTCTCTCACATTGCCCGTCCAGTCGTAATCCATCAGCATCTTCATCGCGCTTCCCGAGAACTGTCTCTTGCGGTCCGAGAACTTGCGTATGAAATGGTCCACGAGAAGCGGGATGTCGTCCTTGCGCTCGCGAAGTGGCGGCACCACAAGAGGGATCACGTTCAGGCGGTAGAAGAGGTCCTCCCGGAAGCCCCCTGACCTGACCTCGTCCTTGAGGTTCTTGTTAGTGGCCGCTATGATGCGAATATTGCAGTTTATGTCCTTTGTTCCGCCCACACGCCTGAATGAGCCGTGCTCAATGGCCCGCAGGAGCTTGCTCTGCAGGTTCATGGGCATATCCCCTATCTCGTCCAGAAAGAGCGAGCCATCTTCTGCCACCTCGAAAAGGCCCTGCTTGTTCTGGTGCGCCCCGGTGAAGGAGCCCTTCATATGCCCGAACAACTCGCTCTCCAAAAGCCCCTCGGGAATAGAGGCGCAGTTTATGGCCACAAATGCCCGGTCAGAGCGCGGGCTCAGGTTATGCAGGGCCTGGGCCACCAGTTCCTTGCCAGTGCCGCTCTCGCCTGTTATCAGCGCGTTTGAGTTGCTTGCGGCCACGCGGGGCACCATCTCCAGCAGCCGCTGCATGGGGGCACTCCTGCCGATGATGTTCTCAACCTCAACGGCCGTGCGGATCTTCTCCATCCTGAGGAGGGCGACCTCGGTGGAGAGCCTGCGGCGGTCCAGCGCGTTTCTGACGATAATGCGGATCTCGTCTATCTTGAAGGGCTTGTGGATATAATCATAAGCACCCAGCTTCATCGCCTCCACCCCGCTCTCCATGGTGCCAAAGGCGGTGATCATGATCACAAGGGTATCGGGAGATATTTCCTTTGATTTATCGAGGAGCTCAAAGCCCGTGGCCCCGGGCATCTTGATATCGGTGATTATGAGGTCGTAGATGTCCTTCTCTATATATGCAATGCCCTCATCGCCGTCACTTGCCGCGGTTACGTCGTACCCCTCCCCCTCAAGGAGCATGCACAGGACCTCGCGCATGCTGACCTCGTCCTCCACCACCAGAATATTTGCAGTATCAGGAGACATTTTCAATGGGAATTATAACAGTAAACACGGAACCTTTGCCCAGTGCGCTATCAACAGTGATACGGCCCCCATGGTCTTCAACCGCACGAAAGGCCGTGCTCAGGCCCAGGCCGGTCCCTGCCCTCTTTGTCGTATAAAACGGAAAGAATATCTTCTCCATGTCCTCGTACTCGATGCCTTTCCCGCTGTCTGTAAAACTTATATGCGCCTGAGCCCCCTCCACCCGGGTGGCAACGACCAGCGTGCCACCCTCCGGCATGGACTGCAGGGCATTCACCCCAAGGTTCCAGAACACTTCCTTCATCCGCCTGGGGTCTACCTTCACCATCAGGGCACCATCGAGTTCGGCCCGCACCTCCACCATGCTGTCATCTCTCATCTTCAAAAGCTCCACGGTCTCCTTAAGGGCCCTGTGCAGATCGAACTCTTCAAGGGAAGGGGTATCAGGGCGGGCAAAACTCAGGTAGTCGGTTATCGTAGAGTTGAGGCGGTCCATCTCGCCCAGGGCGATCCTCATCAGCCTTTCACGCTGGTCCTGGTCAATGGCTCCCTCAAGAAGCATTTCCATGGCCCCCTTGAGCGAAGCAAGGGGGTTTCTGATCTCATGAGCTATTTTTGCAGAGAGCTCTCCAACAGCCGCAAGCCGCTCCTTGTGCTTGATCTCCCTTGAGAGCGCCTTGAGTTCCGTAAGGTCCTGGAATATGCCAATGAACCCGGCATTGTTGCCCCCAAGGTCATAGAGCCTTGTGATGGTATAGCCTATGGTCTTTTCCTTTCCGCCAAGCAGGACAGTCCGCTCACCGCGCCTCTCGTCCGAGGGGAGTTCCTTGAGGAAAGGAAGCAGTTTGCTTATGTGCCCGCCCGCCACATGCTCCCTGTCAAC
>DAOWET010000070.1 GCA_030638335.1 Nitrospirota bacterium
CGCATGGCCACCTCTGTCTTGCCGTAGCCCACGTCCCCGCACAGGAGCCTGTCCATGGGCTTGATGCTCTCCATGTCCCGCTTGATGGCCTCCACGGACGCACTCTGGTCAGGGGTCTCCTCGTAGGGGAAAAAGCTGTCGAACTCCCTGTGCATCTCCGTATCCTTGCCAAAGGCCACCCCATCGGCAAGCTCGCGCCCTGCGTAGAGCTTCAGCAGCTTTCCCGCAAGCACCTTGATCTTCTTGAGCACCCGGGCCCGTGTCTTCTGCCAGCGCTTGGTCCTGAGGCTGTCGAGCCTGGGCTCCACGCCCTCCTGCACATGGTACTTCCTGACCTGCCCGATGGCGTCTATTGGCAGGTACAGGCGGTCGCCCTCGTCGTACTCCAGGGCCAGCAGGTCATAGCCTGTGCCCTCCACCTCCTCGTGCATGAGGCCCAGGAATTTCCCGATACCCTTTTCCGCGTGCACAATGAAATCGCCCTGCAAGAGGTCGTCAACATTTGCAAGAAGCCCCGAGACCTTCGAGCGCTTAAGCGCGCGGTAGGCCGGCCTGCCCCCGAAGAGCTCCAGCTCGGTAAGCACCGTAAGGCCCGGCACACGAAGCCCCTCCGAGAGCCCGCCCACAGTGATAAAGCAGTTGCCCCCGTTCTTCCCTGCCTCCGCAAGCGGGACCACAGGGCAGACCACGCCCTCATCTCTAAAGACCTCCCTCAGGCGTTCGGCCTGCCCCCCTGAGGAGGCCACTATCACCACCTGCTCCTGCCTGGAAAGCTCGCCAATACGAGCGGGGAGCTCATACAGGTCCTTGCGCTCGCCGTGCATCACCCCCAGGCCCGCGATGGAGAGCCCTTCGGCCCGGGCCCCCTCACCGCTTATCCTGTAGCGCGAGAGTTCCATGTCCCACCCGGGAAACAGGGCGCGCTCCTCCTGGGAGATATCGCTTGAGCAGAACCTGAGCATATCCTCTACAAACAGGGGCACAGGCATGTCCCGGCCAGGGGGAGGCCCTGAGGCTGGCAAGAGCAGCACCTCGTCAAGCTCTTTTATGGAACGCTGAGTCTCCACGTCAAAGGCCCTCAGCTCTTCTATATCGTCTCCAAAGAACTCCGCCCTCACCGGAGCGTCCGCCCCTGCGGGGTATACGTCAAGTATGAAACCCCTGAGGCTGAACTGGCCTGCCGATGTCACAAGCGGGGCCTTCAGATACCCCGCATCCACCAGGCACATCTCCAGGGTTTCCCTGTCCACCTCCGTGCCGGCCTCAAGCTTGACCACTGCCGCAGCAAGCGCCCCCGGCTCCCAGAGCGCGTGCTCAAAAGCCATGGAAGAGGCAACAAGACCGCCAAAGGCCCCGGTGCCCGCCCTTACGATGCCTGCGCGCGCGCCTGTTGCCTCCACGTCCAGGGCGGACGGCAGAAGTTCAACCGGAGGCGCCTTGCTTCCAGCCACCTGCCTGTAGAAAGCAATATCACGGCAGAGTGTGCGCGCCCTGTCCTCGGTCTTTTCAACCATAATAAAACGCTCATCAAGGGCCGCAAGAAAGACTGCCAAAGCAGAGCCCCCAAGGTTCGCTATCCTGCCGGAACCCTTATCAAGGCCGCCTGAAAATGCCTGAAGCCCTCTGGCAAATGAATTGTCCATGGACACTATTGTAAATAATCCCGCACGTCTAAAACATCTCACGCAGCTACTGGCATAACTTCTCACATAACTACAGGGACTGCTCCGGCGCGAATCGGTTACAATAATACTGTTGAGGATAATAGGTATCCATTCTGCATGGGTCTGAACAGGCCTGTATGGGCCTGCTTGAGGGAGGACATATGAGATATTCGTGGCTGGCCATTGGCGCTTTAGTACTTGTCCTGTCCGCCTGTGCGTCGTCCAAGCAGTTGAAGGAGAACGTGGCCACGAACTCCGGGCACATCGAGATGCTCCAGCAGCAGAGCAGTGTGCTGGGCAGCCGGCTTGAAAACATCGACGCCAGCATACGGCAGATTGTTGAGAAGATAGCCTCCTTTGACAGGAAACTCAACGCCATTGCCGTTGACCTGGCAAAGGGCGAGCTTGGCGAGCTTAAGGAAGAGGTCTCTGATATTGAACAACGGCTCACTGAGCTTGAGAATGAAGGGAGGCTTGCTCCGGCCTCTGCCATGGAACTCTCAACGGACGCGGTCTCCATTAAAGTGCTCTCAGGCACAGGGAACATTGGCCCA
>DAOWET010000223.1 GCA_030638335.1 Nitrospirota bacterium
GAACCCTCCTCTGAGGCCCTCCTCACGTCCCTTGTCATCAGCACCCCTGGCCTCCCCATCCTCTCTTGCACGGAAGATCAGGGCTGCCAACCCGAGGGAGGCGATAAGTACGAAGCCGAAGAGTATTCCCCTTTGAAGCAGCAGGCTGCTGAGTTGTCTTGAGCGCCAGAGCGGGCTGTCGGCCTCCACTCTAACGCTTAAAAAGGCAAGCACGTCACCCTCTGGGGCATGGCACTTGCGGCATCTGTCCATGTTAAGCACCGCCCTGGTCACTTCCAGAACCTCGCGCCCTTCAACAGAGAGGCCCTCCTCTGTGGTGTCTCTCATGCGGTCCAGCCCGGCCCTTGCATATGGCGCACCACCTTCCGGGGCCAGGAGGCGGACGCTCCTTACCCCCCCGGCGCGGCTGCCAGCAAGGTAGTCAAGAAAACGCTCCACATCGGGCTTTCCGCCGGCGTGGCTCTGGGAGAGGAAGCTGTTCAGTATAACGTCGGCAAGGAGCTCTGCGCGCTCCCTGGCCCCGTAGGAGTAGGCGTCCCGGCCCGCCCCCATGGCAAAGAACACATACGAGGCAAGGACAACACCCGATATTAAAACGGCTGCAGCAATGTACCCGGCCCGAAGCCTCAAGCCAGCCCCCCTCTCCCTTGCGCGTTGATTAATAAACCTCCCTGCCGGCACGTCGGAACGAGTCCACAGGGAACGCACTGGTGCATTCAAGGCCCGCTATCAGCGGGCTCGGTATCCTACTGGCTGCCGTAGGCGTGCAGTCCGCTAAGCAGGAGGTTCACTCCCAGATAGGTGAATATGACCGCCACAAAGCCCAGCACTGCAACAGCGGCGGCCTTCTGCCCGCGCCACCCGCGCATCAGGCGGGAGTGGAGGAAGAAGGCGTAGAAGAACCAGGTAATGAGGCTCCATGTCTCCTTGGGGTCCCAGCTCCAGTAGACGCCCCATGCCTGGTCAGCCCAGATCGCGCCGAATATCAGTCCCCCGAGGGTGAAGATCGGGAAACCCACGGCAATGCTCTTGTATGTAACCTCATCAAGGATCTCGGGCGAGAGGTCGAAAGACTCCAGTATCCTCCTCATGGCCCCGCCGAAGTTCCAGACGCCGAATATGAGGGCAACAGAGGCCGCTATGCTTGCAAATACTACGCCGGGCGAGCCGCTTCTGAAGGTGGCCTTGAACAGCACGCTCTTTACGGCGAACTGTCCGCCCTGGCCTGCGAGCTTGAACTTCAGGAAATCGATCCCCATTGCGCCCAGGATCACCAGGAATATGCCAAGCATGCTCGTCCAGAAGATATAGGCCCAGTCAGTCTTTTTCTCCGTGGTGGAGATGAGGTACATGAGGCCCGTGCCAAAGGCCACGGCAAAGGTGGCGTAGGCTATGAAGCTCATGAACACGTGCACCAGGAGCCAGTTGCTCTGAAGAGCGGGCACCAGCGGTTGCAGGTCCGAGGACATGCCGCTCATCTCGATAAAGGCAAGGGCCAGGCCGGCCATGGGTGTCACAAAGGCCCCGAAGGAGCGCGTCTTGTACTTGAACTCAACTATGAGATAGACCAGTATGAGTGACCATACAAAGAATATAAGCGATTCGTAGAGGTTGGTAAGCGGGACGGAACGTATCCAACCGTTTATGCCGGGGATACCCTGCAACTGGTGAAATTCCAGCCACCTCATGATGAAGGCTATGCTCTGGGACACAAAGCCCACTACGGTAATTGTGGTCGCGGCCTTGCCAACGCCTTCGCTCTTTGTCATCAGGTAGGTGATGTAGAGCATCATGGCGACAATGTATAGTACCGTGGCAATGCCGAATAGCTGGGAACTGTCCATTATTTTCCTCCCTCTGTAAGAAGGGTTATCATCTTGTCGATGTTCTGCTCAAAGCCCTCGCGCCCCTTGTGGGCGGATGCGGCCACTGTCACCTTGCTCCCGGTCTTGCCGCTCTCTGTGAGCCGGACCCATATCCTTCGGTGGCTTGTGAAGAAGGCCATGAAGAGGCCTATGGACATGATCAGGCATCCGAGGTAGACGATCCATACCCCGGGGTCGCGCCGCACCTGCAGGCCAGTGAACTGCGCGCCCCAGACGTCCGAGAACTCAATACGGCTGTTGCCTGAGATGTTCCAGGTCTGGGGGTAGCGCCTTAGTATCCATTTCATATATACGGTTTCCCCCCCCTCCACCTTCACCTGGAGGCCTGGGTTGTTCATCATGTCAGTGTATGTGGACGCCCTGCCCGATGGGTCGAACCTGAGCGCGGGGCTGA
>DAOWET010000004.1 GCA_030638335.1 Nitrospirota bacterium
ACCCCGCTGACATGCCTGCCATAATGGGGCTTGCCAAAAAGCACGGTCTTGCGGTCATCGAGGACTGCGCCCAGTCCTTTGGGGCGACTATAAATGGGGAACAGACCGGCTCCATCGGGGACGCCGGATGCTTCAGTTTCTACCCAAGCAAGAACCTTGGGGCTTGCGGTGACGGAGGCCTGGTCACTGTCAGGGACGCCGCGGTGGCCGATACCATAAGAAGCCTCAGAAACCATGGCTTCTCAGGCGCGTACCGTCACGACACAATAGGTTTCAACAGCCGTCTGGACGAGATACAGGCTGCCATACTTCTGATCAAGCTCAAGCACATCACGCGTTATAACGACCTCAGAAGGGAAAAGGCCCGGAAGTACAACGCGCTTCTTGGGGACAAGGTCAGATGTCCCGTGGAGAGACAGGGGTGCATGCACGTATACCACCAGTACACTATCACCTTACCCGAGCGTGACCGGATAAAGAAGACGCTTGCAGATGCCGAGATCTCCTCCATGGTCTACTATCCCATTCCGTTACACCTGCAGCCCGCTCTTTCAGGCCTTGGCTATAAGGAGGGAGACTTCCCCGTGGCTGAGCGCGCGGCAAAAGAGGTGCTTTCGCTTCCCATCTGCCCTGAGCTTGAAGAGGATGATATTGCCCGCATTGCCGGTGCCATCACAGGTGCCTAAGTCTGTCCTCATAACCTCTGGCGAGAGTTCCGGAGAGCTCTACGGGTCAATGCTCGCCCGTGAACTCAAGAAGAACTGGCAGGACATAAAGATATTCGGTATCGGAGGAGGGAGGATGCGAGAGGCTGGCGTTGAGGTCTTTGCCGAATACTCCTCCGCCATCGGCTTTCTTGAGGCGCTCTCAGTGTACAAAGAGGTCAAAAAGACCCTTGCCACGACCATAGAGCTTATGGAGCGGGAGCGGCCTGAGGTGGTAGTGCTCATCGACTATCCTGATTTTAATTTTAGAGTTGGGCTGAAGGCAAGGGAGCTTGGGCTCAAGGTGCTGTACTACGTAAGCCCCCAGATATGGGCATGGCGCGGCGGGCGTATCAATACCATGAAAAAGTTCATTGACCAGGCAGCCGTGCTCCTGCCCTTTGAGGAGAAGATATACAGGGACGCAGACATACCATGCGAGTTCGTCGGCCACCCGATAATGGAGGAGATGTCGTCCCATACAAGGGACAGGGCCCAGGCCCGTCTTGAGATGGGGCTTGACCCTGACAGAGGGCTTATCGCATTGCTCCCGGGAAGCAGGCCTACGGAGCTTCGCATGCTTTTGCCTGTGATCCTTGACAGCGTGCGCCTTATGAAGAAAAAGCATCCTGAGAGGAGCTACGTGCTCTCGATCGCCCCGAACATCAAGAGGGAGGATTACAAGGAACTGCTCGATCCCTTTGAGGGCGAGGGTGTGGCTATCACCGATAAGAACGTGCTGCTCATATACTCCGCGGCAGACGCGGCTATAGTGGCCTCAGGAACCGCCGCGCTCCAGGGGGTGTTCCGCGGCACTCCGCTTGTGGTTATTTATAAAGCCACCGTGATCACCTATATTCTGTTGAAGATGATACTGAAAAACAGGTTTGCAAATCTGGCAAATATCATCCTTGACAAGGAGGCGGTGCCGGAACTCCTGCAGGGCGACGCCACGGCTGAGAATATCGTCAGTGTTATCAATGGTCTGCTTGAGGATTCAGATGGAAACAGGCGCAGGAAAGAGGACCTCGACCTTGTGAGGGAGATGTTCAAGTTCAAGCGCCCAACCAGGCGGGTGGCTGAGATGGTGGGTACGCTTGCGGGGTGGGGTGCATGAAGCGTCTTTTTGAACTCATAGGGCCGCACAGGGCCACTATTTTTATAGGCGCTCTTTGTTCTCTGATCGTCTCGTCTATAAATGGCGCCTTTGCGTATTTTGTACAGAATATTATTGACGACATCTTCGTAATGGGAGACAAGATGGTCCTTCTGTATGTCTCAGTGGGTGTCGTGATCGCCTTTGCCGTGCGTGGTATATTTGTATTTTTCATGAACTACTTGATGTTCTCTGTTGGGGCCAGGGTTGTCCGCGATATCCGAAACGATCTTTACCGCCGCATTGTTTATCTCCCAATGAGTTTTTTCGGTACAGATTCCCGTGGCTCCATACTCTCAAAGGTTATTAGCGATGCGGGAATATTGCAGGAGTTGATAGCCTTTAGAATAAAGGACTTTTTTGTATGTACTGGCACTGTATTAATACTTACCGGTGTTGCCTTGCATCGCAGGATGGACCTTACCATTATTGCCCTTGCCATCCTCCCCTTTGCTTTTATTATTGTAGGCAAGATAGGTAAGCGCCTCAAGAAGGTATCGCGCTGGGCTCAGACAAAGCTTGCGCATATAACAGATTCTCTTAGCGAAGGCATTACCGGAATAAAGATAATCAAGTCCTTCTGTGTCGAAGAGCTTGAGAGCGGGAAGTTCGCTGAAAAGACCGATGGCTATATAAAGCATTTCATGAAGAGCGTCAAGATGATCCAGCTTACCACGCTCCTCATGGAGGTGGTGGCCGGCATTGGAGTGGCCTTGATAATATTCTACGGCGGACAGCTTATAGCCGAGGGCGAGATGACGACCGGAGAGTTCTTCTCCTTTATGGCAGCCATACTCATGATATTCACACCCGCAAAGAGGCTTGCCGCCGTGAGCAACGGCCTTAATCAGGCAAAGGCATATGTAGAGCGCATTGACGAGGTGCTCATGAGAGAGCCTGAGGCTCAGGGCGAGGTATCGGAGGCCGTGTTTGATAAGGCCATAACCTTTGACAACGTCCGGTTTAAATATCCCACAAGGGAAGACTACGCGCTGGACGGGCTGAGCGTTGATATAAAAAAGGGCGACGTGGTGGCGCTTGTGGGGAGAAGCGGCTCTGGGAAGACCACCTTCGTGGACCTGCTCTCAAGGTTCTTTGTCCCTCAGGAAGGCCGCATTCTTATTGACGACGTGGACATAAGGGATCTCAAGAACCACGCGCTGCGCTCAATGATAGGCATAGTAAGCCAGGACATAATACTTTTTAACGATACCGTGAGGGCAAATATCGCTTTTGGAAAGCCCGGGGCAACTGATGATGACATCCAGTCTGCCGCAAAGGCCGCGTTTGCGGATGAGTTCATCAGGGAACTCCCTGATGGCTATGACACCATGATAGGAGAAGAGGGTGCGAACCTCTCGGGCGGCCAGCGCCAGAGGCTCTCCATTGCCCGGGCAATTATAAAGGACCCCGATGTACTGGTCCTTGACGAGGCTACCTCATCGCTGGATACACAGTCTGAGCTGATGGTGCAGAAGGCAATGGACAACCTCATGGAGAAGGGCAGCTCCGGGACTTCTATTGACAGAAAGACCATTATCGTTATAGCGCACCGTCTTTCCACCATCAAGCGCGCTGACAAGATAATCGTCCTTGACAGGGGAAGGCTGGTCGAGAGCGGCTCCCATGACGAGCTTGTGGGTAGCGGGGGGATGTACAGCCACCTCTTCAGCCTGCAGCACGGGGGGCAGTTCGATGTTTCCTCTCTATAGCCTGCTATATCTTCTGGCCATTGCCATCTTGTTCCCAAAGGAGTACCTTAAGCGCCCAGGTGAGCTTCGCTCGACCTGGCTGCGCGAAAAGCTCGGATTCCTTGAATTGCCCCCTGGTTTTGTGGGGGCGACTGACCAGTCTGGCCAGTCTGAAAAAACCCTCTGGGTCCATGCCGTCTCGGTTGGAGAGGCCGCAGCCGCTGCCACATTCATTCGGGAGTACAAGGGCCTCCACCCGGATGACCGTATCGTGGTCTCGACCATCACGGACACGGGAAGGGCGGTTGCCAAAGAACGGCTCGCAGGGCTTGCAGAGGTGGTCTATCTGCCATTTGACCTCACAGGGGCGATATCAAGGGCGCTGAGCAGGGTGAGGCCTGATGTTTTTGTGATAATGGAGACCGAGATCTGGCCGAACCTGATTCGGACGGTCAAGGCCCACGATATTCCCGTGGTTCTTGTGAATGGGCGCATATCAGAGGGCTCATTCAGAAACTACATGCGTATAAAGGGATTTCTGCTTCATGTGCTCAAGCTTATTGATGTCTTCTGTGTTCAGGACGATATATATGCAGAGCGTTTACTGGAGCTTGGTGTAGATTCAAATAAGATAGATAAAACAGGCAACTTCAAGTTCGATGTTAAAGTAAAAGATGAGGAAATAGAGTGGATCTCGCGTCTTGAGGGGCAGGTTATAGTCGCCGGAAGCACCCATGCTGGCGAGGACGAGGTGATACTTGCAGCCTACAGGAGCCTTCTTGAAGTGTATAAGGGTCTTAATCTGATCATAGCTCCCCGTCACCCCCGGAGATTTGATGATGTCTGGGGATTGATGGAAAAAGAAGGTGTATACTGTATCAGAAGAAGTGAGATCGGAGTGGGGGGGGTTATGACCGGTTCTGTAGTGCTTCTTGACACTGTGGGTGAGCTGTCAGCGGTTTACAGGGCTGCGGATGTAGTCGTAATGGGAGGTAGTTTCATCCCGCACGGCGGGCAGAACCCGCTCGAGCCAGCCTATTGGGGCAAACCAGTGCTTTGTGGGCCTCATATGGAAAACTTCCCTTTTATCAAAGAGTTCTATGACTCTGGCGCAGCCTGTGAGACCTCAGCCGGGGGATTGGCAGGAGATATTGGAGGCCTTCTTGAATCAGAGGACAGGCGAAGAAGCATGGGGGCCGGCGCCAGGGCAATTCTTGAGGAAAACCGTGGTGCAGTGGACCGTGCAATCAGGATCGTGGACAGGTTGGCGGGCAGATAGATGTACGGACCTCTTGAGTTCATATATTACCTTGGATACAGGATAAATACCGCCCTTGACCTCGCAAATTGCCGGAAACTGGAGGGAAAGGTCATCAGTATTGGCAATATCACTACTGGAGGCACTGGAAAGACCCCAATGACCATCGCTCTGGCAAACGAGGCGCTCAGGAGGGGGTTCCACCCATGCGTCCTGACCCGGGGCTACGGGGGCAAGGCAAAGGGACCTTTTATCGTGAGCTCTGAGATGTATGTTGAGGACGTGGGGGACGAACCAATGCTCATGGCCGAGCATATGAAGGGCGTTTCAGTGATAAAGGGCGCTGACCGGTATGAGTCAGGGCGTTTTGCACATGAGAACATGCATGACGAGCCTGACCTTTTCATCCTGGACGATGGGTTTCAGCATAGGAAGCTCCATCGGGACCTTGATATTGTGCTCATAAACAGCAGAGATCCTTTTTACAACAGGAAACTCCTTCCAATGGGGAGGCTGCGTGAGCCGCTTGCTGAGCTTTCCAGGGCCGATGTGCTTGTGTTTACGAAGTGTGAGCACATGGAAATGCCTGAGGCCTTGTATGATGATGTGCGGAAGTTCAACAGTTCCGCACCTGTATTTCTTTCAAGGCACAGGGTTTCCTTTATCAGAAACTCATGCGACGAGGACCTGCCTGAGGGTTGGCTCTCGGGGAAGAAGGTTTTCGCTTTTTCCGGGATCGGAGAGCCGGAGGCATTTATGGACACGCTTGAGCGCTCAGGGGCCGAGGTAGTAGGACACGAGGTCTTCCAAGACCATCACAGGTTCGACATGCTTGACATGAAGCATGTTCAGAAACAGGCAGACCTTGCGGAGGCCGGGTGGATCATCACGACCGAGAAGGACAAGATGAGGCTCAGGCACTTCAAATGCGACGAGTTTGATAATTTCAATTACGTTGGCATCGAACTTGAGGTTGAAAAGGTTTTTTATGACCATGTTTTTGATTCAATATCACAAGCAGGGCAGGACCATGCGACACAAGAGGAGGGCAAATGCTCAAGTACCTGAACGTAAAGACCACCCAGCGCACGGAATTGATCAATATCACTTCACAGGTCCAGAAGGAGATAACAGAGGCGGATATGGAGCAGGGCGCGTGCTATGTATTTGTCCCTCACACAACTGCCGGTGTAACGATCAATGAGGGGGCGGACCCCAGTGTGCAGACAGACATGCTCGCCATATTTTCGCGCCTTGTGCCCAAGGACCCGCAATATCGCCATGCCGAGGGCAACTCCGACGCACACGCAAAGTCCTCGATGGTCGGGGCCTCGCTGTTTGTGCCCGTGCATGAGGGCAAGCTTATTCTTGGCACATGGCAGGCCATCTTCTTTGCGGAGTTCGACGGGCCGCGCCACAGGAGGGTGGCTGTCAAGCTCATATCCGGCTGACGGGGCTGACAGCTCCCTGGAGGACCCAGATGAAACGATATGATGTGATCATAGTGGGAGCCGGGCCTGCCGGCATCTTTGCGGCAATGGAGCTTGCCGAGCGCTCTCCGGGGCTTTCCGTCCTTATGGTGGAGAAGGGCAACGACCTCAAGGACAGGTCATGCCCCATGACAAAAGGCGACGTCTCATGCGCTGAGTGCCCTGAGTGCGCCATTGTAAGCGGGTGGGGCGGAGCAGGTGCCTTCAGCGACGGCAAGCTGAACATCTCAAGCGACGTGGGCGGGTTCCTGAAGCGCTATCTCGACCCGGAAGACCTCAACTCCCTTATTGAATATGTGGATCAGATATACATCCGCTATGGTGCCCCCAATGTCCTGTACGGCGGCGATTCCGCGCGCATAGAGGAGATAAAGACACAGGCGGCACAGTGCGACCTGGAGTTCATCCCCACAAGGATCAGGCATATCGGCACAGACCGCTGTCGTACGGTTCTGGCCGAGATGGAGGTCTCTGTGCGCAAGCACGTTGATGTGGTCTTTGGCCAGCAGGTGGAGGAAGTCCTGGTGGATGACAGAAAGGTATCCGGGGTCAGGCTCGCGGACGGGACATCATATGAGGCCGGAATCGTGGTCCTTGCCCCTGGGCGTGAGGGTGCCAAGTGGCTTGAGGCCCTGACAAAGAGGCTTGGGCTTTCCACCCTTCAAAACCCTGTGGACATTGGTGTGCGTGTGGAGATCCCTGCCGCGGTTTTCGAGCACTTGACTAGTGTGACATATGAACCGAAGCTGGTTTTCGACTCAAAGACGTTTGACGACAGGGTGAGGACCTTCTGCGTCAACCCCTATGGCGCTGTTGTAAAGGAATACCTGAAGGACATCTGGACAGTGAACGGACACAGCTTCTCTGACAGGAAGACGGACAATACGAACTTTGCTATCCTTGTGAGTTCGACCTTTACAGAACCTTTTGACGAGCCCATATCCTATGGCAGGTATATTGCGGGTCTGGCAAATTTCCTTGGCAAGGGGGTTATAGTGCAACGCCTTGGGGACCTGAGGGCTGGAAGGCGCTCCACACATGAGCGCATTGCAAAGGGCATGGTCAGGCCCACCTTAAGCGACGCCACCCCAGGGGACCTGAGATTTGTTATCCCATACAGGCACCTGTGCAGCATCCTTGAGATGCTCGATGCCCTGGACTGCATTGCTCCCGGGGTCAACTCCCGGCATACGCTCCTGTACGGACTTGAGGTGAAGTTCTATTCCATGCAATTGAAGCTGTCCTCAGAGCTTGAGACCGGGATTAAAAACCTCTTTGCCGTGGGCGATGGCGCTGGCGTGAGCCGGGGGCTGGTGCAGGCTTCGGCCTCCGGGGTAGTTGCGGCAAGAGAGATAGCCTCAAGACAGAATTCCTGATTCACCACATCTACGTGTCTTGTGATATTAAGGCTGGGGGGCTCCAGCGGAACCCCCCAGCAAAGTGACTATTGGTTCAGTATCTTCTCCAACACACTTGTAAGCAAGGCTATCATCTCATCAGCGGTTTCCTGGCTTATTTTCTTACCTGATTGCGCCCGGACCTTGTTTATAGCCGCCTCGATCTGGTTCAACCCTGCGCCCTCGTTGCCGGCATCCAGTGAAGCAAGGGCGTTTTCAAGGCTTGAGGACAGGGCAGTGCCGACACCTGCGCTTGCTATCTCGCCTGATGAGATAAGGTCATCGATATTTGAGAGAGCACCCTCAATTAGCACCGATGGCGTGGCCCAACCGTTTGGTGTGGCCCATGGCAGGTAATCCGTGAAATAGCCGGACAAGCGCTTGGGTGAGTCGCATATGCCGTCAACATTGAAATCGTAACATCCTTCTCTTTCCTCGTCGTAGCGGCTCCAGTAATTTCCTCCCGTCGGAAGGTCCTGGCTGAAGGTAATGTCATTGCAAGTGCTCCACATATAGCACCAGGAGCCGCAGTTATAGAAATTGTTGTTGAATAAGGCATTATTGTGGGCATTTCTGATCACTACACAGGACTTGCCCATAAATGATGATCCCCCCACATCTAAAATAGTGTTACCTGAGAGCACATTGTCATGGCTCCCGTCAAAGAGTCCTATACCATAATAGCCGCAATAATCATATTCATTATCCATAATGGTATTGTTGGTACTATTGGCCAATAAAATACATGAAGCGAATCTCTGACTGGTCTGGCCTGTGTTGCCTTTTACGGTGCTATTGCTGCTACCAATCAAACGGATGCCATGGTTACCCGTGATTATTGAGTTGTCCAATACGTCTATGTTGGTGCTGTATCTTACCAATACGCCCGAGCCCTCGCACGTATTGCCAGAAAAAATGACACTGTCAGAGTACTGCACATTAATGCAGAGGCCCCCGCTCACCATGAGGTTGCTCACCTTGACGTTCTGCCTGTTATTAACGTATACCCCTCCTGTTCCCTGCACAAGATGGCTGTTACCATCAAGCGTTACGTTGTCGCTTGCGATATTAAAAGCGTATCCGCTGGCAACGCTCACGTCCTGAGCAAGTGTGCATGTCCCTGTGGCCTGGTCCCATGTGCCGACCAGGTAACAGTCTCCCCCAGTGGCATCGTCAGCTATTACATACGATGCCAGTGCAGGAGTGACCAAAGCCATAACTCCTAAAGCTAAAAACACCAAACTGCATGCCACTGTTAATACATATCTTCTCATAATAAAACCCCCTCTCATGTGCTCAATACTGCGTTCATACAAATGAATACAAACCTATATAACAGGCCAAAGACTGCTTACAGCTTCACAAGCCTCGGTACATGCATCCATCTTTGGTCTCGCCGCAAAGTTCAAGCAATTGGTTGTGTCCCCCGATAATTGCACACTACAGTAGCATTTCTAGCTTAGGTTGTCAATGATGTAGTCTATAATGCGGATTGATTGCATGATATCAACACTCTAAATCTCTTGGCTTTTCCAGGGGTTTATCTATATTACATTGACCTTAATGCCTTAAATGATTAGGAGGCGAATGTATTATTCACTTTCTGAGGAGTATATGTAGTTCATTTCAACTCTCGGAATTGCCTGCCTTGTGAAGTACAGGAAGAAATACAAAGTGAGGTTTTCTATGAGTAAGCCGCAGCCTTCAAATAACTAAAAATATGCTGACTTCAACTGCAAATCCACTCAACTCCGTTACTCGATACCTGCCTTTAAGTTTTCATTAAAACTTCGGTTCATAAAATATGGTCGTCGCGACTCGTCGCAAAGGGACGCTCCGGGTCGGATCGACTCTTCGACCTTTTCTTAGGGTGAAGTCTTTTTGTTTTTTTATGCAGGAAACGGACTGCGGGTCTGGATGCACCACACCTATAGATGCATGTGTGCCTTTGGGTTGAGTTCCATGGATGCGATCTCGCCTTTTTGATACCTGTGATATCCGGCAAGCGCTATCATCGCTGCGTTATCCGTGCAGTACTCAAGAGGGGGCAGATAGAAATCCGCCTTGAGGCCCTTGCACATGGCTGCCATGCGCTTCCTGAGTTCGCTGTTTGCGGCAACGCCGCCGGTTATGGATACCCTGCTGACCCCAAATTCCTTTATGGCGCGCTTCACCTTTCGCACAAGCACATCAACCACAGAGGCCTGAAACCCCGCGGCCATATCCTCGTTGCTCAGATCGCCTCTTTTTTCATGCATGAGGCGCACGGCAGTCTTCAGGCCGCTGAAGCTGAAATCCATGCTGTCAGGGAGGTAGGGGCGGGGCAGCCCTGCTACCTTTGGATCACCTTTTGCGGCAAGGTTATCAATTACCGGACCTCCGGGGTAGCCAAGGTCAAGGAGTTTTGCCACCTTGTCATATGCCTCCCCGGCAGCGTCGTCCCGGGTGCGCCCGATCTCTTCGTAATCACAATACCCATTGACCTTGTATAACGAGGTATGTCCTCCTGATACTATAAGCGTCAGGAAAGGAAACTCCGGCTTGGTGCCGGTCAGAAAGGCTGAGAGCAGATGGCCCTCAAGGTGGTTGACCGCCACAAGGGGAATGTCTCGCGCATAGCACATGGCCTTTATGAAGGAACACCCCACAAGCAGAGAGCCTATAAGGCCAGGCCCCATGCAGACAGCCGCCGCGTCCACTTCCTCTATCCCGTGCCCTCCAAGGGCCTCCTTAACCACAGGCCATATCATCTCCATATGGCTTCTGGAGGCAAGCTCAGGGACAATGCCCCCGTATTTAGTGTGGATCTCGGACTGGCTGGACACAATATTGGACAACACCTCAATATCCGTCCCGTCCGCCCGCAGAAGGGAGGCAGAAGTGTCATCGCATGAGGTGTCAACGCCAAGTATCAGCATGTTTTTTCCAATAATGAATACACGAATATGTATATTAACGTATCGGAATCCAATCCTCAAGCATAAGGCTATCAGGGTATATCAAAGAGGTCGTCTCTTTTTGAAGGCTCTGGAGGGAGCGCTCCATCTTCAAGAAAGTGTACAGCGTGTGAGATGTCCGTGGTCTTGCCCACAAGAAGAAGGATGTCGTGCTCTCTGAAAGTAAAATCAGCCCCAGGGTTATGGATGAAATCCCCGCCCCGCTCAACAGCCATCAGGGTGGCCCCAGTCTCGCCGCGCAGGTCAAGCTCTCTCAAAGAGCGGTCAATTATCTGCGAGCCTCTCTGGACCTGGTAGTTCTCGGTCTCTATGCCGCTCATGAACTCTTCCCGCTCTGCAATGTTCTTTCTGGGGATGTCATGGGTCCTCAGGACCTCGTAGCTGTTCTTCCTTATATCGGTGATCTCATTATGGATTATGTTCCTCGGGACATTGTAATGGTTCAGTACCTGCGAGAATATCTCCACGGATGTCTCGAACTCCTCGGGGATCACCGTGTCAGCGCCGAGAGCTATGAGGTCCTCGATCTCTGCCTGGTAGCGCGTCCTGACCAGAATATATATGCCAGGCGCTTCCTGGCGCGTTATGGCGACGATCTTTCTTGAAGCAGCAGGGTCTGAGATAGCCACCACGAGGGCACGGGCGCGGCTAAGGCCGAGTTTCATAAGCACGTCAATGCTCGTGGCATCGCCATAATATATGGGCTCCCCCTTTGCCCTCTCTGTCCTTACAGTCAAGCTGTTCATCTCGAGGATTATGTACTTTATGCCGGAGTTCCTCAAGGTATGGGCAAGGTTCTTCCCGTTCAGGCCAAAGCCTACGATAATGACATGCCCAAGCGTTTTTGGGGCAGGGCCATCTTCCTTATGGGTCAGGCGCATGTTCTTAAGTGGGGTGGATGTTACAGCCCATCTGGATATTAGAGGCGCAGCGCGGTGTATGAAAGGAGT
>DAOWET010000152.1 GCA_030638335.1 Nitrospirota bacterium
GCCAGATGCGCGCTCTTATTACGTTTAAACAAAGTGGTACGATAAACCCGCGCTTCGCGTCTACCCCTGTTAGAAGTTGTTTTCTCTTCGTTCACGCAGGGGCGCGCAAAACTGCAAGGACTAAAGACACCGGCACCGATGCCCTTCAAAGCGGAACGGGTGAGGCGCAAGGAATGAAACCATTTTTAATTGGAGTCTTTTGTCTTTGCCCCGGCTAGAAACTCCCTCTCCCCCTGGGCTATGGTATCGCGCCACTCCTCGAACCTCCGCTGCATGGTGATCTTGTCCCTGCGGTTGTCTATGTCCAGGGCCGCTCCGCCGAAATCCAGGCAGAAGGTTTTATACCTGATGGCAAGGGCCCTTGATATAAGGGCCTCAATATCTTGCAGGTCAATACCGTGCCCTATCTCGTGCGCCTTGTTGTACCACCCGAAGCGGTCGCACTGGAGCGCGAGTTCGAGCATGGTGCCCCATTTCGCCAGCTCGAAGGTGGGGATGTCCTTCCTGAACAGCTCCCTGAGCATGCGCAGGAAATTGCCTATGCGTTTTTGGTACCTGAGGGAGTAGAGGATGCCGCCGTACTCGGGGTGCTTCACAACGCTGGGGTTGATGATATGGAGGTTGTTGATGCGCGCGGCGAACTGGCGAAAGTAAAGGTAGCTCATGCGCATGCCGCGCTTCCGGCCCTGGGGATAAAATGGCTCAAGCGCGCGCTCTGAGGTGAGGCCCATCACATAGTCATAGTCCTTGTAGCCGGAGTTGCCTATGAAATGCGTGATCTCCCCTGGGGTAAGAAGCGGGATGTCCGCTGTTGCCACAAGTATAGGCGCGTCGTGCGCGGGAAGGATGTGGTCATAGCCGTGAAGAACGTTCCTTATTATGTTCTCGCGCTGGGGGATGACCTCAAGAGGCTTTGAGAGTTTAAGCTCGGTATTTAAGAAAGAAAGCCTCCGGAGGCTTCCGATGACCGTGATGCTGCTAATGAGCTCCGAGCGGTCAAGGGCCTCGGCCACGTACTCCACCAGACGCCTGCCCTGAATACGGATGAGGGCCTTGTTGCGCCTGCCCACAGGCACATAGGCCCGGCTGTTCCCGGCAAGGATGAGCGCGTGCAGCGCTTTTCCCTCTTTCGGCTCAACTACCATATGCGCCTCATCTTCAATAGAACCACTCCCTGATTTCATGGTATCAGATTCTTTCGGCACTTGTGACCGGTCATGGACCGGATTTAATAGGTCGAGTCGACCCGAACCGTATCCTCCTAAAGTGATCAGACTCCGTACAGGAAGTTCTTCCTCTTTCTTAACTTAAAAACCTTTCCATGCGAAAGCCACCAGTTTAAAGGGGCCAGGGCCCCCACGGTTTCTGATTCGTTCATATACAAGTAAGAAGTCGCGAAGTCGTAGCATCGCTACTTCGAGGGGCCAAGAGCCCCCTTTCTAACAATTACGCAGTAGATGGGCGAATCAGGAATCGTGGCATAATAAAGGATGGTGTATACGGGAAAAATAAAGCTAAAGGCGCAGGGGTTCTCGGACGTGCATGACATAACCGCTGATGTGGGGCGCGTGCTGGCTGACTCCGGCGTGAGCGAGGGCCTGGTGTGCGTGTTCTGCAAGGGCTCAACCGGGGCCATCACCACAATAGAGTACGAGCCGGGCGTTGTGGAAGACCTCAAGCGGGCCATTGAGCGGATCGCCCCCGAGGACGACCACTATGACCATAACGCCAGATGGGGGGACGGAAACGGTTTCTCCCACGTGCGCGCGGCCCTTTTAAAACCCTCGGTGACAGTGCCTGTGATAGGAGGACAGATGGCCCTTGGCACATGGCAGCAGGTGGTCTTTATTGACTTTGACAACCGCCCGCGCTCAAGAGAGCTTATCGTGCAGGTGGTGGGCCAGTGAGGGCAGCGGCTTTAGCATTGATGGCTTCTCTTCTCCTTTTTGCACCTCATGCCCATGGCAGCGGGTCTGCTGACGTAAGGGACTGGACAAAGGAGGAGGAGAAACCCTCTACCGGGAACCTGCCGCCCGAGTTCTTCTCCGCTGATGCCGCAAGCGTGATAGCAAGGGTCATTGAGGCCTATGGAGGGCACGGGGGAATTGCCGCCTCTGAGAGCATGTTTGCCAAGGGGCGGATGTTTGATGTTGCGGACGAGAAGTATTACACGTACATGTACTACCTGGCCCCGGGGGGCCTGCTCCGCACGGACATGGTGGTGGGCGGGCGCACGGACATGCAGGTCTTGAACGGCTGGCGCTCATTCCACGGCATACAGGGCATGGCCCGCTACAAGATCAAAGGGCTTGAGCTTGAGGAGTTGAGACTGAAGCGCACATGCATGACCATCGCGCTTCTGCTTTCGAAGGGCTCATACGGGGCCTCCTACCTCGGGAGCGCTTCGCACGGGGGACGGCTGGTTTACGCGCTGATGATAGAGCGAAAGGACAAACCCGTGCTGGGCGTGGACGTGGATGTGAAGACCGGGCTTGTACTCAATGTAACTGCCCGCCTCGAGCATGAGGGAGAGACCTTCCCTGTGGAGTGGCGGTTCGGGGACTACGTGTCCGTGAACAGCACCATGCTTCCCAAGAAGGCATTTCACATGCGCGACGGGGTGCTGGTGGAGCGTTTTGAGTTTTTCAGGTTCAGCCCGAACCCCGCGATGAGCGATTCGCTCTTCCAGTGACCGCTTGTACGCGGCCTGTTTTTTTCAGTTATAATACAACCAATAACCGCCGCGCTTAACCGCCAAACGCTGGGGTGAAATATGAGCGATATAATAATCTACGGGAAAGACGGCTGACCCTACACCGAGGCGGCCCGTGAGGCCCTTGGCGAAGAAGCCGAATACCACGACGTGATGGCGGACGGGTTCCGCCTTATCGAGATGCTCACCTGGAGCGGGGGCAGGAGAAAAGTGCCCGTTATATTGCGCCAGGGAGAGGCATCCATCGGCTGGGAAGGCGGTACGTGAGACGTATGACCCGGGCCCCGGCGGTCCGCCGGGCAGGATAAGGCAGAATACGGCAGGATATAGATAGTTTATGGCGACACAGAAAAAAGACCAGAAGAACACGATACTCGAAAGCGCGCTGAGCCTCGCCCTTGAGACCGGAAGCGAGAAGCTCTTCGTCTTCACTGACGCTGAGCAGGACTGCCGCCGGGTAATGAAGAGCGGGCTTGCGCAGCTTACGTCCATGAGCCCGGGCCACAGCACATGCGGCATAGTGCTCATCGTGCCCAAGCGCTCGGAGGTAAAGGACTCGGAGATAAAAAAGGCAGGGTACGAATCCCTCCGAAGCTGGTCAGGCAACCAGAGCCGTTTCTCGCGCGTGAAGTACGCCTTCCTCCACGGCGTGCAGAAGGAACTCATCCGCACGGACAGCAAGGTGGTCTGTGTGCTGGGGCCCTGGGGCAAGGGCCATCTGGATACCATTACCGTCCATGACCTCTCGCTCTCATGGAGCGACGAGTTCCCCTTTGACCCAAGGCCGCTGATGGCAAAGAAGTCCTTCAATACCGTGATGGCGGCCGTGGACATCGCCCTTGACATCGGCGCGCTGGGGCGCGAGGGAAAACCCGTAGGCACGATACTGGTTATCGGAAACTCAAAGAAGGTACTGAGGTCATCGCGCCAGGCTGTGTTCAACCCCTTTAAAGGCTACCCAAAGCGCGAGAAGATGATAACCAACCCAGAGGTGGTGGAAAGCATCAAGGAGCTCTCGCTGATCGATGGCGCGGTGGTCATATCCACAGCGGGGGTGGTTGAGGCCGCCGGGCGGCACCTTGACGCGGCCTCTCCGGTGACCAAGCAGCTCAGGGGCCTTGGCTCGCGCCACCGCGCGGCAGCGGGCATCACCCGTAAGACCGAGGCCGTGGCCCTTGTTGTATCCGAGAGCACCGGGCGCGTGACCATATTTGAGGGCGGACATATCGTTGTGGCACTGGAGCCGGTCATAAGCCGGCGCCTGGTCTAGAAACGGAAACGCCGCAACAAGAGGGGAAGCGTTGGAGCACGAACATAACAACCACGACTCACATCATGAGCATCCCACCCACTCAGGAAACGATACCGACCATAGCGCACACAAGGACGCCGCGATAACGGACAGAGAGCGGCTTTGGCTCTCCACGAGCGCCACCATACACTGCCTCATCGGATGCGGGCTTGGAGAGGTGGCGGGCATGGTAATCGGCACCGGGCTCGGGCTCTCGAACTTAAAGACAATAGTTATTGCGATATTGCTGGGGTTCTTCTTTGGGTTCCTGCTCGGCATACTGCCCCTGCTTCGGGCCGGGTTCAGCTTCAGGCGGGCCCTGAGGCAGGTGTTCATCGCCGAGTCTCTTTCCATCGCGGTCATGGAGACCGCGGAGGTGCTCGTACAGGTCTACACCCCGGGCGTGATGGAGGCAGGGCTTCTAAGCGCCATATTCTGGATAGGGATGGGACTTTCGCTTATTGCGGGGTTTATCGCTGCCTGGCCAATCAATTACATTCTTATCGGCAAGGGCATCCGCCACCAGCATTAAGGGGCGGACAGATGTAGAGCTTTTTCATTTAATAATTATACTGGTAATTATTATACTGGCACAGCATTCCTACTGGCTTTATAGCTCAACCAAAATACATGTGTAAATAATGTTAGAAGAACAAACAAACCGCCCTCGGATCGAGTCTGACGACCTACATCAGGCGGACTTGTCTTCCTGTTACGAAAAAGAAATTATCTTAAGCGGGGTGGTTCCACCCCTCGGATCGAGTCTTTCCCGACCTGCTCCCCTGGGGGGGGGTCACGGACCCCCTTTACTTGGGTCTATAATCTACCAGCTCAGAAAAGGCCCTCCGTGAGGGTTCCGCTTCTACATAAGATCTGTTGCCGGATGCGCGCTCTTATTATGGGA
>DAOWET010000054.1 GCA_030638335.1 Nitrospirota bacterium
CGGAGACGATGAATGCCATCAGGTCTCCACTGTCAGCCTCAAGAGGGGTTATCTGTTCCCGGGGCACTATCAGGAGGTTCCCGGCGAAGTTGTATGACTGGGGAAGGTAGACCGCGACCTTGTCCTTGATGCCAAAGCCCGAAAGGTCCTCGCTCGTAATAAAACCCACCACGCTTACGTTGCTTCCGGGCACTACGGTAACGGCAACCGGCTTGTTGAAACCTTTTTTGTCTCCCACAAAGGCGTTCACAAGGTCCTTGATGGACGTATAGAGCATCTTCACCAGAGGCAGGCGCCTGAACAGGCGGTCAATGTAGCCCGTGAGCCTGCTTGTCAAAAAGTTTGAGGTAAGGAATCCGATGGAAAATATTACCAGAAGGGTTACCAGGAACCCGAGTCCCGGGATCTGGAACTTGAATATCCCGTCAACCTTTGTAAAGACTATATAGACTATGTATACGGTGGCGACGACTGGCCCGAGAAAAAGCAATCCTTCGATAAAGTATCTTGTAAGGCGTTTCATCCGGTCACTCCTTTATTTCCATATTCCCTCATTCAAGCGTTGCCGGCGAGGACGGCAGTGCTTATAATATACCACAGCAAATGGACTCTCTTGAACAGATAATAAAGAAGCGCATTGACGCCGAAGGCCCCATGAGCTTCAGTGACTTCATGGCATGCGCCCTTTATGAGCCGGGCCTGGGGTATTACATGCGCGAGGACCTTGAGATCGGGGCAAAGGGGGATTTCTACACAAGCCCTCACCTGCATCCGGCCTTCGGCGCCATGATAGCGCGCCAGGCAGAGGAATGCTGGGAGTTCATGGGAAGGCCGGACGGGTTCCAGATAGTGGAGGCTGGCGGCGGGCGGGGATTCCTTGCGCTGGACATGCTTGGCTACCTGAAGGACCGCGAGCTGTATAAAAGGCTTTCATACCATATTGTGGAGCTTAGCGAGCCGCTGGCCCATAGACAGGCGGAATTGCTTGAAGAGCACAAAGACAAAATAGCCTGGCATGGCGAACTTGCCCAGACCGGTCCTGTTACCGGGATCATCATCACCAACGAGCTGCTTGACGCCCTGCCCGTGCACCTTGTGGTGATGCAGGAAGAGCTCAAGGAGATATACGTTGCCCTGAGGGGCGGAGTGCTGGTTGAGGAACCGGGAGCACTCTCAAGTGAGCGTATCAGGGAATATTTTGACGAGTTCAACGTGGAGTTTTCAGAGGGCATGCGTTCAGAGGCCCATCTATCCATGAAAGACTGGCTCAGAGGGGCCTCAGGGGCCCTTGAGGACGGATTTCTGCTGAGCATCGACTATGGGTTCCCCTCGGCTCAATATTACAGCGAGGACAGGCGGGAGGGCACCCTGCTTTGCTACCACAAGCATGCCGCGCACGAGGATTTTCTCTCCAACATAGGTGCTCAGGACATCACCGCGCACGTGAACTTCTCCGCTCTCATGCGATGGGGCACGGAGATGGGCCTGTTCCCTCTTGGATTTACCCGCCAGGGCCCGTATCTGGTTTCCCTGGGGCTGGACGAGCTGATATCAGAGACCTACACCGATGGCAAGGGGCTGGGCCTTGACCTGCCGAAGATACAGAACCTCATAATGGGCGGCACCATGGGTGATACGCACAAGGTCATGTTGCAGTGCACTGAACAATACAGGGAATCAAGACCAAGGGGGTTTGGGCTGAGAAATCAGCTTGAGACGCTCTGATGAATTGCCTGGAGGGTTTTCATGCTCTTAAAAGTATCTTCAGCAGTTAATGTCTCGATGGTATGGACCACATCCTGGCCTGCCTCTGAAAGGGCGGCCATTACCGCATGAAAATCAATATTCCCCTCACCAAGTGCGAGGTGTGAGTCAAGATCACCGTTGTTGTCGTGCAGGTGTGTCTCAATGATGTAGGGGCCAAGCACATCAAGCCACCTGCTCATCGGCACCTTTGTGAAGATATTGCAATGGCCCGCGTCAAAGCATATGCCTACCATGGGGTTGTCCAGCGACTTCATTAAAAGAGCCAGGCTCTCGGGCTCGTCCTCGAATATGTTCTCTATGGCAAGTCTCGTATCAATGGCCTCGGCGCGCTGGATGAACTCCGGCCAGAAGGAAAGCGAACTCTGGAGCCAGAGGTCAATATCATGGTCGTACTTCCACTTCTCGTATCCGGAATGAAGGACAATGTTCACGGGCCTGAGCACTTCGGCCACGTCAAAGGCCTGGTGAAACCGCGCGCGCGTGGCCTCAAGGACCCTTGAGTCAACCGCGCCTGGGTTGAGGTCCATGAAAGGCGCGTGGATGGTCATGCGTGGAGAGTGTGTGAGTTTTTCAAGGATAAGCGCTGCATCCCCGGGCTTCATTGAGTCAAGGATGCTTCCGCTCAGATAAAGCTCTATATCGAGCTTGTGTTCAATGATCGCACTGAGGTAATCGTCCAGCAGGTCATATGGCACTCTGACCTGGGGCTTAAGCACCTGAGGCAGCCGCCTTTTTTGCAGGCTTTTCAGATGATGATGAGGTCTTTTCAGAGGAGCCCTTGCCGGATGAGGAAGGCTTTCCTTCCGCCTTCTTTCCGTTCTTCTTGTCCTTCATCTCCGGGCCGGCCTTACCTTCCCCGTTTGAGGAATTAGAGTAACCGTCAGCGTACCACCCGCCACCCTTTAGAACAAAGGAGGTGTTGGAGATGAGCTTGCTGAGCTCTCCTCCGCATTCAGGGCATACGGTAAGCCTGGGGTCGCTTATCTTCTGCATGACCTCCAGTTGCTCTCCACATGAAGTACACTGATACTCGTATATCGGCATTAAATACCCTCCAAAAGAGATATTATACGGTGTTTTCACCAAGCTGGTCAAACTCGGTCAAACTACTTGGCCCGTGCAAGGCAGATGAAAGTAAGCATTGAGAATCAGGCATTTACACGCCCCTGATAAACAATGTATAATTCGAAATGGTCGAAAAAACGGTCCTTTATTTTGACGAGCCCGGAGAGTCCAACACAAAGGCCTGCATTGATCGCGTAAGGTACGAGGTGGAGGAAAACGGCTACAGGTTTGTTGTGGTGGCCTCAAGCACCGGGGAGACAGGCGTGGAGTTCGCCAAGGCGCTTAAGGACCTCGAAACCGAGGTCTATATAGTGAAATACGTGGACAGCGCTAACAAGACCGCTGATATCTCCGATGACATGAAAAAGGAACTGGCTGACAACAATGCCACGTTCTTCAGCTCTCCTGCCATCTCCTTGAACCTCGACGGGGCTTTCGGGCTTAAGCTGGCACCCATGGGTCCCTCCAAGGTGGTCTATTGGACCCTGAAAAGATTCGGTGAGGGCCTGAAGGTCTGCTGCGAGATAATCATGATGGCTACGGACAAGGGACTGCTGACCGAGGGGGTTGAGGCCATAGCCGTGGCAGGGACAAAAAGCGGCGCAGACACAGTGGCAGTGATAAGGGGGTCCGCGTCCATGCGCTTCAGGGAACTAAAGGTCATGGAGATAATCGCTAAGCCAAGAGGTTAACCCGCATATTACATGAAGGGCGTAAAGGTATCTGTAAATGGGGCCCGTGGCCCCTTCGTGAAATAAGCGGGTGAGGCGTTCCTCTGATACTTTAAAGCCGTTACCTGTTATTCATCTGTCTCATCACGATATGCTCCTCAGGATCCACGGCAATGCCGTCCTTTCGAAGCTCAAAATGAAGATGAGGGCCTGTTGTACGGCCAGA
This sequence comes from Nitrospirota bacterium, assembly GCA_030638335.1. Classification (GTDB taxonomy): domain Bacteria; phylum Nitrospirota; class Thermodesulfovibrionia; order Thermodesulfovibrionales; family JdFR-86; genus DAOWET01. The sequence goes on from DAOWET010000054.1 coordinate 3,730, forward strand.
ATTTCCCGAGAGAGCTATATTCTGTCCAAAGTCCACCCTCTGGCCTTCTATTACGAACACAAGCTCCAGGTGCGCGTAACGGGAACTGAAACCCCCGTGGTGCTCGATGTCCAGAAAATTTCCATAACTTTCATGAAAGGCAACTGCTGTTACCGTGCCGTCAGAGACGGCAAAGACCGGAACGCCCTCTTTGGCCCTCAGGTCCATGCCCTCGTGCCTCACCCCAAGGCCCCCGTTTACAGGATGGACCCTTCTGGTGCCAAAAACATCATTAACAACTACTCTCTCAAGCGGTGTCCTGAACCTGTGGTATACAACAAGGTCTCCCTCTGGGGTCAATAGCGTATCCTCGGTAATCCTGATATAGCGAACGCCTTCGCGGTCTATCGCACTGAATCCCTCAGGCATCAGCAGGTAGGGGCCCCAGACCCATCCCTCAACATCTCCTACGCCCCTTACAAGGCACCAGCCGTTTGCGCTGACCTCAAGCACTTCTACAGAGAATCCCCGGTACAACATGCCGGAAAGCCTGTGCCGGGTGCCAGGCCCCATGCGCACCCTAAGCCCTCCTGTTGCCACTGTAGCCACAACCGGCTGGGGCGTCTCCTCATCCTGTAGAACCATTTGATCTGGCACGGAAGCGCTCTGTGTGAGCCCGCCCACATGAGCGCAGCCCGTTGCAAGGACAAAAAGCAATGCGCACAGGATGCCCGGAGCACTGGTTTTGATCTTATACGTACACATTTTCATCATACGGCCTGATAGTGTAGCAGAAACATGGCAGGCGGGGGGCCACGGGCCCCATTTAAACTGGAGGCCGTCAGCCCCGACCGCTGGCACCACACAGAAACGAGACTGGGGGCTACACGCCTGCTTCCTTCTAAGGAGGTGTTTCCGGCTCTATGTTTCTTGCATCGAGTCTGCCTACTTTAAGACCTTCTGCCTCTGCTCCCCCACCGGAGGTGGCCCTCACGCAGTGAGGTTCATTAGCTAAGAGTTCATGAAATGCGCATAAAACAGGCGGGACCCCCATGCGGAGGCCCCGCCTGAGCCTGTTATTTCTTCTTTTTACCTTTTTCCATGGCCTGGGCCACATTGCCCACAAGTTTCTCCGAAGGCTTGAGCGTAGTGTCGCCCTTCTTTCCCCATTGCGCGGGACATGCCTCTGCCGGGGCCCCGGCAAGGTGCTTGTTCGCCCTTACCTTCCTCAGTATTTCGTCCACATTCCGGCCCAGGTTGAAGAAGTTCACCTCTGAGTTCATTACCTCTCCCTTGGGGTTTATGATGAATGTGCCCCTGAGGTCGATGCCCTGCTCATAGTCATATACACCGAAAAGCCTTGAAATGTTACCTGTGGGGTCGGCCCCCATGGGGAATTTTGCGTCCTTGAGCAGATGCTCATCCCTTTGCCATGCCAGGTGCACGAACTTTGTGTCAGTACTGACGGTTACTATCTCGGCCTTGAGCTTTTTGAATTCTTTGTACCGCTCTGCCAGAGCGGCAAACTCGGTTGCTCAGACAAAGGTAAAGTCAGCCGGATAGAAAAACAGAACGGTCCACCAGCCCTTTTTCATATTTTGTCTCAGCTTGAATGTGGAGAACAGGCCCTTTTGAGGGTCAAACGTCTCCATCTCAAATTCAGGCACGCTATCGCCAACCCTGAGACCACAGCAGACATCATCCATAGCAACAACCCTCCTTATGTTTAAAGGTTCGATACTATTGGAACCCCTTCAGCCCTTTCTAATGGATCCGTGCTCATTAACTCAAATGTTAGTACCACATAATTAACATGTCAATGATTAAGATCATGAAATTTGATTTGAGATAAACATAAAAAAACCCTGCCCGAAAACACGGACAGGGTTTTAGGGAGATAAACCATTGACCTCAAATGTAAAAGGGGCAGTGGCCTGCAGTTAATAAAAGGGGCCCGTGGCCCCCTTCGAAGGACCAACAAGAACACTGTTAAAGATGAGATGCTCTCGTTACATCTTCTGAAAACGGTTGAGGCGAAAGCCCCCAGTTTAAAAGGGGCCCGTGGCCCCTAGGAAATGGCTTTTTTGATGCCCTTAATGGCCTGCCGTATGCGCTGTTCGTTCTCCACAAGGGCAAAGCGCACATGCTCATCGCCGCCCTCGCCAAATCCGATTCCAGGGGACACTGCCACGCCACCCTCCTTGAGCAGGTACTTGCAGAAATCAAGCGAGCCCATGGAGCGGAATTTCTCCGGTATGCGTGTCCATACGAACATGGTGGCCTTGGGGCTCTCCGTTTGCCACCCGGCACGGTTCAGGCCGCTAATGAGCACATCGCGCCTGGATTGGTATATAGCCGCATGCTGGCTCACGCAGTCCTGCGGGCCCCTCAAGGCATGTATGGCGGCGATCTGTATGGGCTGGAACATGCCGTAATCCAGATAGCTCTTGATCTTTACAAGAGCATTGATCATCTCACGGTTGCCCACGCAGAACCCTACGCGCCAACCTGCCATTGAATAGCTCTTTGTCAGAGAGAAGGTCTCCACTCCAACGTCCTTGGCCCCTGGCACTTCCAGAAAGCTCGGGGCCTTGTAGCCATCAAAGACCAGGTCAGCATAGGCAAAGTCGTGGATGACCATGATCTTGTATTCTTTTGCGAAATCCACCACCTTCTTGAAAAACTCAAGCCCGTCAAGCACCTCTGTGGTCGGGTTGTGGGGGAAGTTTATTATCAGCATCTTCGGTGGCGGCCATGTCTTCTTGAACGCACGCTCCATCTCGTCAAAGAAGTCTATCCCCGGTCCTATGGGTATGCTGATGGTCTCACCGCCGGCTATGATCACTCCATAGGGATGTATCGGGTATGCAGGGGCCGGCACCATGACCACGTCGCCAGGCTGTATGGAGGCCAGCACAAGGTGGGACAGGCCCTCCTTTGAGCCGATGCTTACGACAGCCTCTTCCTCAGGGTCCAGCTCAACGTCAAAACGGCGCTGGTACCATTCGGTTATGGCCATGCGGAGCTGGGTGATGCCTTTAGAGGCGGAGTAGCGGTGGTTGTGGGGTTTTTTCGCCGCCTCGCACAGCTTATCGATTATATGGTCAGGGGCCGGAAGGTCGGGGTTACCCATACCGAGGTCGATAATGTCCTCTCCCCTGTGCCTGGCCTCCATCTTGATCTTATTGACTATTGCGAAAACATATGGCGGCAACCGCTTTATCCTGTTGAACTCATACATCCGCTGTCAGCCCCCCTGTCTTGAGGAAAACATCTCCCCGGCGTTCATGGAACTCCTCGTCAAAGGCGAGGAGGCAACAAAACTGAAACCCATCTCAAGCGCGCGCTGTCCAAGAGATTCAAAAACCTCCGGCCTGATGTACTCCCTTACAGGCAGGTTGGAGTTACCGGGCCTCAGGTACTGACCTATTGTAACAAAATCGCACTCAACAGTTCTCAGATCCAGGAGCACGCTTTCCACATCTTCGAGGTCCTCCCCAAGGCCGAGCATCAGCCCGGACTTTGTCCAGACCTCTGGCCTGTATTTTTTCGAATGCCCAAGAAGCGCCAGTGACCTGTTGTAATCCGCCCCTGCCCTTACGTCCCCGTATAACGATGGCACGGTCTCAAGGTTATGGTTCAGCACGTCGGGGGAAGCTTCAAGCACAGCGTCCAGATGTGCGTGTTCGCCCTTGAAGTCAGGCACAAGGACCTCTACCTTCATTTCGGTGCCAAGGGCTTTAATGGCTTGTATGGCAGAGGCAAACTGGGCAGCGCCACCGTCATCAAGGTCGTCGCGGCACACAGAGGTAACGACAACATAACGCAGGCCCATTTCATAAGCCGTCCTGGCAACACGCTCAGGCTCTTCAGGGTCAGGTGCGGAAGGGACTCCTGAGCCGACTGAGCAGAAACCGCAGTTTCTTGTGCATACTGAACCAAGGATCATGAAAGCGGCTGAGGGCCTTTGGAAGCATTCGGCCTTGTTAGGGCATCGGGCCTGCTCACAGACGGTCACAACTCCGCCCTTTCTGAGCTTTTTTCTTGTGGGCCTTGTGCCTGAAAGGCTAACGTGAGGTCTGATCCACTCCGGCAGCCTCCGGTCAGCCTCGCGGTTCAACGTCTCCTCTCGCCGATAACGGACTTTCTGATCTCCGCTGCTATCATATTCAGCGGAAGCACTGTCTCGACGGCATTGGCCTTGATGGCCTCGTTTGGCATGCCAAAGACCACCGATGTCTCTTCGCTCTCGGCAACAGTGTGGCCCCCTGTCAGACGGATCTCCTTAAGCCCTACTGATCCGTCATTGCCCATGCCTGTCAGCACGATGCCCATGGTCTTTCTGGAGAATACCTCGGCAACGGACGACATCATCTGATCCACCGAAGGCGTGTATTTATCCTCGTCAGAGGACTCGTTAAGGGCGACCTGCACATCGTCCCCGAAACTTTGGAAGCTCATATGAAATCCACCCGGGCATATAATGGCCTCGCCGGCCGCAACATAGCCCCCCTGCACCGCCTCCTTCACAGAAATGCTGCAAAGGCTGTCAAGGCGCTCTGCAAGGGCAGCAGTGAACCCTCTGGGCATATGCTGGCTTATGACAATGCTGCAGGGGATGTCCCTTGGGAGATCTGAAAGTATCACCTGGAGGGCTGAGGGACCGCCAGTGGATGACCCTATGGCCAGCATAAGTATATCGGTTTCCATTATTTTCCCAGGGGCCTGGCGCTCTGTCCTGGACTCGATGATCTTGAGGTTTCTTCTCATCACATCCACGTTCATATCACGCACGCCCCTGATCTTTTCCAAAAGGTCACGCTTGATATTCCTGAGCTCCGCCGAGGCCTTGCTGGTGGGCTTGACGACAAAATCCATGGCCCCGAGTTCCAGGGCTTTGAACACTATATCTGGATCCGAATGGGAGCTTACCATTATCACCTTGGTGGGAGCCTCGCTCATTACCCAGCGCAGGAATGTGATACCGTCCATCTCGGGCATCTCGAAATCAAGCGTGATAAGGTCGGGCTTGAGGCGGAGCACCTTGCTCATGGCGTCCATGCCGTTTGAGGCGACACCCACCACCTCGACACCCTTTTCCGTCTCAAGGATCTTCTTGAATGTCTGGCGGTTGAAGGCTGAATCATCGACAATGAGCACCTTGATCGTGTTATCCATCAACCCCATACCATCCTGTAGAGGTTCTCATCGGAAATGCTCATGTCCGGGCTCCGTGGTTTCTGGTATACCATGTCGTTCTTCAGGTGCTTGAGCGTAAACGAGGTAGAGATGTTCATAAGGCTTTCGGCATGCCCAAGCAGCAGATACCCGCCGCCAAGAAGCCTGTCATGGAAACTCTCCACCACCTTGATCTTCGCGCCTGTATGAAAATATATAAGCACGTTCCTGCAGAAAACAATGTCAAGGTCGCCCAGGAAACTGAACCTCTTTTCATCGAGAAGGTTCAGGTGGCTGAAGTCCACCAGGTTTCTGACCTTGTCGTCTATCCTGAAACTGTCGCCATCCTCATCAAAGTACTTCCTTATATAATAGTTCTCGGTAGCACGGAAGGAGTTCTTCCCGTACACACCCTTTCTGGCCTTCTGGAGCACACGTTTATTGATGTCGCTTCCCAGCACCTCCACCTCCCAGTCACCAAATATCTGGGGGTTTTCAAGCACCAGCATCGCTATGGTGTATGGCTCCTCTCCAGAGGCACACCCGGCAGACCAGATCCTCAGCTTTCTCCCGCCTGAACGGATGCTCATGATCTCCGGGGCTATTTCCTGTAGCAGGGCGTCAAACTGTTTCTTCTCGCGGAAAAAATATGTCTCATTAACTGTCAGAATATCTATGATCTCTGCAAGCTCGTTCTCGCGTTCGTGGTTATACAGAAGGAATCGGTAATAATCCCGAAAGTCCTGCATGCCGCACACCTGCAACCTGCGGTTAAGGCGGCGCTCAAGTATATACCTGGAATCATCGTCGTAATAGACACCGCAGTATTCGGATATAAGGTCCCGCAGGAGCCTGAACACGTCTTCAGGCATTTCTATCATGTCTACGGGACTATCCATCAAGGCAATCCCTGAAAGCCCTGCGTACAACAGGGTCCTGTTCGTCCTCAAGCGCCTCCTCTATGCTTTGCAGCACAAAATCCTTCCTGTGCTTGCAGAGGGCCTTGGCTGCGGCAACACGAGTGGCCCAGTCGGAGTCACTCAGATAGACAATAAGCCTGTCCTCCACAGCATGAAAATCGTCAAGGGCCTTTAGCACTGTCCGCTTGATCTCCTGGTCAGGGTTTGAAAGCTGGCCCAGGAGAATCTCCTTTGCTTCGTCCCCTCCAAGGCTTCCCATGGCCTCAATGGCTGCAATGGCGACAAAACCGTTATCATCATCAAGCAAGTCAGAGAGTTCGGGGATGTCCTCCTGGCTTCCGATAAGCCCCAGGGCCTTGCATGCGTAAACCCTGACCATATCATCCGAGTCTGCAAGGAGTACCCTCACATGATTTACATAACGGTCAACTCCGGCCTTGCCGAAACTCGTTGCGGCTGCTGACCTTATGGAGGGGTCCTCATCTGAAAGCGCCCCCAGAAGGCTCTCATGGGCGCTTTCAGTGCCTATTGAGGCCAGAGCCTTTACAACAGCAAGGCGCACAGTGACATCGTCGTCCTTGAGCGTAAAACCGAGCCTGGATACGATATGAGAAGTTCCCACTGACCCGAAAACCATAACCGCATTGCGCCTCAGCACAGGGTTGTCGTCCTTCAAAAAAGCAAACAGCGCATCAATGTCTATCCCGTCCTTTAAACTGACAAGGGCTCGCACCACAGACTCCTGAACGTCCTCATACGGATCGCCAAGGGTGCCCATAAGTTCACCCACCGCCCGCACGTCACCAATATTGGCCAGCCCCTGCGCCGCATAGGAACGCACATGTCCGTCATCGTGCTTTAGCAGGCGGATAAACATATCAAAATATGAGGAGGAGGATACCTCTGCCATGATATCGCATATGAACCTTGTCTCTATGGCGCTCCTTCCCTGGGTAATATTCGACAGGGAAGGAGGGTTGTCTGTCGCAATCATCACAAGGGCCTCCCTGATACTTGAAGACACCTTGTCATCACTTGCCATCTGGACAAGTGGAATAATTGACCTCTCGTCTCTGAGCAGCCCAAGGAACAGGATTGCGGCATCCCGGACATTCTCCCTGGTGCTTTTGGCAAGCTTGATCATCACCTCTGACACATTGTCCCCATACGTGTCCTTCAGAGCATCGGCAATGCTCTTGCCGGAGGCCCCCTTGCGATACGTGCTCGCAAGCGCGTCAAGCGCCTCATATTGCACAGAGCGGGAGTTGTCGGCGATGTATTTGGCTATTACAGGCACCTCTGCCTCTCCACCAAGCTTCCCAAGGGCCTTGAGGGCAGGTTCCCTTAACAACTTGTTCTCGATCATGGAGGCAATCAGGGGTATATTGCTTTCGTCGCCGATATTTCCGAGTGCTTCAATAGCCGGGAATGAGGTCCAGACGTCTCCACTTTCGATTATCTCTACAAGCGCACTCAGGACAGAGGGTTCCCTCATTGTGCCAAGGTGCTCCACGGCCGAGGCAACCACGTTCTCGTCCTCGTCCTTCAGGGCCCTGATGAGCATCGGCACAGTGTCCTTGTCCCTGACCTCCCCGGCAATATCCACGATAAACTTGCGTACATCGACATTATCGGTTTCGTATGCTGATATAAGGTGCGCGCTTGCATCATGGCCAAGGCGGATAAAAGCCTCTATGGCCGAGTTTCGTGCCCCGGCATCGCCCTCTTCATAGAGCAGTCCCTCCATTCCAGCAAGGAACTCGGAGGGATTGTAGTTTTCCAGCAGGGTATCTACCGAGGCTTTTCGCACACGCCAGCTCGGGTCTTTTAGCGCGCCGATGAGGGCAGTCACGGCTTCTTCCCTTGGCACGCCCTCCACTGGCCTGGCCAGCATGACCACTGTGTCATGTCGCACGTTCTCATCAACGGATGCGAGCAGTTTTCTTATGTCCGCGCTCAAGATGCCTTCTTGCCTTTCTTCTTGCCTTTCTTCTTGCGTGCCTTCTCCAGGAGCAAAGCCTCCTCAGAGGAAAGTATCTCATTCATATCAAGAACAGCTATCACATCATCGTCCACGCCATACAGTCCGGCAAGGTACCTCCGCTTCAACCCAAGGAATATGACCGGTGGCTTGCGGAGCTTCCCGGCATCGAATTTCATTATCCCAAAGACCTCGTCCACCAGAAGCCCCACCTTGCCGGCGATGCTCCTTACGATGATGGCCCTCTCCTTTGTGGGGCGGGGCTCCACTCCCAGGCGAACACGCATGTCGATCAGAGGCACCAACTCCCCCCTGATCTTCATGATCCCGGGGATATAATCAGGCATGTTCGGGATCGCCTTGACCCCAAAGGGTGTCATTACCTCAACAGCGGCATTTATGTCCAGGCCAAGTGTGGTCTGGCCGAGCCTGAAGGCAAGAGACTGTTCCATTATTAGACCTTGAACATCCCCATCTCACGCTTGAGTACGTCAACGTCCTCGCGCAAACGGGAAAATGTGTTGGAAACGCGTTCCATATCACTGAGTATCCAGACACCGGCGTTTCTGATCTCTTCCACTTCAGAGAAAAGCCCTTCCTCAAGTCTGCGCTGGCGCGTGGCTGATTCATTGATCACCGCAACACGTTCGTTCGTGATCTCAATGTTTTGCGCGATGGACTTGACACCCTCTGACTGCTCGAATATCCCCTGTTTCGTTGTCTCGGCCACTTCCTTGACCTCGCCAATATGCAGGAGTATGAACTCGGTGCTCCTGAACAGCTTGTCCATGACCTTGTTCATCTCAAGAGACATGGTGTTGACCTCTATCACGGAATCCTCCACATGCCTGAGCGCAATAACCTGAGACTCGGTTGAGCGTTCGATCATCTTGGTCATGTTAGCCGATTCGTGGGCAGCCTCCAGTATGGCGCTCATGGTCTCGCCAACGTCATAGACCAGCAGGCTTCCCTCTTCCACGAATCTCATGCCTTCGGTGATCGCAATCACCACATCCGAGATCTCGCGCTTTATCATGCTGATAATGCCTGCGATGTCCTTTGTGTATGCCCCTGTCTTCTCGCTCAACTCACGCATTTCCTCGGCAACTACCGAGAAACCCTTGCCGTGTTCTCCGGCCTGTTCCGCCAGGATCGAAGCATTGATGCTCAGAAGGTTCGTCTGGTCCGTCACTTCCTTCATGACAGAGAGTATCCTCTGCACATCATCGGACCTCTTGCCGAGCCTGCCTACGATATCAACCGAGTAGGTGACCTTGTCCGTGATCTCTGACATGCCGGTTATGGCCTTTCCCACCGTAACCACACCGTTATGTGCCGCCTGCTCCCTCACGTCGTTGGCGATCCTCGAAGACTCCCTTGCGCTGCTTTCCACTTCCTTGACACTGGCGATGATCTCCTCAACAGAGGCCGATGTGTTCTCCACAGAGGCGAGGACCCGCTGCACGTTCTCGTTCACGCTTGTAGTGGTATCCACCATGTCGGAGACGATCGTGTATGACTTCTCTGTTGCGTCGTACAGGCTTGCCATGTGCGTTACTATCTCGTCCTCCGAAGCCTTCACCTCCATAAGCGAGGAAACGTTCTCGCCGGATATTCCGGAGAGCTGCTCCGTGCTGTCGCTGATCTTCTTCTGCGACTCAAGCGAACCCTTCAAGGACAGGGCTATCTCGTCCGTTGAGGTCGACTGTTTCTTGACCATCTCCATGGAGTTCTTAAAGCTCGAACTCAAGCCGCCCGTGGTCTCCATCACATTGGAGGCCAGGGAATGCATCCTCCTTACGGTAGCGGAAAAACGCTGCACAAGATAACGCAGGCCATCGGCGATAGCCTCGATCTCCTTTCCATCCATCTCGGGTATCTCCACGGTCAGGTCCCCGCTTGTAATGCGCTCCAGGCGTTCACTGAGGATGCCGATGGGCTTACCGACCCTCAGGTATGTGAACCAGAAGATGGCCAGTGTTATCAGAGCGAATACAAAGGCCTGGGCAATGGGTGGGATGGAAAGCAGCCAGAACATGGCATTGTTCGCCTTGGCGCCCGAGTACGAGACCTCCACCATGCCAAACTCCTTTGTCCCGACACTTATCCTGTCGCGGGCAGTGTTCCTCCATGATATATATAGCGGGCTTGCGGAATCCCTCTCCTCAACCCTGGAGAACGCGCTTGTCACGAGCACTCCATTCATATCGAATACCTTTATTGACAATATGATCTCGTCCTCAGCGATCTTGTCTATGGTCTTTTTCAGCGAAGCGATGTTGCCATCCCCGATATAGTCGCCAGCCACACTTGAGATCATTCGGGCGGACATCTGCGCCCTCTCGTGGAGCATCTCGCCGAACTTGTCCTTTTGCGTAAAAAGGAACCAGAGCCACAGAGGCCCCTGGCAGATAATGAATATGAAGATTATTATCAGAGTAAAGCTGACGGCAATGCTGTTCTTCGTAACCCTTCTACCTGAACTTGCCATGGGTCAACCAACCTTTTCCTGATATTTTCTTATCACTTCATAATCCTCATCCGAGGCAGCAACAAAACCTGTGTACTGAGGCTCTATACGCCCAAGTATCGACTGTGTGACAGGATTCTCCTCATTGAACTTTAACAACGCTTCCCTGATAGAGACAAGATCATCCTCTGGCAAAGAGCTTCCCGAGCATATGGTGAATTCCGGGATGTCATCAGACACCTCTATAACCCTGACACCCTCGTTGCCATGTTTCTGGAACACAGACTCCATTACCGCTCCCACATCGAAATCTCCGGCCAGCACAGCTTTGACAACGTCATCGTGGTAGCCGATGAACTGGTGGAAGGAGAGGTCCGCGAGATCGACACCTGCATCTTTGAGCATGGCAAGGGGAACAAGATAGCCTGAGGCTGAATACTTGTCAACAAAGCCCATGGTACGGTTTTTCACGTCATCCAGCGCTTTAACTGTGCTGTGTTCGCGCGTGAAGATGACCGAACGGTGGAAGGGCCTGCCGTTTCTGAGCACCTTCACAACAGGCTCGATCTTGAACTGGCTTCTCGCGACAATATAGGTCAGTGACGTCATAAAGCATAACTGCGTGACACCTTCCTTGAGGTCCTTCACCGCAGTGATATAATCAGGTGCAATTCGCAGATCAAAGCGCTTTCCTGTCTCCTTGGAGAGTTGCTGGGAAAGAGGGGTGAACTTGGTGAACAGTTCCGCAGGAGCGTCAAAGGGTACTACGCCAAGCTTTATGATATCAGAGTCATCGCCCTCATACAGAATGAACCGTTCCATCTCCATCTTGGCAAGGTCGGAATCGCGTGAGAGCTCCTTGATGGACTTGTTTGCCTTAAAAGCCCTGTCGCGGTTGCGCCCCGGGATGTCTTTAATTCTTTCCACCGAGGTCCATATCTGCTTGGAGCCGGACTTCTGCTCATTTATCGCCCTTAAAATCTGCTGGCTCATCTCGGAGATGTTCTCAACAGCCCTTGTTATCTGCCGGCTGCCTTCCGCCTGCTGTTCAGTGGCTGAATCCGCCCGGTGGGATGCCTCGCGGATACCCTCTGTAGCCTCTATTATGAGAGAGACCCCATTGCTCTGCTCCTGAGTGGCCCCCACTATCTCGCTCACCATCAGACGCACACGCTCGATGGCCTCGATAACGTATTTAGCGGTCTTTGCCTGCTCTGCAGTGGTCCGCTCAATGGATGAAGACATCTCGGATGATTTGCGCGAGCTAATGAGTATCTTGTCCAGGGCGGTGGATGCCTTTTCGGAAAGGACAATACCGTCCTTGACCGCCTTCATGCCTTCGCCCATGCCGTTTACAGCATCAGACACCTCTTCGCGCACAGAGCGGATAAGGCTGTCGATCTCGTGAGTTGACAAAGCAGTCCGTTCCGCAAGGTCCTTGATCTCGTTGGCCACCACCGAAAAACCCTTCCCATGCTCGCCGGCCTGTGCCGCAAGAATGGAGGCGTTCAACGCCAGGAGCGTTGTCTGGTCGGTGATGTCGTCGATCACGTTAAGGATGTTCCCTATCTCCTCTGACCTTCCTCCAAGCTTCCTTATCGCATCGGCAGCCGTTGAAACAGAGGTCTTTATGCGGTCCATGCCATCGCGCACCTCGCTGATCGCCACAGCGCCCAGAGAGGAGGCGTCCTCCGTGACCTTCTGCGAAAGCGTTGAGGATTCCTTTGCGCTGCTTTCCACCTCTTTGACGGAACTTGTGATCTCCTCCACCGCGGCAAGGGTCTCGTCAGAGACGCGGCCCAGGTCAGAGGCGTTGTCAGCCACTTCCTTGATGTTTGCAGAAAGTTCGTTAATGGACGAAGAGGTGGTATCAACACCGGCCGAGACCTCATGCGTTATGTCTTTTATGGATGCGATGGTATTGGACATCTCCTCCATGGAGGCGGCCGTGTCCTGGACCGAACGCGTCAGGTTGGTTGTACTTTCAGCCACCTCGCCGATGGCAGCGTTCAGCTCCTCGATGGAACTCGATATTTCCGCGATCGCCTCGGCTTCGATCATGGTGCCGTCAACTACCTTGTTGGTCTCCTGACTAACGAATTCGGAGGTGTCAGAGATACGCACCGCAACGTCCCTGACCCGCCTGAGTATCCCGCTGATGGAACTCAGGGATTCCTTGATCGAAGTATCCAGACGTTTTATCTCGTCAGTGCTGCTTATGTCCGTCTGGAAGGTCAGGTCTCCCTCGGACATCTTCTGTGCCGCGCTCTCAAGCTCCTTCAGCGGGACCACGACGCTCTTGCGAAGCGCCAGCCAGAGTGTGGTTCCAATAAGAATAACGCCCAGAAAGCTTGCGATGAACATCACTATCCCGAATCGAACTATCTTTTCATACTCATGTTCCAACGAGATCGATACCTTGACAGCGCCTATGACATTGCCTTCCCCGAAATGGCACTCCTGACATTCAGCATTGTTATTCAGGGGAATAAATGCATTTAGCAGCCTTCCGTTCATTGAAACCGACTCAACACCGCTTTTTATGACAGCTAATACATCGGGGTCTTTTAAGGGGACGGCATCGGGCTTGAAGACAAATGCCTCACGCATCTTGTTGTTGTATACCATGAGTTCAAAACCGCTTACGGACTTGATCTCATCGATCAGGTTTCGGGTGAAGTCAGCGTCGGCTTCAACCATTGTGCGTTCTATTGATGTTGATACAAGCCTGGCCATGCTCACAAGTCTTTCCCTGGCAACGGAATACATGTCATCACGTTCCAGGCGTATCGAGAAAGTGACCGCTATCAGCACTCCGACAACAAGCATCAGGAACACGATTGCCACTATCTTTAGCTCAAGCTTCTCCCTCATATGCCCCCCTGGCTGCCGGCACCGACAGCATTGTCTCAGTATCCAAAATAGATACGAAATTATTCCTGAGCTTCACAACACCCGCAATAAACGCCTGATCACCCTCCACAAGATGCCCTGGCGGAGGTTTGATGTCATCTTCAGTAAGCAGCACTATGTCCATGTCACGATGCATCCGGACGCCCACCGGGCCGCCCGGCCCTTTTAGAACAACGACCTTCCCTCGATCGAGGTCCTCGGTCTTTTCAGAGGCATTCATAAGCATCGCGATGTCAATCACCGGAACGATCTTGCCCATGACCGTGGTGATCCCAATAACAAATTCCTTTGTCCTGGGAACAAAGGTCGTATTCCGGCTCTGGATTATCTCTTCCACATCCGCAACCCTGAAAGCATACTTTTTCCCC